>JAOAPO010000149.1 GCA_025462945.1 Bryobacterales bacterium
CGGCCAAATCGATATCTACCTTTTCGATCAGCTTCTTCGCGGCCGCATCCTACCCGGCATGCGCATCCTCGACGCTGGCTGCGGCAACGGACGGAATCTCGTTTACCTCCTGCGTACCGCAGCTGCTCTCGGCTACCAGATCTTCGGTGCCGATGCCAGCGCCTGGGCCGTTCAGTCCGTCCGGCAGTTAGCCGCGGAACTCGCGCCGGAAATCCCGCCCGAGAACTTCCGTATCGAATCACTACAGGCCATGTCGTTCGCTGACGTCTCGGTCGACTTCGTCATCTGTAGCGCCGTTCTTCACTTCGCCGAGTCCGATGAGAACTTCCTCGAGATGCTGCACGGTTGCTGGCGCCTCCTCGTGCCTGGCGGCATGTTCTTCTGCCGGCTCGCTTCCAGCATCGGCACCGAGCATCAAATACAGCCCCTCGGCGAGCGACGCTTCCTCCTGCCCGACGGTTCCGAACGCTACCTCGTTGACGAGGCATACCTGCTGGAACTCACCAGAAAGCTCGATGCACAGCTCCTGGACCCGCTCAAGACCACCGTCGTTCAGAACCAGCGCTCCATGACCACCTGGGTCCTGCGTAAGAACGCAGCCTAGTGAACCAGCCCTTTGCGCATCGCGAACTTGACCAGCTCACCCAAACTGCGCAGCGCCAGCTTCTTCATGATCCGGCCCCGGTGAGCATCCACCGTGTAGACGCTGATATCCAGCGCTGACGCGATCTCTTTCGCCACCTGACCCTCAGCCAGCAGTTGCAACACCTGCCGCTCTCTCGCCGTCAGAAGGTCGAACGGATCTGAAGTTTGCTGGTAATCCTCCAGCAAAGTCCCCGATATCTCCGGAGACAGAAAGCCATTGCCGCCCGCCACCGCCCGAACGGCCTTCAGCAGATCCTGATCGATGGAACCCTTCAGCAGGTACCCTTTCGCCCCCGCGCGCAGTGACTCCCGCACGTAAACGGCGTCTTTGTGCATGCTCAGAATCAGCACCGGGCACTCGATACCCTGTTCGGAGATCTGCCGCGTCGCCTCCACACCGTTCATGTCCGGCATCGCCACATCCATCACGAGGATGGTCGGCTTCAGTTCTTTTGCAAGGCGGATCGCCTCCTTGCCGGAACCCGCTTCGGCGATGATCTGCATATCCGGCTCCTGGCCCAGGATGAGCGAAAAGCCCTTCCTGACCATGGCGTGATCATCCGCCAGTATGATGCGAATTTTGCGCGGCATTTGCCGTCTCCTTAGCCTGCACCGGGGCCGGCAGTTCCGCCCGGATCGTGACGCCCTTACCGGCCGATGAGGACACCGTCAGTTCGCCCCGCGCCGCTCTGGCACGAGCACGCATCCCCACCAGGCCGAGCCCCGACCGCGCACGCGACCCTCCGTCCGACTGACTCTGGCTCAACCCGCTTCCATTGTCGGTGACCGTCACTGTCAGCCGGTCGCCCTTACGTTCCAGCTCCATTCGAACCAGCGATGCGTCCGCGTGCCGCGCCACGTTCGTGAGTGCCTCCTGCGCAATGCGAAACAACTGTGTCTCAATGTCCCCTCCGGGCCTTTCCACCCCCGAAGAAACGTATTCTACCTGTATGCCCGTGCGCTGTGAGAAGCTCTCCGCCAGCCACGCTAAGCTCGTATCCAGCCCGAAATCGTCCAGAATACTGGGCCGCAGCAGCTGCGACAGCTCGCGCGCGTTGCCGATCGCCGCCTTCACCATGATTAGCGCGTCTTCCATTCTCTCTGCGTTGTATTGCCCGGAGTTGTGCATTGAAACCAGACTCGCCTCGATCGCGGTCAGCGTCTGCCCAAACTCGTCGTGAAGCTCTCTGGAAAACCGGCGAGCGGTCTCCTCCTGATCCGCCATGGTCCGCGACGAGAGCCCCGCCAGTTCCAGCTCCTGCCATTGCAGTTGGCGGAACATCCCGGTCACGCTTCGGACCGTCATCACCGCCCCCACCACGGCAATCACCAGCGCTGCCGCCAGCAGTATCACCGATGACCGGACCCGTTCGCTCGCCGCCTTCGCCTGCGTCGCCTCAGCGGCGGCTGCTTCGTCGAAATTCACGGTAGCCAGTTTTCCCAGCGCCGTGATCAGGACCTCATGGTTTCGGAAGAAGGCGACTCGCGGCAGCCTTGCCGTTTCGATCACAATTCTGCCCTCGGCAAGGAACGCATCCAACGCGTTGCGCACGTCGCTCCAGTGGTCAGGATGGGCCGACGACATACCGGCATCGAGCGTTCGCCGGATCGTGACCTCCAGATTTGCCAGCTTCGCCCGGGCGGTCTCAAGATTGTTCGGGCTCTGATCCACCGCCAGCGAGTAAAATATCGCGCTGAGGCTGTCCTGCTCCTGTTCGATGTCTCCGATCAACCGGAGCGTTGCCCTTTGCTCCTCTACCAGTTGCCCGGCCGTGGCCTCCGTCGTGCGAATCGCATTAATGCTCAGCCACGCTGACGTACCTAACAACAGGATCAGCAACGCAAAACCCGCGCTAAGCACGATCAGAAAACGAACGAACGCTGAGTTTCGGTACTCCTGCACACTGGCCTCACCTCAAGTTTAGCCAGCCAGCGTAGACGCGTGAACCTGGCATTCGGGCAACGGAACGCCATCCGCCTTTCTGGCCGCAAGCGGGTTAGTTAACACCGTGTTTCGGCCGGTATGTCGCAGGCAGAGTGAAGTAAAAGGTCGAACCCACGCCCGGTTCCGACTCCGTCCAGATCTTCCCCCCATGTCGTTCTACAAGCCGCTTGCAAATCGGGAGTCCCAGCCCGGTTCCGGCGATATCCTGGTTCATCAGCCGCTGAAAGGGCTGAAAGATCGTGTCGGCGTCCTTCATCCCGAACCCCATCCCGTTGTCTTTCACGGCGATGACGTAGCCATCTTTGGCGGCTGCGCAACTCACGCGAATCTCTGGCGCAATCCCCGGTCGTCTGTACTTGATCGAGTTGCCGATAAGGTTCTGGAATACGTGAGCGAGGTCGTTGCCAAAAGAACAAACCGTTTCGAGTCCTTCGGTAGCTATCCGCGCCCCGCTTGCTTCGATGTCGAAGCGGAGATTAGCCAGAGCCAAATCCAACGCATATTGCAGGGGCTTTCGAACCACCACATGCTCCGACTCGTGTCCCGCCTGCGCAAACTGGAGGAGGTCGTCGATCAGCGAACGCATCCGCTCCGACCCTCGCATCACCTCCTGAATCGCTTGCCGAATTCGCACGTCAGGGTGTGAGGCGAACGTTCGATCCAGCAGTTCCGTGAACACGCTAACGGTACGCAGCGGTGCCTGCAAGTCATGCCCCGCCATAAACGCGAACTCCTGCAACTCGGAATTGGATGACAGTAGCGCCTCCTCCGTAGCCTTGGTTTCGCTGATGTCCACGTTGATCCCCGTCATTCGGCGACCGCCGGTGACCGCATCGATGCTCACAGCGCCGCGGCTCATCAGCCAGTGGACCGTTGCATCCGGCCAGACCACACGGAAGATGGAACTGAATTCGGCTCCCAGATCGAGCGACCGCTCGAACTCTGCCTTCACCCGAGCGCGATCCCCGGGGTGGACCCGTTCCATCCATTCCTCGATGGACAAGGGTACATCACCCGGCGTTCGACCGTACAGGCCAAGATACTGCCCCCCGAAGCGTGTGGCTCCGGTCTCCACGTCCCAGTAGTAGGTGCCGATCCCTGACCCCTCCTCCGCGGCTCGGAGGATGTTCCCCCACTCAGCCGCGGCGTCTATTGCCTTCTGTTGCCGTCGTGCCCCATGAAACCGCGCCAGCGCGTGCTGGATAGCGCGGTCCAGAATCGCGGGCGTCAGTTCATTTTTTGACAGGAAATCCTGCGCACCCACGCCGAAAGCCTTGGCACTGAGACGAGGATCGCTGTTCCCGGACAATAAAATAAATGGGCATTTGAGATCCTCGGCCGCAGCCAACTCACTGAGAAGCTTGACTCCATTCTTGTCGGGCAGCCCGCAATCCAGCAGTACGCATTCTGGCATTTGTTGGCGAATCAGACGCGCGCCGTCTGCCGCAGTCGGAGCCTCCCGGATCTTATATCGCCCGTCCGCAGCCGCGCCGAGAAGGAACCGAATCAGGTCACGATCTCCGTCGCTGTCGTCTATCACTATCAGGTCAATCGGATGAGCCGACACAGCGACCTCCTCCTCGATCATCGCCTGGATTGTCACCATGGCACCGCCCGTTCAGCATATTCTTACAAACCAGTACGGCAAGGGCAAGTTTATTGTTTGGGAGCTAGCCAATTTTTGTAAAATAACGAGCAACAAAATACAGTTAGCGTTTTCTATGCCACCGTGCTGCGGACCATCGCTCTGCAACCGTCACTTCGCGGGACAGCCTCCGTGGCAGGATAGTCTCCGCGCCGGCTTGCGCCAGGACTTCTGGAGAAAATGCGATGATGTCACAACATTTTGTTTAAATATTGTTCGTCACGCGTCGCAACAACTCGTCCCGAAATACCGGATTGAAGTCGCAGGCATTCGCTGCCACCAATCCCGGCTGGCGCAGCACCATGGCAATCATCGCCGCGCCGGATTTTCGGGTCGCGTTCACTTCCCTCGTCACCCGCCCTGCTTCGAATGGCCTGCCCATCGGGGCCTCACCGTGCGCCCGCTGTCCACCACCATCAGAAACCGTCCGGGCCAGCCGTCGGCTCCCGGTCTTTCGCGAGCAGCCAAAACTTTTTTCCCGGTGCCAAGTCTTCGTCGTAGTGCGCGTCAAGAATACCGTAGTGATCCAAAAACCGATTCAGCGTCGACGGCTCCGTATGCAGCCCTTTGACTGCGCTGTACCCAGTCGAGGCTCCAGCAGTTCTGGATCGGTGGGGTGCATCTGGAGCCGCATCTCGCCCGCGCCAGCTCGTCCCCAGCCCTGCACCGCGCGCTGCCAGCCGAAATCGAAGATTCGCATCCCCGCTCGACCATAGCCGCGGATGCCGTTCTCATTTTTTGTGCCCAGCGCTCGAAAATCCGGGTTTGCGGTCGAATGCTCGAAAACACCCAGCGGCGTCGTGAAATAGTCGAAACGTCCCGGCTTTCCCGTAGACAGCCCCGTTGACTCATCTTCCGGGGCACGAGAATCGGTGCAGAAATCGCCCCTTCAGGACGCAACGATCAGCAAAAACCGTTTTGCCCAAACGAACCCAACGATGTTTTTCAAAAGACGAGGGTTGATCCCACCGAACACCCCCCAATGCCCCCGTTTGCACCCCCAAACGATACATTTGCGCCCGTTTTACCCCTGTTTTACCCACCTCGAACCCAGCAGCTAAGCCGACTTCACTGACGCCAGCACGCGCTTGAAACCCAGCCACTGCTGCGCGAAATAGCCGTCTCCGTAATCCTGATCGTCCGCCACGCCCGTAGCCGTCACCGAACTCCGGAAATCAGCCGTCCGAAACACCATATCCCAGATCGGGAACAGCGTCGCGAAGTTGCAGCCTCTCTTACCCGCAGTCACCGAGTGGTGCAGTCGATGAAACTTCGGACTCACCAGCAGCCGCTCGCCGACGCTGCCGAACCCGAAGCGAACGTTGGCATGCGACAGGCTCTCCACCGCCCGGCTCGCCGCCACCAGCCACACGAACTGCGCCGGCGGCACGCCAATGGCCGCGCTCACCAGCGCGAACCAGATCCAGCTGATCGCGTCGTCCAGAACATGATTGCGATCGTCCGTCCAGAAGCTCATCATCCTCTGGCTGTGATGCAGACTGTGCAGCGCCCACCAGATATTCAGCCGGTGCTGCAGTCGGTGCCGCCAGTAGTTGAAGAAGTCGATAGCAACTAAATAGAAGAAGAAACTCGGCAGCGGATTCGCCAGCAGCCACGGCGAAAGTCGCTCGGGACCCCAGGGAAGGAGATTATGCAGACGCAGCGATTGATCGATGAGCGTGGCAGCCGGCTGCAACAGGAAAAACAGTGCCAGCGGTACGATGCCCAGCCGCGTGAGCAGCGTGTAGACCACATCCACGTGCGTGTCCTTGCGGGTGTGCCACTCCTCTGCCGGAAGCAGCGCCTCCAGCGGCCTCACCAGCACATACAGCAACAGGATCTGCGCCACTCCATAGAGAAAGAACGTGATCCCGTCGAAGGCCAGTTCATCCCAGCCGATCAGGCCAAGCTTGTAGAGGAACGGCTGCGCGGCATGCTCGAACAGCCACCCCGCCCATTGATCGAACTGATCATCGCCCATACTTTGAACCAATCGTGGCGAAACAGAATCCCTTCGCCTCCAGCCCCGTCAAAAGCGGCTCCAGTTCAGGAGCCCACGGGTCCTTCCGCGACCAGATTCCCAGGTGCATCATCATGATGTCCCCGTCTTTCAGCTTCGCCAGCGCCCTCTTCAACAGCACCGAATTCGGGAACTGCTCAGACGACAACTCGTCGCCCAGAAAACCCGCCGGAGCCCAGTCCACATGCCGGTACCCGCAGGTCGCCGCATACTCGAGAGCCCTGGGTGTGGTGTGCCCGCCCGGCGCTCTCCAGAACCCATCCAGCTTGCGCCCCGTCAACTCCTGGAAGCGCGTATCCGACCGCCGCAGCTCCTCGCAGAATGCCGCTTTCGTCAGCAACTCCGTCTTCCCGTTGACCAGATACCTGACCCGCCCGTCCGGCGTGTCACCCGTCAGCTTGCCATGCCGGAACGTGTGGCTCCCGAACGAATGCCCGTCCCCCACTAAACCCTTCCAGTATGGAGCCCATGACGGATCGAGGGTCTTATCCTCGTTTACCGTCCGCTCCTGCGCCACAAAGAACGTTGCCTTGACGTTGTGCTTCTTCAGAATCGATCGGATGCGCTCCGCCTGCGACATCGACCCCGTATCGATCGTCAGATACAGCGTCCCGGAGCACTTCCGCGTCTCAGCTCCAATCGCTTCAGTCCCAATCAGTGAAGCGATGGCTAACCCGAGGCTAAGAACGCGCCGCATGGCCAAAGAAGTAAACCCCGTGCGGCGAACGCCCCACCGGAATCGCGTGCTTGATCTTGCCCGACGCAACATCCACCACGTGCACGCGCTTGATCCAGCGCGAAGTCACCCAAAGCTCACTGCCGTCCTTGCTGACTTCCATGCAGTCCGGGCCACCCGGAACAGCGAAGCATCGGCCCACCGTGAGGTTCGTCTCATCCAGCTCGCAAACACTGCCCGCAACCCGGTTCGACACAAACACGTGCTTGCCGTCACCGCGCGGCTGGAACTGATGCGTTCCGTCCGCCGTCACAACATGCTTCACAGACTTCCGCTCGCGCCAGTCGATCACGTCCACGAAGTTCCTGCCCATCGCGCCCACCAGCAGGTACTTGCCGTCATTGGTCATTCTGATTCCCGCCGGAGTCTTGCCGACCGGCATACGCCAGAGCAAAGCCTGATCCGCGAGGCCGATCGCGGCAATCTCGTCGCTGTCCTGCAAAGTGACAAACACAGTCGTGCTGTTTGCATCGAAGGCGAGGTGGCTCGGAGCTTTCGCCACCTTCAGCCTCTTCACCAGCTTGTAGTCCTGGCCGTTGTAGATGTCCACCCGGTGCAGTCGCAGCGACACCGTCACGAACCACTTCCGGTCCGGACTGAAACCCATCTGGTACGGATCGCTGATGTCTTCAATCCGCTTCTTGATCTCGCCCGTGTGCGGATCCAGAAACACGAGATTGTTGCTCACCGCATTCGCCACAATCAGGTACTTATCATCGGGAGTCGCCATCAGATGATGCGGCTCCTTCCCGATGTGGAACTTCGAAAGCTCCTTGTACTCCTTCAGGTCCACAAGGCTGACCGCGTCCTCACCCGAATCCAGCACAATCGCGACATCTTTCCTGTCGCTCGCCGGTGGACTCGTCTCCAAAGACGCCGGAATCAACTTCGCCCGGGCAGGCTCACGGCGCTCCGCCGCTTCTCTCTTCTCCGAACAACCCGCCAGGCCCAAAACCAGCAGCCCTGCAAACAACAAACGGTTACGCATCTGTTTCAAGCTTACTCCCGTTCGAACGGACTAAGCCTCAGCCATCTTCACGGTTACGATCTTGCACTCGCCATCCAGCGGCACTGGCTCGCGGTTCAGAATGATCTCGACCAGCGTCGTCGTAAACGGGAAGAAAAAGGTTCCTCCCTGCTCACCCAGTTGGTTGTCGATGCGGATGACAAGCGCGTCATCCTGGTCGTCGAGGCCGCGCATCGCGACGCCGTTGCCGTCACTGTCGTAGCCCTGGTAAGCCAGCAACTCCGAACCGGTATGCGCGCTGATTCGTGCCCGAAGCGGAGCGCTGCTGTTCGTCAGCCCAACGCCCAGCCGGATATGGAAGTTCCGGAAGCTTGGGTCGGTCGAGTATGGATGACACGTCGTGTACATCTGCTCGAACTTCTTCCACTTACCCCGCTCCTGAAATTCGATCTCCAGCATGTAATCCGTGATCGGGTCGCCGCGTTCGTCCCTCGCCCGCACCACAAACTGCTGCCAGCCCTCGATGTCCTCGCCCTCGGGGTGGAACATCCGGCTCAGCACGGAACCGACCTTCCCCTTCACTCCCCCCGCATCCCCGCCGCTCCCGGTCAACATCTTCTTCGCCCCGCGGCCGCTGTACGTCTGAGCATCCTTCAGCCAGCCGTCAAAGCTCTCCTTACCGCCGTTGCCCACCTGCAGGAAGCGCTGGATCAGCTTCATCATGCCCGGCTCCGGGTTCTGGATGATCGTTCCGTGATTCCTTCCCGGCACCGAGATCGGCGGAACGTTGAGGCGATCGCCCCAAGGGCTGATACAAACCCTGTCCGTCGCGGTCCGCGTCAGGTCGATCGTGATCTTACGGGCGTTTAGGCCGCAGCCCGCCCAGCGAACCGTGCCGTCAGTCCCCGGATCGTTCGCGACGCTCGACAAGCCGTCGTACGGCTGATTCCCGATGAAGATCGCGACCCACGGTGTCTCGTCGTCGCTGCGGTAGCAAGATTTCTTGCCGCCTTCGCCCAGCAGGTCCGCATGCGCCAGATCCCACGTGTACCGGCTGCCCAGTTCCAGTGCATCCAGCACCAGATCGCCCGCTTCCATGAAGTCCGGGCCCAGTTGCGCCTTGCCCTTCACCAGAGCGCCCAGCCAGGTGCGGCCCTTGTGCGCCTGCGGCGATCCCCAAGTGGCCGGCGCAATCCCAATCAGGTGCTTCAGCCTTTTCAGTCGCTCCTGGGAAACCTTGGTGCCGTACTCTGTCAGCCACGTCCGGATCACCAGCATCCCGGTCGAGTGGACGACGGCATCGAACTCTTGCCCGTCCTTCAGTTTCGGATGGTGGCGAATCGCTCGATCGAAACCTTCCGCAATGTCCCGTACCGTGATCTCGTTGCTCAGCGAGATGTAGTTGCAAACGTTGATCTCCAGCGGTTCCTGGCCCATCTGCCGAAGCAGCGGGATGAACGCTTTGAAGTCTTCGCAAGTTGCGGAATAACCGTGAATGAGAACGAGAGGACGCGCCATTTACTCCAAGGCTATAGCAAAGCTCTCTTTGGCCGCTTCAACTGTGCGATCTATATCGGCTTCGCTGTGCGCGGTGGATACAAACAGCGCCTCGTACTGCGAGGGAGGCAGGTAAATACCGCGCTCGAGCATGGCATGGAAGAATTTCCCGAAACGCACGGTGTCGCTGGTCTTGGCCGAGTCGTAGTCCGTCACGTTTTCCGTCGTGAAGAACCACGTCATCATCGAGCCGATGCGGTTGACCGTGACGTTCTCAGGCGCACAAGCGGCTAGCCGCCCCGTTGCTTCGTTCAGGGTATCGTAGATCTCCGGATGGGCCTGGATATGGCGAAGCATCGCCAGCCCCGCTCCAACCGCCAGAGGGTTCCCCGAAAGCGTGCCCGCCTGGTAAATCGGCCCGCTCGGCGCGATATAGCTCATAATGTCTTTGCGACCGCCATAAGCCGCGATCGGAAGACCGCCGCCAATCACCTTGCCGAGCGTCGTCAAATCGGGCTTGATGTCGTAAAGGCTCTGCGCGCCGCCCGAAGCCACGCGGAAGCCGGTCATCACCTCATCGAGGATCAGCAAAGCACCATGCTGCGCCGTGATCGTCCGCAAGCCTTCCAGAAACCCTGCCGCGGGAGGAATGCAGCCCATATTGCCGCAGACCGGCTCCACGATCACTGCGGCGATCTTGCCGGAATGATTCCTGAACGCCTGCTCCAGCGCCTCCAGGTTGTTGAAGGGCACCGTGACGGTAGTGTCGCTGAAGCCCTTGGGCACGCCGGGCGAATCCGGCAGTCCCAGTGTCGCCACGCCCGAGCCAGCCTTCACCAGCAGCGAATCCACATGCCCGTGATAGCAGCCTTCGAACTTGATCGTGATATCGCGCTTCGTGAACCCTCGGGCCACTCGCAAAGCACTCATCGTCGCTTCGGTTCCCGAGTTCACCAACCGGACCATCTGCATCGACGGCACCATCTCCCGGATGGTCTCCGCCAGTTCGATCTCCAGTTCTGTCGGTGCCCCGAAGCTGGTGCCTCGTGTCAGCGCTTCGTTGATGGCATCGAGGATCTCCGGATGCCGGTGCCCCAGCAGCAGCGGCCCCCAGGACCCGATGTAATCGATGTACTCGTTGTCATCCACATCGAACAGCCGAGAACCCTGCCCGCACTTAATGAAGCGCGGCGAGCCGCCTACGCCCCGCCATGCCCGGACGGGTGAATTAACGCCGCCAGGAATAACAAGCTGGGCCCTTTCAAAAAGCTCTGTAGACCGTTCCGTGCTCATGCTTGACTCCGGCATACGTTGTAGATTCTTTCCACGATTTCCAGCGCATCGCAGCCTTCTTCGCCGGCGACCATCGGTTTCCGTTTATTCCGGATGGCGTCGGCAAAGTCGAGGAACTGGCGCTCGAACGGTTCCAGCGAAATAGCCATTGGGTCCGATGCTCCCGAAGCCACGTTCTGGTCCAGAGGCGGTGGTTCACCGTCGTCGTCGAGAACGTCCCAGGTCGTCAGCTTGTTGGCCGTCATGATCGCCGTACCCTTCGTGCCATGCAGTTCCACTCGCTCGGGAGAGCCCGGCCACATGGCCGTCGACGCCTGAATCACGCCCGTCGCACCGTTCTCATAACGGAGCAGCGCGTTCACCACATCTTCGGATTCGATCTTGTGAAGCGCGCCCAGTTGCCACATCGCCTGGATGTCTTTCACCGGGCCCGCGAGCCACCGCAGGATGTCCACCTGATGAATGGCCTGATTGATCAGAGCGCCGCCGCCTTCAACTTCCCAGCTGCCCTTGATCGGGCGGCTGTAGTATTCGTCCGAGCGATGCCACTTCACGTAGGCATCGGCCTGGATCAGCTTGCCCAGCCGCCCGGTCCCGATCGCCTGCTTCAGGAACAGCGATCCATCATCGAAACGCCGCTGGCTGACAACGCCCAGCGTGATCTCCGCGGCTCGCGCAATCTCCACCATCTCTCGCGCTGTGGCGAGGTTTGTCGAGATCGGCTTCTGTACCTGGATGTGCTTCCCGTACGCCGCGCAGACCTTCACTGGCTGCAGCCGGAAGTCCGGGAATGTACACAGATCAACAAACTCGACCTTCGGATGTGCGCATACTTCTTCGTAGCTGGGCAGGAACTCGCCGCCGTACTCCTCGGCGAACTTCCGGCCCTTTTCCTGGTTGGTGTTCGTGCAGGCAACTATCTCGAAACCGATGTTCCGATAGGCCTGCGCGTGCTTGTGGGAGATAGCTCCCGTCCCGATCATTCCGACGCGCATGAGTAAGGCTCATTATAATGAGGAGTCATCGATGAATAGAATTCGTTTTGCTATATCGGCAGCCATGCTGACGGCCTGCGCGGTCGTGGCAGGCTGCAGCAGCACTTCCCAGCCCGCAGGCGTCGCAGCCACAGTGAACGGACGTCCCGTGCTCTATGCCGATGTCGACCGCACCTACAAATCCCAGTTTCCGGGCAAAGGCGAGGGAGAAAACGAAGACCAGATTCAGCTCCGCCGGCTCGAGATCCTCCGCTCTTTGATCGACAGCGAGATCATGCTGCAGCGCGCCGAGAAGGCCGCCCTTGTGGCCACGGACGCCGACGTTGAATCCCGCCTCACGGAGATGAAGACTCCTTACACCAAAGAGGAGTTCGACAAACAACTGAGCGAGTGGGGCCTGTCGCTGGCTGAACTCAAAGCACGCATCCGCAAGGATGAGAGCGTCAAGAAGCTGTTCAACAAAGAGATCACCTCTCGCATCAACATCACCGATGCGGAAGTCGGGGCTTTCTACAACGGTAACCGCGGCATGTTCAATCTCCCCGAGCCGCAGGTCCACCTCGCCCAGATCGTGGTTACTCCGCGCCCGGATCCGAACGTTCGCAACCTGAAGAACGACAAGGCCCGGACCGAAGAAGAAGCTCTGCGCAAGATCAAGGCCATCGAAGCCCGCCTTCGCCAGGGTGAGGACTTCGCCATGGTCGCCCAGAGCTACTCCGAAGACCCGCAGACCACGCCCAACGGCGGCGACCTCGGCTTCATGCCGGAGTCGTCGCTCGATAAAGCCAGCCCGGACTTGCGGAAGCTCGTCCTGTCGCTGCCTCCGGGCCAGCTTTCCCAGGTGATTCACACGCCCGACGGCTACCGCATCCTGAAAGTAATCTCAAAGGAACCGGCCGGCCAGCGCGATCTCAACGACCCTCGCGCCCAGCAGTCGATTCGCGAAATCCTGATCGAGCGTAAAGATCAGTTGCTCAAGACCGCCTACTATGAAATGGCTCGCAACGAAGCCAAGGTCGTCGACTTCATGGCCCGCTCCGTTTTCGGCGCAACCTCCACCAAGTAAGGAGAAGTGCGCTGGTCCCACTCCCACAATCGCTGCCCTGTAACAGCTGATCTTATGAGCCGTGACCGCAAGGGAGCGGGACCAGTAAGACGACTTTAAGTCCACGACAGTGAAGTTAATCCGGAAGCAGCTGGTCTTTCGTCTCGACAGCGAAGCGAAGCACGAACAGGCCCGCGACGAACGCCAGGGAGGTCAGCGCGACCGGCACTCCGATGCTGCCGTAAGCCGCCACGCCCATGCCGACCAGGAACGTCGCGCCGGCCGCTACAAAGCGCCCGATACCGAACGCCAGAGCCAGTGCGCTGCCCCGGCATTCGGTCCGGTACTGCTCGGGAATCCAGGCCAGGTAGACCGAGAAGCTGCCGCCGCCGATCCCGACAAAGAACAGGCAGGTGATGAAGGTCGCCAGCGCGTTGTGCGTCAGGTAGAAGGCGTACCCGAAGCCGGTCGCCACCGAGACAGCCATGATGGCGAAGAAGACTCCCACCGCGCCACGCCGCCCGATTGACCGCGCCATCAGGTGCATCGTCAGGCATGCAAGGATTGTTCCTGCCGAGAGCAGCATGGTGGCCCAGGACGCGATCTGTGCTGCCTCCTTCGCGTTGTAGCCCTCACGCAGCGCCACCTGGGTCACCGCACCCGGCGCATAGACCGTACCGGCCCAAAGCCCGATCATCGAGATCAGAGCGAGGCAGCACGTGATCACCGTCCGCACACGGTACTCGGGCGTGAACAGTCCCATGAACGACTGCCTGGCGCTCACCCTCGCTGCAGTCTGGTTATGCTTCTTCCAGCGCTCCGGCTCGTGGACTCCGTATCGTATCCACGCCACGAACAGGGCAGGGAGGCCGCCGACGACGAACATGGCTCGCCAGCCGTATTGGGCACCGATCCCGTAGTTCAGCGCTGCTGCGATGAACGTACCCGTGTAGTAGGCCGAGTTCAGAAACCCCGCGCCCTGCAGCCGCCTGTTCTCCGGCAACTCTTCGGCAACCAGAGTGGCCGCGCCGACGAATTCTCCGCCCACCCCAAACCCGGCGAACATGCGGAAGATTGCCAGCTGCCACACGTTCTGCGCCACGCAGCCAAGAAACGTGAAGAGCGAATAGCAGAGCACCGCCAGCATCATCGTGCGGACGCGGCCGAAGCGGTCGGCCAGCGGTCCCCAAAGCGACGAAAGGCCCCACCCAATCAGGAACACCGAGAACAGCAGGCTGCCGTACGTGCCAAGTGTCGCCGTGGTCGCAACGATCCCGCTCTTCGGCAGCAGTTCCTTCATCGCGGGAACCAGCACCAGCGCGAAGATGAACGAATCCATGCCGTCCAGAACGATGCCTCCCCATGCCGCGAAGAGACTGCGCTTCTGATTACCGGTCACAGAACTGCTTCGAGTTTGGCCCGCAGCTGATTGAGTTCTTCGCGCAGGTTGGCGACTTCGTATTCGAGCGACAGCACGCGGTCTGCGAGCACCCCGCCCACCGGCGCGCTCGACGGAGCAGTCAGATCAGCAACGGCCTGTTCGACGAAGCCGCCGAGCGTCTGCCCGTAGCGTGCTTCCTTCATGCCGGGTGCCGGTGCGAACTTCTGGACGAGCGCGCCCTCGGCCCGCTCCATCAGCTTGCGAAGCACCAGTTCCACTTCTTCCAGATCGGAGAAGCCGTAGATGCGTTCACAGCGCCCTTTGATCTCGCCGACCGTCTGCTGTCCACGCAGCAGCAACACGCAGAGGATGGCCGTCTCGCGGCGTCCCAGGTTCAGCTTTTCAATAAAACGCTGCGCGTACTTGGGCACGCGGGCACCGCCGGAAATCTCAGCGGCAAAGCCAAGACGACGCAGGCCGTCGATGGCGCCTGAAACATCGGACTCGTCGTAGTCCACGACCGGATAACGGCTCGACTTCTGGTTGCAGGCGGAGAGCAGGCTGTTGAGCGAGAGCGGATACGTCTCAGGGACCGTATGCTCTTTCTCGATCAATGCTCCGAGGACGCGAATTTCAGGCGGGGTGAGGGAATACTCCACCTGAACAGCTTACCGTCCGCGCTTCGGTGAAGGCGTTCGTTTGGCCGCTGTCCGTTTGGCGGGCGTGCGCTTCACGGGCGTGCTCTTGGGACTCGTGCGCTTGGCTGGGAGGCGTTTCTTCGCCTTCGGCGGAGTGACGGCGGCCACGACGCTCGGCTTCTTCGGTGCCCGCGTCAGACGCTCCAGGCTCTTCACTTCGTGAGGATCCAGGAAGCGGAACTCGCCCGGCTTCAGCGTGCCCAGTTCAAGATCGCCAATGCGGATACGGCGCAGCTTTTCCACCAGATGTCCGAAGTGCTTGAACATGGTGCGGATTTGCTGGTTGCGGCCTTCGATCAGCGTCACTTCGTACCACGGGTTATCACCCTCGCGGACCATGCGCAGACCAGCGGGAGCCGTGCGGATACCGTGCAGCGGCACGCCGCGCCGGAACTGGTCTTCTTCTTCCTGCGTCAGCGAACCCTTCGTCTTCACCATGTACGTCTTGGTGATGTGGCTCTTGGCTGCGGTAATCGCATTCGCCAGGTCGCCGTCGTTCGTCAGCAGAATCAATCCGGTGCTGTGATAGTCCAGCCTGCCGACGGGGAACACGCGCGTCTTCAGGCCTTCCAGCAGATCGAGAACGGTCGTCCTTCGCTGCGGGTCGCTTGCTGTGCTGACCACGTTGTCGGGTTTGTGAAGGGCGATGTAGATGTGTTCAGCCGTCTCTTTCTTCAGGAGACGGCCATCGACCTTGATGTGATCGATCTCGGGATTGGCTTTGGTGCCAAGCTCCGTCACCACCTTGCCGTTCACAATGACACGGCCTTCGAGGATCAACTCCTCGGCCTTGCGGCGGGATGCGATTCCGGCCTGGGCCAGGATCTTCTGAAGACGCTGCAGGTCTTCTTCGTTTGAATAAGCCACTTAAGTTTGAAACTCCGTAGGTTCTTCCGGGATTGGGGGCGGCGGCATTTCGGGATCGAGTACCTCGGTCGCGGGTGCTTCCACCGTTGTGGGTTCGGGGGCGGCGGGTTCCGTGTCGAAGCGAGCCAGTTCCTGGAACTCCTTCAACGTGGGCAGTTCTGCGAGGTCGCGCAGGCCGAACTGCACCAGAAACTCGCGTGTCGTCTTGTAGAGGATGGGCTTGCCGAGAACCTGCTTGCGGCCCGCCGTCGTAATCAGACGGCGTTCCACCAGCGTCTTCAACACGCCGGCGCCCTGCACGCCGCGGATGTCCATGATCTCGGGCGCGGTGATCGGCTGCTTGTAAGCGATGACGGCCAGCGTTTCGAGCGCCGGCAGGGAAAGCTTTAGCGGTGGGTTCAGATTCTTGACAAACCGGCGAACGCCCTCGTGGTGCTCTGGCTTCGTCGCCATTTTGTAGCCGCCAGCCACTTCGCGGATCGTCAGCCCGCGGTCCGGCCGCTCGTAGTCTTCGGCCAGCTGGTCGAGCAGGCCCAGCACGCGATCCTGCGGCTGCAGCAGGGCCGAGCAGATCTGTTCCAGAGACAGCGGTTCGTCCGTGACGTAGATGATCGCCTCCAGCACGGCCTTCAGTTCCGCGTCGCCGACCGGCATCACAACGAGGTTTTCCGGCTCTGGCTCCTCGAGCAGTTCGTCCGCCGAAACGGTCTCCGAAGGCTGATCTTCGGTCGGTTGCTCGTCTGCGATCTTCTCTTCAGAGGCGATTGCCTCCGGAGCGGCCTCTGCCTCAGGGGCGGGCGACTCGGGCTGCACGTCTGGTTCTTGTTCTTCGGGTGATGCCATTGCTGTTACTTATAATCCTCTTCGATGGTCGCTTCGGCGATGGGTTCGCCCGCGAAGTTCTCGCCTTTGGCGAGCGCGATTTCGCCGAACAGGTCCTTTTGCAGGATCTGCGCGCGCTGCATCTTGACCATCTCAAGTATGGCCAGGAAAAGACAAATCATGGCGCGGCGCGTGCGCTGCTGCTCCATCACGCGGAGGATGAACAGCGGCTGATCCGAGCGGGTGTGGGTCAGCAGTTCGTGGATATGCGTCACCATGTCCGACACCGAAATCTCTTCGTCGGTCACTTCGTAGACCGGCCGGGACTTCAGCCGGCCGAGCACTTCCCCGAACGCCTGCATCAGGTCGAACAGATCAACGGCAAGCCCGGGATCGTCGTCCTCCGCAAGGAATTCCTTCATCTGCGGGTTGGACCAGACGTTCTCCTCGATCATGCGCTTCTGCTGCAGCATCTCGGCCGCATCTTTGAAGCGCTGGTGCTCCAGCAGACGCTGCACCAGTTCTTCCCGAGGATCTTCCTCGGGAGCGCCTTCCTTCTTCAGGGCAGGGTCGACGGGCAGCAACATCCGCGATTTGATGTGGATGAGGGTCGCTGCCATGAAGATGAAGTCGGCGCCAAGGTCGAGGTCCATCTCGCGCGCCTTCTCCAGAAACAGTAGATATTGGGAGGTGATACGGGCAATCGGGATGTCGCGAATGTCGATCTGCTGCTTGCGGATCAGGTCAAGCAGGAGGTCGAGTGGCCCATCGTAATGTTCCAGATGGACGTTCAGCGGCGATTGGGACTGCGGGGACAATCTTCTAATTATCGCTTGTTAGATATCAGCGCCGCCGCTTCGTTCACCAGCAGTCCCATTTTTGGGTGACTCGGCTCGAACGTAGCCTTTAGTCCATAGTCCTCCAGCGCTTCGCTGGTAGTGGGTCCGATGGAGCCAATAAAGATACTGGACAGCGTCTTCCGGACCGCTTCGGCGTTGCCTTCCTCTTCGGCGATCCTCATCAGATTCACCAGCTGCGTAGCGGTGGTGAGCAGGATTCCATCGGCTTCTCCGGCTGCCAGTCGGCGTACGGCTTCGCGAAGAGGCGCGGTGTCTTCCGGGAGATCCCAGCCATAGATTCGGACCGTGGAAACGTCGCGGCCCTGCTGACGGAGGCCCTCCAAAAGGTCGATATTCGATTTGCCGTACTCCTGGACCACGACTCGCTTCTCCGGGTGCGACTTCATGGTTTCCAGTGTTTCGCGCCACGTATTCGGTTGGGGCACGAGAACGTTGGCGGTTATGCCGAGTTCGCGGAGCGCGGCGGACGGCTTCGGGCCTCGCACCACCACGGTGACCTTTGCGAGCGCGGCTTTCAGCTCGCCTTCGTCGTAACGGGTCAGCAGAGCCTTCCAGAGCGTACGCGTGCCAACTCCAGTGAGCAAAATGACGCAATCGTAGTCGCCCGCCAGCAGGCGCTCGCCGAACTCGAAGGCTTCCGTGTTGTCCTCCAGCGGCACCTCGCGCATGGACGGCGCGACGAACGCATCGCCGCCCTGTTTCCGGATTAAAGTTGCGATCTCCTCGGCGCGGCGGCTTTCGAGCGCGAGAATGCGAAGGCCATCGAAGGGCATAGAGCTATTGTCCTCTGAGTAGCCGTACTACCCTGAAAGATCAAACAACATGGCTGAATCTCCAATCACACCCGGCGCGAAGGACTTCGCGGCCTGGTACCAGGACGTAGTACTACAAGGCGACCTCGCCGAGCCCGCAGAAATCGTAAAAGGCTGTATGGTGATCAAACCAAACGGGTATGCCGTTTGGGAGATCCTGCAGCGCGAGCTCGACACCCGCTTCAAGGCGCTTGGTCACCAGAACGTCTATTTCCCGCTGTTGATCCCGGAAAGCTTCCTTAAAAAGGAAGCGGAGCACGTGGAAGGGTTCTCGCCTGAACTGGCCGTCGTGACCATTGCCGGTGGCAAGAAGCTTGAAGAGCCCTACGTCATTCGGCCTACCTCTGAGACCATCATCGGCCACTTCTTCGCAAAGTGGATCCAGAGCTGGCGCGATCTGCCGGTTCTGATGAACCAGTGGGCCAACGTGGTCCGTTGGGAGCTTCGCACGCGGATGTTCCTGCGCACGACCGAGTTCCTCTGGCAGGAAGGCCACACTGCGCACGCAACGCATGAGGAGGCAGTGGAAGAGACGCTGCGCATGCTCGACGTCTATGCCGAAGTCGCTGAGGACGTGATGGCGATGCCCGTCATCAGGGGCCGCAAGACGCACGGGGAGAAGTTCGCCGGAGCGCTGCACAGCTACTCCATTGAAGCCATGATGCGGAATGGACTGGCGCTGCAGGCGGGCACCAGCCACGATCTGGGCCAGAACTTCGGCAAGGCGTTCGACGTGAAGTTCCAGAACAAGGAAGGCCAGATGGATTATGTCTGGCAGACCAGCTGGGGTGTGAGTACGCGTCTGATAGGCGGCCTGGTGATGAGCCACTCCGACGATAAAGGCTTAGTGCTGCCTCCGAAGCTTGCGCCCAACAAAGCGGTTCTCGTACCGATCTACCGCAAGGACGAGGAAAAAGGTCCAGTGCTGGAAGCCGCGCACCGCATCGCGAAGGAAATCGGCGCGAAGGTGGACGACAGGGAAGGGCAGTCGCCCGGTGCGAAGTTCTTCCATTGGGAGCGCAGAGGTGTGCCGGTGGTTCTGGAACTCGGTCCGCGCGATCTGGCTTCAGGCAATATCGTGATGAAGCGACGCGATACGGGCGTGAAAGAAATCGTTCCCCAGTCGAATGTGGCGTCGCGTCTTGCTGAGATTCTGGACGCGATGCAGAAGGATCTCTTCAACGCCGCCAAGGATCGGCTGAAGGCGAATACTGTCCTCGCGAACTCGATCGAGGAAGTGGAAGCGACTCTCTCGGACGTGACGGCGGAAAAGGGCGGCGGTAAGTTCGTGATGGCGCACATCGCGGATAACGCGGCTTGCGACGCACGCCTCAAAGAGTTCAAGGCGACGATCCGGAACATCCCGCTAAGGGACGAGTACGACGGCGGCGGCAAGTGCATCATTACCGGCGAGGAAGTCGATCGCCGCGTCGTGGTGGCTAAGTCTTACTAAGCCCGGGCAAACTTCAGGGTCACGGCGCCTTCCACGCCCGCTTTTGAAACGAACATAAACCCGAATTCGGCGCTGAACTTGGCCTCGAGGGTTATTTCGTCAAGCTGGAAGTCTCCGGCAATCTTCTTGCAGTGTCCGACTGCCTGAGAGACGGCGTCGCTGAACTTCTGCAGTTGCGCGCCAAGCTGGTCGGCGTCAATTTCTTTCGGGCCACCGAATTTGGCCAGGTCGGTGGGTTCGTCCACCAGGACGTAGATGGTGTTTTCGTTTGCGTTCATGATTGCGCCTCCTAAACTAGCGAACCCAGGCTTCGACGCCAAGGTCGCTGAAAACCTGAACCGCGGGTGAAAACCAGGCCTGCGGCTGCACCATGGGGTCGCCGCCCGCGAGTGGCCCCGCCATGAGAATGCCCAGAATCGCGCACGTCATGGCATCCAGATAGGCGGCAGACATATGCTGCTGCTGCCATGCGGGAACGGGCGGGTCTTTTCCGACGCCCGTGACGAGCAGCGCGCCGGAGTCGCCGCGCGTGCAACTGATATTCGCGGAAAAAAGCGGTACGATGCCGACGGATCTGGCATTCGCCGGAATGACGTTGACCTGATTCAGAAAGCCTGTCTGCGTTCCGGAGACCGCTCCGTGCAACTGAACGGCGAGGCTATTGGTGGGCAGCACCGGAGCGGCCGGTACCAGGTCGGAAACCTTCAGGCGATAGTCGCAGAGGTAGGGAGCGTGCAGACATCCCACGGCAGCATCGCAATCCATGTTGACGGTCTGCACGTCGCCGATCCGCGTGGTGCCTCCGCGGGAGGTAATCAGGTTATAGTTCGCCTTTACGAAGACGTGCCCTGAACTCAGCGCCAGCGGGTCCGCCGAGCCGGGAGCACTGACGAGGCAGGCTAACGTGCCGAACTCGCGGACGCCGGCGGGCGATTGCGAGCCGACACGATCACCGCTTTGCACGACAGGCGCGTTGGCTGGTGTTGGATCCGGATCGCCGAACAGATAATTGCCCGCCGGCACGATTCCGAGCGGAGTGGGGGCGGGATGGACATCCACATGAAGCGGAACGTGGCCT
>JAOAPO010000179.1 GCA_025462945.1 Bryobacterales bacterium
CATCAAGGTCAACGAATACCAGCAGACCGCCGAGCCGGGCATCTACGCCATCGGTGATGTGGTCGCCGGAACGCCACAGCTCGCGCACGTTGCTTCGGCGCAGGGCATGGTCGCCGTCGGCAAGATCGCCGGCAAGCCGGTCACCCCAATCCGTCGCAATCGCATTCCCGGCGCGACCTATACGGAACCCGGCATCGGCAGCGTCGGCCTAACGGAAGCGCAGGCGAGAGCCGCCGGCTACGACGTAAAAATCGGCAAGTTCCCGTTCGCGGCCAACAGCAAGGCCACCATCCTCGGCTCTCACGACGGCTTCGTCAAGATCGTTTCGGACGCAAAGTACGGCGAGATCCTCGGCGCGCACATCATCGGGCCGCAGGCTTACGAACTGATCGGCGAAGTGGTCGCGGCCATGGAAGCCGAAGCCACCGTCGACACCATCGCCAACACCATCCACGCCCACCCCACCATCTACGAAGCTGTCGGTGAAGCGTTCAACGGCGTCTACGGCCTGTCGATCAACGCTTAATTCAAGACAACTCAGCCAATGAGGCAGTGCATCATCCGCGATCTGGGGCGACTTGGGTATAACGAGGCTCTGGCTGTTCAGCACGAAATCGAAGCTGAACGGAAGCTGGGCCTCGGCACCGACCATCTGCTCTTCGTGGAGCACCCTCATGTCGTGACCATCGGCCGGAACGGGCACGAAGACAACGTGCTCGCTACCGCCGCTTTTCTGGAAGAGCACGGCATCGAACTGCATGAGACCGACCGCGGCGGCGATGTCACCTATCACGGCCCCGGGCAGGTAGTCGGCTATCCCATAATGGACCTTCGGGACTGGAAGCGCGATGTAGGCGCTTTCGTTCGAGCCATCGAGCAAGTCGTCATTGATACGCTGGAAGGGTTTGGAATTACTGCCAGGCGCATTGCGGGCCTGACCGGTGTCTGGACTGGCGAAGGGGATGATGCGGCCAAGATCGCAGCAATTGGAGTGCATCTGAGCCGCTGGATTTCCACGCATGGCTGGGCGCTGAATGTCGCGACCGATCTGAGTTACTTCGGCTACATCGTGCCGTGCGGATCCACGCGGCCAGTGACGTCGATGGAACGGCTCGGAGTTCGGGCCGGTATGGATGAAGTGAAGAGCGCGCTCGCTGGCCACTTTACGAGAATTTTTGACTTCGAGGCTTCGTTCGTCGGAGCTGGTACTGGAGAACTGCTGAAATGACTGACGTCGTAATGCCCCAGATGGGCGAAAGCATCGTTGAAGGAACTCTGACTCGCTGGCTGAAGAAGCAGGGCGAAACCGTGGTTCGCGACGAGCCCCTGTTCGAGATCTCCACTGACAAAGTGGACACTGAGATCCCGGCTCCCGCCTCCGGCGTGCTGTCCGAACTTCTGATTGCAGAGGGCGCAACAGTCGGCGTCAACACAGTCGTCGCAAGGATCACGGAAGAAGGCGGAGCGGCAGCACCTGCTCCCGCTCCAACCGCGACCGAAGTAGCGGCGCCCGCGCCGGCGACTCCGATCGAAGCGAAGCAGGATGAGCCCGCACCACCTCCGGTTGAAATACCGTCGGCACCTCCCGCCGCAGCAGCCCAGGCCGCTCCCGCCCAGGCCGCAACCGCCAGTGTGGAACCGACTGGTCCACTGTCTCCGCTCGTTCGCAAAATTGCGCGCGAGAACAATGTCGATCTCTCACTGATCACCGGCACCGGTGCCGGCGGGCGCATCACGAAGGATGACGTCGAAGGCTATATGAGGGGTGCAGCCTCCGCAGCCCCTGCAGCCCCGGCCGCAGCACCGGCTCCGGCCGCAGCGGCCCCCGCAGCACCGAAGCCCGCAGCCGCCGCAACGGCAGCCTCGGCAGTCTCATCCCCGGCCCCCACCGCGAAAACGCGTGTCGAGCCGATGAGCAACATGCGCATCAAAATCGCCGAACACATGGTGATGAGCAAGCGCGTCTCTGCCCACGTGACCACCGTTCACCGCGTCGACATGACGAAGGTCGCAAAGGCTCGCGCGAAGAACAAAGAAGAATTTGCCCAGCGCCATGGCATGTCGCTCACCTTCCTGCCGTTCGTGGCCCGCGCCACGGCGGAAGCTCTCCGCCACTTCCCTATCGTCAACGCGTCGATCGACGGCAACAACATCCTGTACCACAACGAGATCAATATCGGTATCGCGGTGGCGCTTGAAGGTGGCCTGATCGTTCCGGTCATTCGCAACGCGGATGAGAAGAACGTGGTCGGCCTCCAGCGCTCCATTGTGGACCTCGCGGCCCGCGCCCGTGCCAGGCAACTCAAGCCCGACGAAATTCAGGGCGGTACGTTCTCGATCACCAACTTCGGCAGCTTCGGCAGCGTCTTCGCGACGCCTGTTATCAACCAGCCGCAGGTCGCCATTCTTGGCGTAGGCACCGTTGAGAAGGTTCCGGTCGTCGTCGATGACGCAATCGCGATCCGTTCCCAGTGCTACCTCGCCCTCACCTTCGACCACCGCCTCATCGACGGCGCGCTGGGCGATCAGTTCACCGGCAAGGTGAAATCGATCCTCGAAAACTGGTCAGAAGAAGTCCTCTAAACAGACCGTACGGCAAGAAAGCGGCGTTCGACCTCTCCGGTCGGGCGCCGCTTCTACGTTTCCAGAACCTGAGCGAAGTACTCCACATACCGAGGCGCCAGATTCTGCCTCAAGTAGGCCTTCCCCGCCTCGCGAGCCCGTTCCGACTCTGCTTGCCAGAACGCCGTATCGTCTTCCAGCCGCACAATCAAATCCAGCCATGGCTCGGTGACAGAGCTGCTGACCGGACGAGAGTATTCTTCCCCAACTTCCGCAGGGATATGAAACCGGAACCCTGCTCCATTACACGTCTCCGCCAATCCTCCGCGATCGCTCACCAGCGGCGGAATACCATTCACCAGCGCCTCAGCAACAACCCGTCCTGAGGCCTCCCTGCCAATGGACGGAACCAGCAGAGCGCGGGTCGCCGCGTAGATTTCTTTGGGCTGAGCCATGGCGGGCGAGAGCATGATGTTCTCGTGCCTGCGCAGGTCGAACCCACCGCTCAGACCAGCTTGCACCAGCCCGCCCCCGGACCCTCTGGACTCGATCACCAGCAAAGGGATATCAGGACGCTTTACGCTGAGATCTTCAGCCAGACGAGCCAGCAGCATCACACCTTTCTGCCGCGACGGATTGATCATGGTGAAGAAAATCGGATCGTGGGCATTAGAGAGCACGTCTTCGTGCTCCAGCGGAGCAGGGAGCGGCACGCTGTCGACTCCCGCAATCTTCGTGTAGAGATCGCTCAGGAAACGACTGGGTGTCAGGATCGAATCCATCTCGCGCAGGAAGTCGCCGCCGTTCAGGTACCCGTCGTTGCGAAGCGCGAAGACGAGCTTTGCACCCTGTCGCCGGGCACGCTGGTACCGCCGGTGCTCGCCAGGGAGGCCCCCGAACGCGAAGACAATATCCGGCCGGAATTCGTGCAGTTCACGGTCGAAAAGCAGATCGAATTGTTTACTCAGAATCTGCTGCCAGGAGACCGCCCGGCGGTGCCCTGTATCCAGAGACGGTATGAGATGCCTCGCGATACGAACTCGAGTTCAGGCCTGGTGCGTCCCGCGACTCTTGCGGCGAAAGTCTGAATCCGGATGCCAAGCTCTGCAAGGCAGGCTTTTGAATCGAACGTGCTGGCCGCCTCGCTGGAAGTTGTTGCTACAACCCGAACTTCCATGCCGGCGGCTGCCAGCATTTCACAGATAGTCCTGGTCGATCGCGCAGCACCGCTGGCAGGATCCTGCGGCAACTGCGGCAGGACGAGCAACAGCCGTGCTCCACGAACGCTCGGCAAGGCTACTGCTTCTTACGACGGATGAACAACATGCCCAGGGCGGGCACAATGAGGAACAGAGACGCAGGCTCAGGAGCTTCAGCCGTGGCGACATTGAAATCCAGCGTTTGTCCGCCGGGCACATCCACATCGAGATACTGACCACCGCTGGCACCAGTATCCGTGCTGGCACTGAACGTCACAAATACGGAGGGTCCGAAGCCATCAAATCCGGTGAACAGGCCCGACCCGCTGACCCGCTGACCCGAAACGGCCACTCCGTACTCTCCGAACGGACTGTAGGTGATTCCGCCGGTAGTAAAGCTCAGCGAATACCGGATTTCAGCCTGAGGATCGGAACCCGTGAGCGTAAAATCCCATGCAAGCGGAACACTGCCCGTTGCGACGGTCGCCTGCGGACCGGAGGCTATGCTGCTGGCATCTCCGGCTATGTTGCTGTCAAACAAGGCAGCCGTGTAGGTCAGGCCAAAGGACGAGCCGGAGGCCCCGAAGCTGTACGCGCGGTTTGTGCCGTAAACACTGAACGAATTCGCGCCACTGTTTGCGCCCGGCGTTGAGGTGGAATCGGCGGAGCAAAAGCCGCCGCTGCCATTGACATTTACTGCGAAACCGTTCGACGAACTCACCTCGCATGTGCCCGCAAACTGTGCCGGTTGAACGAAGCCCGCCTGCGCGGGCATCGCCGTGATTGCGGCGGCCGCCAGCGGAATGATAGCCAATGCCAGCTTACCTGCGCCGGCAGCGATAAAGGTTCTTGCTCTCTGTAGGGAATCCAAATACGCCTCCGAAATAGCCACGTTAATGGTGGTTATCAAATAGAGTACCAATAATCACATTTATTCGGTTGATTATGTGTGTAAATTCTTATCCACGGCCTACGAACGGCATGGTATTCGCCATCACCGTCATGAACAGAACGTTCGAATTCAGCGCCAGCGAAGCGATGTAAAGCACCGCTTTCGCCACGTTGTTCACGTCCATAGTCGGCTCCGGGGCCAGCGTACCGTTGGCCTGCAAAACGCCCCCGGCCATCCGCGCCGTCATCTCGGTCGCCGCATTGCCAATGTCGATCTGGCTGCAACAAATATCGTACTGCCGACAATCCAGAGAGATCGACTTCGTCAGGCCCGTGATTGCATGTTTCGTGGCCGTGTAAGGAGCCGAGTTCGGACGCGGTGTATGCGCCGAAATTGAACCGTTGTTGATGATCCTGCCGCCGCGGGGATCCTGCGCCTTCATCATCCGAATCGCTTCC
This sequence comes from Bryobacterales bacterium, assembly GCA_025462945.1. Lineage (GTDB taxonomy): Bacteria > Acidobacteriota > Terriglobia > Bryobacterales > Bryobacteraceae > BOG-234. The sequence continues at coordinate 5,112 of JAOAPO010000179.1, forward strand.
TGCGCACACAGGAACGACCCCGTCAGGTTCACATCTACAACCGACTTCCACTGCTCGAACGTCAGGTCTTCCATGGCCACTGGCGGTGCGCCTTTCCCCGCATTATTGAAGAGCAGATCCAGACGGCCGTAAGTCTCCTCCGTCTTCGCAAACAGCGCCTTCACAGAGTCCGGCACGCCCACATCCGTCGGAACGGGCAGCATCGTTGTGCCGGGCGCGGGGTTCACAGCGGTCTTCTCCAGTTCATCCAGACGCCGTCCGGCAAGGACAACGTTATAGCCGGCGCCATTCAACGCAAGGCCGACCGCGCGGCCGACACCAGAGCCGGCACCTGTAACAAGAGCAACTTTCGGGTTAGGAGACATGTGTTTGTCTCCGTAGTTTATCGTCAGGCCTTTACTATTGGCTGCCGCTGCGTGCTCCCATGCGGAGCCGCCCGCAGATACTGCTTTGGCCATGACCCGGCTTTGTGCAGTTCGGCCGCCGCATGCACGGGCCAGTTCGGATCACGCAGCAACTCTCGCGCAATCAGCACCACGTCGGCCTGACCAGTTCGGATAATCTGATCAGCTTGAGCCGGAGTGGAAATGAAACCCACCGCGCCGGTTGCAATCCTGGCCTCTCGCCGTATTCGATCCGCAAACGGTACCTGGAACCCGGACCCCGCCGGAATCTTCGCATCCGGCACGAGCCCGCCTGAAGAGCAATCGATCAGATCCACGGAGTGGGCTTTCAGCACTTTGGCCAGCGCCACCGCTTCATCGGGGTTCCACCCGCCGTCAGCCCAGTCCGTCGCTGAAATCCTGACCCACAGGGGCTTGCTCCAGACCGCCCGGACAGCATCCACAACCTCAACCAGCAACCGAATGCGGTTCTCGAAGGATCCGCCGTACTTGTCCGTTCTCTGGTTCGAAAGCGGCGAAAGGAACTCATGGAACAGATACCCATGCGCCGAGTGAAGCTCCACAAGATCGAAGCCCGCATCAGCGGAGCGCTTTGCCGCTGCGACGAAAGCCGCGGTGATTGTAGCGATACCCGCTTGGTCCAGAGCCAGAGGCCTCGGATAATTGGCCGAAAACGGCACCTCGCTTGGTCCCATCACGTTCGTCCAGCCACCTTCGTCGGGCAGCCTTACACGCTCCGCCTCCCACGGCACCTGCATGCTCGCCTTCCGCCCCGCGTGAGCCAACTGGATTCCCATAGAAGCACCCTGTGTGTGCGCGAAATCCGTGATGCGCCGCAACATGGCCACGTGCTCGTCCTTCCAGATCCCCAGGTCTTCCGGCGTGATACGCCCCTCAGGCAGCACTGCGGCTGCCTCAGTAAACACCAGGCCCGCCCCGCCCGACGCGCGCGCGCCTAAATGGACAAGATGCCAGTCATTAGCAAACCCGTCTTCGGAAGAGTACTGGCACATCGGCGAGACTACGATGCGATTGGGTAGTGTGAGTCCGCCGGTTTCCACCGGGGTGAATAAGTCAGCCATCTGCTACTTGGATGCGACGGTCCAGCCCGTGGCTGCGCCTTTATTCTGCTCTTTCAGCCACACCAGCAGCGGTGCGAAATACTCCACCATCGCGTTGGCATCGGCTTTGTCTTCACCCGTCATCTGCTTCAGTGCTTCCGGCCACGGCTTCGACTGCCCCAGTTCGAGCATCGCCTTAAACCTCTTGCCCGCGGCCTCCGAACCGAAGAATGAACAGCGATTCAGCGGACCCGTGTAACCGGCCTCCCGGCACATCGCGCGATAGAACTGGAACTGATAAATCGCCGCGAGGAAGTAGCGTGCGTAGGGGGTGTTCGCCGGGATATGGTACTTGGCGCCCGGATCGAAATCCTCCGCGCTCCGCGCCACCGGAGCCGCCACACCCTGGTACTTTTCCCGCAGCTTCCACCAGGCGGTGTTATAGTCCGCCGGCTTCACTTCTCCGGAGAACACCTGCCACCGCCACTTGTCGATCAGCAGCCCGAACGGCAGAAACGCCACTTTGTCCAAAGCGCGGCGCAGCAGTATCGGAATGTCGGCAGCCGGCGGAGGCACCTGCTGAATCAACCCGATCGTCTTCAGATACTCCGGAGTGATCGAAAGCGCGATGGTATCCCCGATCGCCTCGTGGAAGCCGTCGTTGGCGGCGCCGCGGAACAGGTACGGCTGCTTCCGGTACGACAGGTCATAGAACAGATGCCCCAGTTCGTGGTGCACCACCACGAAATCTTCGCCCGTGCCCTGAATGCACATCTTCAGCCGGACATCCATATCGCCATCCACATCCCAGGCGCTCGCGTGGCAAACCACATCGCGATCCGCCGGCCGCGTGAGCTGCGAGCGCGTCCAAAACGCCGGCGGGAGCGGCTCGAACCCAAGCGACTTGAAGAAGGTCTCGCCGTAGGTGGTCATCTGTTTGGCGTCGGTGTGGCGCGCCGCCAAAATCTTCGTCAGGTCGTAAGTGGCGGGGGCCGAAGCGGGTGCCACCAGATCGTAGATATTGCCCCACTCCTGCGCCCATATATTACCGAGCAAGTGCGCTGGAATCATCCCGTCTTCGCGCGTGGCCGCAGCGCCATACTTCGCCTTCAGCCGCGTTCTGGTATACGCGTGGAGTTCCTTATACAGCGGCTCAACCTGACTCCAGAGCCGTTCCAGTTCCGCCGAGAAGGCCTCCGGTGCCATGTCGTAGTTCGAACGCCACAGCGTTCCCGTATCCTTGAAACCCAACTCGCCGGCACCCTGGTTCGAAAGCTCGACGAACCGCGCATAGCGGTCGCGCATCGGAGGAGAAATCTTGTGCCAGCCGACCCACAGATCCGTCAGCTCCTTCGGGTCGCGGCTCTTCGCCATCGCCTTCTCCACACCCTCCTGACCGAGACAGTTGGCGGGCGTCGGGCAGTACTTCGACTTGCCATACGTGCCGCTCAGCCCGGACGCCAGCTGCGTCAGTTCCTCGCGCAGCTTGGGATCGGCGGGAGCCGGCATGTTCGTGCTCAGCTTCAGCAGCAGAAACTTGCGGCGAAGATCGGCGGGCAGTTCGGTCTTGTCGAACCGGGCGGACTCCTTCACCAGCTCCGTGGTCCGGGCAATCAGCCGGTCGTCCGCCTGCGCCGCCAGGAAATCTGTGTCGTCATTGATGTAAGTCTCATGGACCCACCCGGCGCGATTATCGGCCACGGACAGCTTGTTCAGTTCAGCCTCAGCCTGATCCATGAACGTTTTCGCGTCCGCCGCGCTGGAACCACCCGTGGCGCTCCCGGACGTCTTTGCGGAACACGAAAGAAGGGTCAGCGCCAGAGGAAGCAGCGCAAATGAGCGGAATCGCAGAGAAAACAGCATCGCGGAACGAGTTTAGCGAACCTGCCACCCAGACGTACGGGCGGGCGACATAAAATTGAATGATGGCCGCGAATCTGATCGAAGTGAAATGCCCCTGTTGCGACTCTACGTTGAAGGTTGACCCCAAACTGTCCGTCGTGATCTCGCATGTGGAGCCCGTCAAGGCCCGGCCAATCGAAGATCTGAACGCCGCTGTCGCCCAACTCAAAGGCGAGGCGGGCCGCCGGGAAGAGCAGTTCCAAAAGTCGTTCGCCGCCGAGAAAAACCAGGGTCAGGTCCTCAACCGCAAGTTCGACGAGCTGTTGAAGCAGGCGAAATCCGACCCGGACTTCGGCAAAAAGCCGAGAGAATTCGATCTCGATTAGCCAGGCATGAACGCCCTTCCTGTTGGAACTCACTCGTGCCAATGCGTCCGCACCAAACATCGTCCTCGTCTGGTCGTCCTGACCGGTGGACCCGGTGGCGGCAAGTCGGCCATTCTCGAACTCGCGCGGCTCTACCTTTGCCGGCACGTCGTCTTTGTTCCTGAAGCCGCCAGCATCGTCTTCGGCGGTGGCTTCCCCCGCGTCGACGGACCCGTCGGGCGACAGGCCGCTCAGCGCGCCATCTTTCGCATCCAGCGCGAGATGGAAGAGTTGGCAAGAGCGAACCCCGACGCTGGCCTGGTCATCTGCGACCGCGGCACCATTGATGGTCTCGCCTACTGGCCTGGCCGTCAGCAGGGTTTCTTCGGGCCCGCTGGCACGTCGCTCGCAGCCGAACTCGAGCGCTACGCCGCAGTCGTTCATGTGGAAACGCCGAACCACGCGGCGCAATACCAGACCAACAACATACGTCACGAGAACCTGCAGCAGGCTCGCGAAATCGATCGCAGGATCGCCGCACTGTGGAGTCCCCACCCGGACCGGCACGAGGTTAGCTCCGAGATAGACTTCATCGATAAAGCCTCAGCCGCGATCGAAATTCTGCGCGACCACGTTCCCGCCTGCTGCAAATCGCCTGGCTAGTGAGCTGCTTTCATCTCGTCGCGAACCTTCTCTACCGCCCGCATCAGCCGCAGAGTGTTGCCGCCATAGATCTTGCGAACAGCCTCTGCTGAGTAGCCCTTTTCCAGCAGAGCGCGCGTCAGATTCGGAAATTTCGAGACATCTTCCAGACCCGCCGGCGTACACATTACACCGTCATAGTCGCTGCCGATGCCGACAGAATCGATACCCGCAAGCTGAACCGCGTGATCGATATGGGCCACTACATCAGCCAGCGTGGCCGAAGGCTTGCCGCCCGTCGGAGTCACCTTCAGGAAGCCGCAGTTGAAGTTGATCTGAATCACGCCGCCCTTCTTTCCGAGCGCCGTGATCATGTCGTCGGTCATGTTGCGCGGCACGTCTGCCAGCGCTTTACAGGACGAGTGCGACGCGAAGATCGGCGCTTTCGATGTCTCCAGCGCATCCCAGAACGTTTTGTCCGCCGTGTGCGAGATATCCACGATCATGCCGAGCCGATTCATCTCCCGGATGAAGCCCTTGCCCTGCTCCGTCAGGCCATTATGATGCTTCACTTTCGGATCAGTGATGTCGCCCGACGAATCCGCCCAGCCGTTCGTATTTGTATGCGTCAGCGTCATGTACCGGATGCCGAGCGCATAGAAGTCCCGCAACAGGCGCACCGAATCCTCGATCGCGTGACCGCCCTCGATCCCCATCAAAGCCGCGATCTTCCCTGACTTATGCGCCGCCTCTACCTCACCTGCGCTCGTTGCAAACGTGAATGTATCCGGATACTTCGCGATAATATCCGTGCGGACGGTGTCGATCATGTCCAGAGTGCGATGCGCCGCGGTCTTATCTTTCGCGTAGTTGGCCGCGACATAAATCGCGAAAAACACCCCGCCGACACCACCGGCGCGCAGCCTCGGAATGTCGGTGTGAGTCGACCGCGTGCCCTCCGGAATCATCCCCGGTTTCGCAATATCCTGGCCATCCACCGTGTACGTGGTGACGTCGTTGTGGGCGTCGATCAGCAGCGCTGAACGGTGAACGTCACGAACCATCTGATCAGTTACAACCCGCTTTTGCTGGGCTGAGGCAACAAGCGTGAAAGCAAGCAGGAGGGCGGTGAGGCGCATGGCCTATTGTAACGATGCACCTACCCGAGAACTGCTTTGATCGCCGGGTACAAGCCCTGGTAAACCCGATGCCCCGTCGCATACACGGCGACCGCTTCCGCCTTCGGTTCCACCCGCCCGTCTTCACGAATCACGGCCCCGCAAACCTCCGGAACATCCGCGTACTCGCCCGTCCCTACCATCGCCAGCAGAGCCGCGCCCAGCGCAGAACCCTCATGCGAGGCCAGCGTCACTACCGGACGGTTGAAGACATCCGCGAGGATCTGCCGCCACGCAGGACTGTTCGCGCCGCCACCCGACGCCCGAACCGACGCAACCGGCACGCCCAGCGACTCCACAATGTCCAGGCAATCCTTCTGGCTGTAACTCACGCCCTCGATCAACGAGCGAATCAGTTCCGCGCGCCGGTGGCTGTTCGTCAGACCGATCCACCCACCCCGTGCTGTGGGGTCGAGGTGCGGCGTGCGCTCTCCCATCAGGTACGGAAGCCAGTAAAGGCCCTGCGAGCCGACCGGTGCGGTGGCAGCCTCAGCCATCAGAGCAGAGTATTCAGCCCCCGGTGCCAGTTGGTTGCGGAACCACTGCAGGCTCAGCCCCGCACCTTGCGTGACCCCCATGACATGCCACTTGTCCCGCACGGCGTGGCAGAACGTGTGAACCCGGCCCGCCGGGTCATACCGAACCTGCTCCATATGCGCGAAAACCACGCCCGACGTTCCCAGCGTGCAGGAAACGATGCCGGGAGCCACAATCCCGTTACCCACCGCCGACGCCGCCTGATCTCCGCCGCCCCCGACCACCGGAGTACCGGCTGCCAACCCGGTTAACGCCGCAGCCTCCGGAGTGATCCGCCCTGTGATCTCACTCGACTCGTAACAAGCGGGCAGCCAGTCGCGACTGACGCCGACTGCGTCCGCCAGCTCGAAAGACCAGCGGCGATTCACCACATCGAATAGCGCTGTGCCCGATGCATCGGAGACTTCCGTCGCGAACTCGCCCGTCAGCCGCAGCCGAACGTAATCCTTGGGCAGAAGGACCTGTCGAACCCGTTCGTAGGCCGCTGGCTCGTTATCGCGGACCCACAACAGCTTGGGCAGCGTAAACCCGGTCAGCACCGGGTTGGCGATGCACTCCAGAACCCGGGCCTTACCCACCTTCTTATTGACCCAGTCCACTTGTTTCTGGCTCCGCTGGTCGCACCAGATCAGAGACGGCCGGATCACCTCGCGGTTTGAATCCAGAATCACCAGACCATGCATCTGGCCCGACAGGCCGATGCCCCGTACCGCGGAACCGGCCACACCGGCAGCAGCCAGCACACCCCGAATCGCGATGGCCGCCGCGTCCCACCAGTTCTCGGGCCGCTGCTCGGCCCAGAGAGGCTGGTGCATGGTCATTTCTTCGTGAGGAGCGGTGTGGGCAGCTACCACCCTGCCTTGGCCGTCAGCCAGCAGCGCCCGGGTGCCACCTGTCCCAATGTCGATTCCAAGCCACATTCCGGCTATTGTTTCATCCCTCACAAGCTACTCACTCCACGGCAGGTAGGCAGCACCGATTAAGCCCGCTTCGTTTCCAAGTTCAGCCTTTTCCACGGAGATGTCCGTCGTCCGGAATGAGAACGAACGTCGCTTTGCCTCCGCGATCATGGTCGGCGCGAACGCGTCCCACCCGGCGATCATGCCCCCCGCCAGGAGATAAAGTGGGAAGTCGAAGGTGTTGATTAGCAGAGCCAGCAGAATACCCAGTGCTTCGCCCATGCCCTGGAAGATGGCCTGGGCCTTCGGATTCCCCGCTTTCGCCATGTCGTAGACATCGCGGGCAGTGATGTTCTCGTCCCCTAGACCCAACATCCGGGCCTGAGCCGTGACTGACGTCGCGGACGCGTGCTTTTCCACGCAGCCCTGATTGCCGCAACCGCACGGATTGCCGTACGGCACCACCGTGATGTGGCCCAGTTCGCCCGCCATGCCGTGGACTCCGCGCAAAACTCGCCCACCCGCAATGATGCCGCCGCCGATTCCCGTTCCCAGCGTCAGCATGACAAGGTCGTCCACATGACGCCCGGCTCCGATCCATTTCTCGCCCAAAGCGGCTGCGTTCGCATCGTTTTCGAGGATCACTGTCGCGCCAAGACGGTGTCCAATTTCATCGCGAATCGGGAAGTTCTCCAATGCCGCTATGTTGTTGCAATTGCGGATGATGCCCTCTTTGATCGAGATGAAGCCGGGCACGCCGATGCCGATTCCTGCCAGGTGTTCCACGCCGAACTGCTCACGCAGCCCTTCGATGCCCTCCACCATGTCGCGAAGGATCGCTTCCCGTCCTTCCGAGAACTGGGTTCGGCCGGAAACTTTGCCGAGCATCTTGCCGTCTCGCGATACGGCGGCGGCGCGCAGGTTGGTACCGCCAAGGTCTACACCAATGCTGTAGGGGGACATAGGAAAGGCGAATGATAGCACCTGTGCGGCCTGTCGCCACAGTACCCGGCTGGCCGCATGCCCCGTCTAAAATGGAGGAAGAGAATGCTAACTATACCCGGAATCATCGCTATAACGGCACTGGCTGGTATTCTTACAGCGTCCCCCGGCGAAGTGAATTTCGATTCCAGCCGTCCCGGCTCCGCCCCTGCGAACTGGAGCCTCGCGACCGCCTCGGACGGCGCGCCCGCGTGGGTTGTCCGAGCTGATGCGTCCGCCCCAAGCCGCCGAAACGTCCTCGAAGGTTCGGCGACCGGTGAAGACTCTACGGTGGCCATCTTCAACCCCGTTGTCTGCCGTGACGGCGACGTGAGCGTGAAATTCCGCATTGACCCGAAAGCCCCAGGCGGCACCGCTGGCATCGTTTGGCGTTATAAAGACCACAAGAATTACTACCGGCTCGATTTCAACGCTGGCCGCCAGACCATTTCACTGTTTCGTGTGCAGGATGGCGTCCGCTCGCCCATCCCGGAGCGACGGACGGGTTCCGGTCCAGTGAAGCGGAACCATGACATTCGCCCCGGCGAGTGGCACGTTGCCAAAATCAGCTTCCGTGGCAACAACATCAAGGTCTTCTTCGGCAACCGCCGACTCTTCGAAGCCACCGATATCGGTCATTCCCAAACGGGCAAAGTCGGCGTCATCACTACAGGGACGACCGTCGCCGCCTTCGATGATTTCCGCATCGATAAAAAAGGCTAAGCTCGGTGTAATGAACGTCGTCGCGTCCGGTCATGCTCAGCGAAGGACAAAGGACTCAAACACAATGCGAATTACAGCTTTTCTTGCCGCCACCCTGCTTCTCAGCGTGAACGCTTTTGCGGTTGACACCCAATTGCTGAACCTTGTGATGCCCGACGCCCAGATCATGGCGGGTGTAAACGTGACGACCGCGAAGATCAGCCCCTTCGGCCAGTATGTGCTGACTCAGTTCCATTCGGACGAGAAGGGACTGCAGGAACTCATCACGAAAACGGGCTTCGACCCCAGACAGGACGTCAGCGAGATCCTCGCGGCTTCCGTCGGTAACCCCGGTGTAGCGGGTGGCCTCATCCTCGCTCGCGGAAACTTCGACATTGCGAAAATCACGAGCCTCGTCTCCACGGAAACGAATGTGACCGTTTCCCAATACGGCGGCGCTACCCTCATCTCCATCGGTGATACGAAACCGCACGGCGTTGCTTTCATCGGCAACTCCATCGCAATCGTTGGCGATATCGCCTCCGTAAAATCGGCGATCGACCGCTCCGTTAAGGTGAGTTCGATCAGCCCGGACTTGGCGGCACGCGTCCAGACCCTCAGCACGACTCTGGATGCCTGGAGCGTTAGCCTGGCATCGTTCGCTTCGCTGCTGCCCGCAGAACTCGGCGGCACCACGGGGCCGGCCGCTCAGCCCCTTGCCCTGGTGAAGAACATCCTCTCCTCCAGTGGCGGCGTGAAGTTCGGCTCGACGATCGAAGTCTCCGGTCAGGCGGTCGCGAACTCGGAACAGAACGCGAAAGCTCTGGCCGACATCGTCCGGATGGTCGCCGGAATGGTCACCCTGAGCAGCACGCAGGATCCAAAGCTGGCCAACATCGCACAGCTGGTGCAGAGCCTGAAGGTAGAAAACCTGGGTACCGCCGTCAACCTCTCGGCCAGCATCCCGGAAGCGCAGCTGGAATCGCTGATTCACCCGGTCGTAAAAACCAA
>JAOAPO010000272.1 GCA_025462945.1 Bryobacterales bacterium
CAAGGCCGTTGGAACCAGCGCGATCCTGTTATTCCGACTCCTGGCGAAGCGAGTTCTATCGCACTCCGACAATGGTGCCTCGGAATATGCCGGAACGACATCGAAATGCCGCTGTATAGATGAGTGATCCACGGTCCCGGAACCGGACTTCTGGCCCGGGTCGCCAGCCTCTGATAACGCAGTATTGCGGGCTGAAGCAATGAAGCGGATCTCATCTTTGTGGCACAGGCACGTTGATTGACTATCTGCGGCCAGCTCCCGAGCCGGTCATCCTCCGAATCTCTCGCAGCAGTAGCTAAGTACATCTTCCGCAAGGTTGCGAGTCAACTCGGCGGCTGGCAGAGATTTCGCGAGTCGTGCCGCCTGTCCGGCCCACATCTGCATGTAATCGAGAGACTGTGCGCTTTCCGAAGCGGCCCGCAGGGGTGCAGCGAGAGTCGCTGCGTAGGGGAAAGCCGGCGCCTTGTCGGACATTGGCCCCGATTCCCTAAGAAAGCGATTGAGAATGCCTCTGGCGGGGCGACCGCTGAACAGGTTGGTCAATGCCGTATTGTTCTCCGTTGCCTCCGCCAGAGCCTGGCGGTAGAGCGGGGCTACGTTAGCCTCCGGGCAGAACAGGTACGCAGTGCCGAGTTGCACCCCTGACGCGCCCAGTGCAAAGGCGGCAACAACACCCCGGGCGTCCGCGATACCTCCGGCGGCGATCACCGGCACGGAAACCGCGTCCGCAATTTGAGGCAACAAGGCGAATAGCCCGGATTGAGTTGCAATATTGTTCTCAAGAAACATGGCCCGGTGACCGCCTGCCTCAAAGCCCTGAGCGACGATTGCATCGCAGCCGCGCGATTCCAGCCATTGCGCCTCCATGACGCTTGTCGCCGATGACACGATCCTGATGCCGTGGTTTTTGAGACGATCAACAAGATCCGATGTTGGCAGGCCGAAATGGAAGCTCACGACTTCGGGTTTGAGGTCCTCCACAACTGCACACATCTCTTCGTCAAACGGCAGCCGTAAGCGGGATTCCGTTATCGTCTCGATGTCCAGGTTCCACCGATCGTAATGCGGCCTCAAGTACCTCTTCCATTCTTCCATTGAGACGGAATCGCGCGCATTCATTGCATGACAAAAGAAGTTCAGATTGAAGGGACGCGCCATCTGGAGGCGAAGCGCGCGCATTGCGGCGCAAACAGCGTCCGGGCTTAGCAGTGCACAGGCTAGTGACCCGAGCGCCCCCGTTGACGATACACTCCGTGCGAGGGCAACAGAATCCGATCCGGCCATTGGCGCTTGTACAATCGGAATCTCGATTTGCAGCAAGTCGAGGAGACGGCGATCGGGCCAGTGTCGCATGTTTACATTGTCCGGCATTGCGAGAACGAGCCATCGACCCTGGAAAGTCCGGTTACCGTCGATTGAGAACCCGCCGCCGTCGCGCCCGGAGCAGGGCCACTGACCGCAATCGCCGTTCTTAGTTCTCAATCACCGAGTAGCCGATTTTTCACTCCTGTGGATTGCTTCCGGCTTGCCGAACAATCCACTCGCTACTTGTGGACTGAAGCGACGTCACTGAAGATGAGGCAGCCAAGGCGCCTTCAAACGTCGTAGACGACACCGTCGATGCGCACCTTCGAGCACCAGAAGCAATGATGAATGGCTTTGTCTCCGCACAATTCACGGAGGCTCAACGCGCGCCAATAATGAATGCCCATCATACAGAAGAACGATGTCAGAGCGACTGATTCGTGCTTCCGATGTGGCCACAGTTTCGCTACCTGCCGAGCCAAATCGTGGTCAGACCCTTCCTCGGATTTCTGTTCGAGTCGGGATGCCACGGCCATAGTCTACCTGAAGGCCCGGGCGGATGACGCGCCGGAATTTGGAGGGGCATCCTCAGTTACCATATAACGCCCGTTGCTTACATGTGGCCGCATCGAGCCCGAAGAGTCCCGCTTACCGTCCATGCGAAGTGACTTGGCTCCAGACGCGGCGCCACTTGGTGGTATGGCCGTTCTCCGGGGCCAATCAGTGAACGCTGCCTGAATCGTCGAGCGATCTCCACGGCTTCCGGCGGTTAGATGATCCGGGCCGATATCATAGTCCGGAAACTGCTGCGATTGTCCTAAGACAATGCTTCTGCGATGCTGCAAAAAGGGAGAAAAGAAAATGCGCGTGATGGTGCTCGTGAAAGCGACTGAGGACAGCGAAAGAGGCTTCAAGCTCACGCCGGAGACGAAGGAAATGATGGAGGCGATGGGCAGATTCAATGACGAACTGGTCAAGGCGGGCATCATGAATCCCGGAGACTGCGACGGCCTCACGCCCTCCTCGCAAGGCAAGCGTGTAGCGTTCGACGGTGACAACCGCGAGGTGATCCAGGGACCGTTTGCCCATCCTCGAGAACTGGTCGCCGGGTTCTGGCTCTGGAACGTGAAAGGGATAGACGAGGCCGTCGCCTGGGTGAAGCGCTGCCCGAATCCTATGCAGGGACCGAGCGAGATTGAAATCAGACCGCTCCAGGAGGCAGAGGACTTCACATAGCCCCGGGCCAATTCACTGCTTAGTCCCTGCAGGAACCCTTACACAAATTCGGCGATGGTGACAGAGAACGCGCCCAACATCACGTCTGGCAGGATATGAGCGGCAGGCGTCGTATCCCTTCCCGGAAATGTGATTTGGTCATAACGGACGGTAACGCCGTCTCCAGGCTCAACTTTTGCGTGCCGCGCATTTGTAGTTAACGCCGAACGTAGGGGCACCGGGACTATCCAGAAAGCGTGTGAGTGGTTTCTGCTGCGTACGCCGCGACTACGGTCACCTGAATGTCTCGCACGAGGTGAATCATGTGGGTGAGCCCGGGCGTGTCCCGCGTGACAAAGATCTGCGTCGTGCCGTTGGACCGTGCGTACGCTGCAACAGCCGCCGCGACCTTTCTCTGGTCCGGTATTCGCTCCGCGTCGATACGCAGGTTTCGGCAGATATTCAGCCACGGCTCGATGCTTGCCTCGTCCCGCGCGCAATAGACTGCCGTGCAGGGGCAGCTCAGATAATCGGCAACGCGACGTCCGCGGCGGATGAGAACCGCGGTGGAAGGATTGGGCGTCAGCCAAAGAAGAATGCTCTCTCTGCGTGGGGGCGGCGGGACGTCGGTCTCTGCGGGCTGTGTTCCGCTGAGTTCAGTGACGCGTTCGTTCAGTTGCTGCGCTGCCCGACGCAGGGACAGTTCACGCAGGGCGGTGAGGTTTGCCTCTGTGAAGAAGTTCTGGAGCGCGCGTGCGGCCTTTTCGGGAGAATAGACGACGCCGCGCTCCAGACGGTGAATCAATGCTCGGGGAGTGACGTCCACCACTACGACTTCGTCCGCCTGGTGCAGAACCCAGTCTGGAACCGTCTCGCGTACTCGAATGTGGGTGATCTGGAGCACCTGGTCGTTCAGGCTCTCGATGTGCTGCACGTTCATACTCGTGAGCACGTCGATTCCCGCGTCGAGAATGGCCATCACGTCTTGCCACCGCTTTGGCCTCGGTGCCCCAGGCGCATTGCTGTGGGCGAACTCATCCACGGCGACCACCTGCGGCTTGCGCCTGATGACGGCCTCGGTGTCCATGTCCTCGAATACGGAACCGCGATGCTGGTAGTGGGCGCGTGGCACGAACTCGAGGCCTTCGGTTTGGGCAATCGTTTCCACCCGGCCATGGGGCTCGAAGTACCCGATGACCACATCGGCGCCTTCCCTGCGCAGTCTCTGCGCCTCCACCAGCATCTGGTACGTCTTCCCCACGCCGGCCGCATAACCGAGAAAGATCCAGAGCCTGCCTCTCCGCTTCATAGTCAGGCCGCTGATCCCTGCGGGAAAAGGCGCACATCCATGCCTTCACCCTCCTGCAGTATGCGCTCGGCAGGGCTCTTCCTGCAGAACATCCAGCGTCTCCGCTGCGTGTGGCCGATATACAACTGAGTGACGCGTTCGCTGCGCGCAAACTGAAGAATGACGGAGGCCGGATCGGAGCCCTGCAGAATGTGTACTTCGGCGCCGAGCTTGCGTGCGTACTCGAGATTCTCCTGCAGGGCTGCCTCCTCGCGGCCGAGGTGGCCCTGCCGGACGAAGACGGCCAGCATCTGGCCGTGGAACCGCCGCGTGGCGCGTGCTGCGCTCTCAATCATGGCGCGAGCGTTGCTTCGGGGAGTGAGGCAGACCAGGATACGTTCCTGGGTGCTCCAGCTCTGCCTGATCCCATGGACCGCCATGTAACGCTGGAGTTGTTCTTCCACGACCTGAGCAGCCACCAGCAGGGCGAGCTCGCGCAGTTCAGTGAGTTGGAGAGTACTAAGGTCACTTCTCTCCCCCGGACGAACCAGATCTTCAGCCGGGACATCCACGATGACCAGTTCGTCGGCCTGCTGGATGAACTTCGCCGGCACACTGTTCGGTGTACGGCGGCCCGTGATTCGTTCGACTGCGTCCTGCTCTTCGAAGACGTGCTGGAGATTGACGGCTCCAACGACGGTGATGCCTGCGGCGAGAATCTGCTCAACGTCCTGCCATCGGTAAGCGTTTCGGCTGCCCGGTGGATTTGACCGCGCCAGTTCATCCACCAGACACACCTGCGGATTGCGTCGGAGTATGGCCTCTACGTCGATGGCCTCGGCGTCGCCTGGTGTCATCTGCGCTTGCGGCGGCGGGGTTTGTGGCGGCACGACCTCGATGCGCTTTAGAGCAGCCTCAAGATGCTCAGAGCCGGTGCGCTGGATCGCGCCCACGACAACGTCCTGACCGCGTGCGAGGCGCCGCAAGCCCTCGTCGAACATGCGGCCCGACTTGCCCACTCGCGGAGCATACCCGAAGAAGATCTTGAGACGGCCTCTGGCCGCCGCAGATTCCTGCGCGTGTATCTTCTGGAGAAGAGCGTCCGGGTCGGGCCGATGGTATTCGGATACAGACATCAGCGTTGGAATGGAACGAGTTCGTCCAGCTTCATGTTCAGCTTCACCACGTTTACTCTCGGCTCGCCCAGAAGCCCCAGAGTGCGGCCCTCAGCCATCGCGTCGACAATGGCCTGCAATGTATCCGGATTCATCTTCCGGGCAGAGGCTACGCGCAACGTCTGCACCCTCGCGTTCGCCGGACTGATTTCGGGGTCCAGACCGCTTGCGGAGGCGGTGATCGCGTCCGCAGGAATCGCACCCGTATAGGTTGGGTTCTCAGACCGGAACTGCGCGCCGCCTTTGGAGAGCCGATCAGCAAGCGCCGGGTTCGTGGGTCCAAGATTGCTGCCGGATGAGGCTGCTCCGTCGTAGCCGGAGCCGGCGGCGGAAGGCCGTGGATGGAAGTACTCGGGCCGGGCGAAGTTCTGGCCAATCAGTTCTGACCCCACTACCTTGCCGTTACGCCGCAAGATGCTGCCGTTCGCCTGGCGGGGGAAGATTAGCTGGGCAACGCCTGTTATCGCCAGAGGGTAAAGTATACCGGTGATGACGGTGAAGCAAATCGTGATCAGAACAGCGGATTTCAATTCCTTGTACATGGTTTCTCCTGACTTCAATAAACGGCGTTATGCGAGATGCAAAGCGCCCAGCAGACGGTCAATCGCCCAAATTGCCGGGAAAGGCGCGATGACTCCCCCCAGGCCATACACCAGCAGATTTCGACGCAACAGCGCGCCAGCCGAGAGCGGCCGGTATTTTACTCCCCGAAGCGCCACCGGGACCAGCGCAATGATGATCAATGCGTTGAAGATCACTGCTGAGAGAATTGCGCTTTCCGGTGTATGCAGACCCATAATGTTGATGCGATTCAGGGCCGGGTAGGTGACCGCAAACATGGCCGGAATGATTGCGAAATATTTCGCAACATCATTGGCGATGGAGAACGTAGTGAGTGCCCCTCGTGTGATCAGCAACTGCTTGCCGATGGCCACGATTTCGATAAGCTTCGTCGGGTTGCTGTCCAGATCAACCATGTTGCCGGCTTCTTTCGCGGCCATTGTCCCGGTGTTCATGGCGACGCCCACATCGGCTTGCGCCAGAGCCGGCGCATCGTTCGTACCATCCCCCGTCATTGCCACCAGTCGCCCGCCTGCCTGCTCCTTCTTGATCAGGTCCAGCTTGTCCTTCGGTGTCGCCTGCGCGAGAAAGTCGTCCACACCAGCCTCGGCTGCTATGGCCGCCGCTGTCAATGGATTGTCGCCGGTGATCATCACAGTACGAATGCCCATGAGGCGCATCTGTGCGAACCGCTCACGCATGCCGCCTTTTACCACGTCTTTCAGATGAATGACGCCCAGCGCCTGCTTGTCTCTGGAAACAACCAGCGGTGTTCCACCGGTCCGTGAGATTCCGTCGGCGATGTCTTCCACCTGCTGCGGAAAGACCCCGCCCATGTCGATAATGTATCGCTTCACTGAACGGGTGGCGCCCTTACGGATCTGGTGTCCTTCGAAGTTAATACCGCTCATCCGCGTCTGGGCGCTGAACGGAATGAACTCCGCGTTATGTGCCGAGATTTCGCGCCCTCTCAGACCGTACTTCTCTTTGGCCAGCACGACGATGCTGCGGCCTTCGGGCGTTTCGTCGGCGAGGCTCGACAACTGCGCCGCATCCGCCAGTTCCTCTCCGGTGACACCCGCCACCGGTATCAACTCGACTGCCTGGCGGTTGCCCAGTGTGATGGTACCCGTTTTATCGAGTAGCAGCGTGTTGACGTCGCCGGCCGCCTCCACCGCCTTGCCGCTCATGGCGAGAACATTATGCTGCATCACGCGGTCCATCCCTGCGATCCCGATGGCGGAGAGCAGTCCGCCGATGGTGGTGGGAATCAGACACACGAGCAGCGATACCAGAACGATCACGCTCGGGATGGCGCCTGCGTTTGCCCGGGTGACGCTGTACTTTGCGAAAGGTGCGAGCGTCATGACGGCGAACAGGAAGATCAGTGTTAAGCCCGCGATCATGATATTGAGCGCGATCTCGTTAGGAGTCTTTTGCCGCTGCGCACCTTCCACCAGAGAGATCATCCGGTCGAGAAACGTCTCACCCGGATTCGAGGTGATCCGCACCTTGATGTAGTCAGAAAGCACGCGGGTGCCTCCTGTTACGGCGCTGCGATCACCGCCCGATTCGCGAATGACCGGGGCGCTCTCGCCGGTGATCACCGATTCATCGACACTCGCGATGCCTTCAATCACCTCGCCGTCGCTGGGGATGATGTCATCCGGCTCACAGAGGCACACGTCGCCTTTTCGAAGGCTCGCCGCGCCGACCACCTCAACCTTGCCCGCGGGCGTGATCAGTCTGGCAGTGGCGTCTGACTTGGTTTTGCGCAGGTTATCTGCCTGCGCTTTGCCGCGGCCTTCAGCCATGGCTTCTGCGAAGTTTGCGAAGAGCACCGTGAACCACAGCCATGCGGCGATCTGCGCCTGAAAAAGGACGCCCTGATGCCCGGCGCCGATGGTCCTGAACAGCAGCACGGTGGTCAGCATGGCCCCCACCTCGACCACAAACATAACGGGGTTCTTCGCCAGCGTGCGTGGATTGAGTTTGATGAAGGAGTCGACCAGAGCGCGGCGAACGATAGGAGGGTCGAACAACGGTTGAGCGCGCTTTCCGCGAGACAATCCAAGCGCAGTGGAATCTCCGTCCGTCACGAGCGGAGTCATTACGTGAGATTGCGGTTCCTGCAGTTCTGTTGGCATGAAAGATCTCCGTTACAGCATCAGATGTTCAACGAGCGGACCCAGCGAGAGCGCCGGGAAGTAGGTGAGCGCCCCAACAATCACGACGACGCCCACGAGCAGACCAACGAAAAGTGGTCCATGAGTGGGGAATGTGCCGGCCGAGGCGGGCACCTGCCTTTTGGCCGCGAGCGAACTGGCGATGGCCAGCAAGGGCAGCACCATGAGGAATCTGCCGATCAACATCGCGAGCCCGATGGTCAGGTTGTACCAGGGTGTGTTGGCGCTGATGCCGGCGAACGCACTGCCGTTGTTGCCGGTTCCGCTGGTGTAAGCGTAGAGAATCTCGGCGAAGCCATGTGCGCCGGGATTGTTGAGGTTGGCAGTGGCAGGCCCTTGTGGATTCCAGTAACCGTTCTTCGCAAACTCCGCTACCGAACCGGCTGCGGTGAAGAACAGGATGGCCGCCGCCAGCACCAGCATGGCAATCATCGCCATCTTCACTTCTTTTTTCTCGATCTTCTTCCCCAGGTACTCGGGCGTTCGGCCCACCATCAGGCCCGCGATGAAGACAGCGAGGATCGCGAACATCAGCATGCCGTACAGGCCCGCGCCAACGCCCCCGAATACGACTTCACCCAACTGGATATTGAAGAGCGGAACCAGACCGCCCAGGGGGGTAAAGCTGTCGTGCATTCCGTTCACAGCACCGCAGCTCGCGTCCGTGGTCACCGTGGCGAAGAGCGCCGTATTCGCGATCCCAAACCGCGTCTCTTTTCCCTCCATATTGCCGCCCGACTGTTCCCCGGTGGGTGACAGCTCCACGCCGGCCTTACTGAGCACAGGCGTCCCCGCCTGCTCGAAGTTGTAGGCGGTCAGCACGCCGGCAAACCACAGCACCGACATCGCGCCGAACAGCGCCCAGCCCTGCTTCGTGTCGCGAACCATGATGCCGAAGGTATAGGTCAGCGCTCCCGGTATGAGAAAGATCAGGAACATCTGAGCCAGGTTGCTGAGCGGTGTCGGATTCTCGTAGGGGTGTGCCGAGTTGGCATTGAAGAAGCCGCCGCCGTTGGTGCCGAGCATTTTGATGGCTTCCTGAGAGGCGACCGGACCCTGTGCGATGGTCTGCCTTGGCCCCTCCAGCGTGGTGGCCGTTTCGTAGCCGTTCAGGTTTTGAATGACGCCCTGCGAGCAGAAGAACAACGCCGCGACGACGGATATGGGGAGCAGGATGTAAAGCGTCGCCCGGGTGAGGTCGGCCCAAAAGTTGCCGATTGTCTGCACGGACTGCCTCGCAAATCCGCGAACCAGCGCCATTGCAATTCCCAGCCCCGCCGCTGCCGAGAGGAAGTTATGGACGGTCATGCCCGCCATCTGGACGAAGTAGCTTAGAGTCGTTTCCGGAACATAGCTCTGCCAATTGGTATTGGTGGTAAAGCTGACAGAGGTGTTGAACGCCAGATCAGGGCTGACGTTGTTCTGGTTCAATCCTTGTGGATTGAAGGGCAGCCAGCCTTGCAGGCGCTGGAACGCATAGAGCAGCAGCGCGCTGAACGCGCTAAACGCAAGCAGTGCCCCGGCGTACCGCGTCCAGTGCTGCTCTTCCGGTTTACCCTCAGGGTCGAGCGTAACGCCGCAAAGGCGGTAGACAAGCCGTTCCACCGGACCGAGCAGGCCTGTGAGGAAGGTTCTGCGCCCTTCCATAACTTCCGCGATGAACTTGCCCAGAGGCTTTGCGCAGGCAATGATCAGGACGAAGAAAAGAGCGATTTGTAGCCAGCCATTAGGTGTCATAGAAGTCTCCCGATTGGTCAGAACTGCTCGGGCCTCAGCAGTGCGTAGAGCAGGTATATGCAAAGAGCTACTGAGATCAGGCCCGCGATTACGTATTCCATCTTGTTCTCCTCAAAGCCGCTCGCACACTTTCGCCAACCACCACGCGAGCCCGAAAAACGCGGCGAGAATCAGGCAATAGATAACGTCAGGCATGTTGGGCCTCCTGCTTTCGGGAGGGGGATACGAGCACGACCCAGTGCCCATGCCGCAGCAGCATCGCTGCCAGCCGTTCCGTCTTCGTTTTCCAGAATCTGGGGCGCGCTGCGAGGATCACAACCGAATCAGGCTTGAGCGTTGCGAGAAGATCGTTCTCGCAGTCTCGTGTAAAAACGGCGAACCGGCGCATGGGCAGGTTCGCTTCCATGGAACTCAACTGCGCTTCGATGAACTCTGGATTGACGGGCGAAATGTCGGTATGGAAGGGGACCGCCTGCAGCCTGACGAGTCGGATGGCGGCGTGAAGATCGCTCCCAAACGC
Organism: Bryobacterales bacterium; assembly: GCA_025462945.1. Classification (GTDB taxonomy): domain Bacteria; phylum Acidobacteriota; class Terriglobia; order Bryobacterales; family Bryobacteraceae; genus BOG-234. The sequence continues at coordinate 9,988 of JAOAPO010000272.1, forward strand.
GTCTGCAGCCCGGATTGCCGCACGCGTCAATTCAGGGGTAGTAAACGGGACCACCAGATCCAGCTGCGTCGGCGGCGTGCCTGTTATCGGCTCCGCGCACAGCATCTCGTATTTCATGGGCCTTGTTCCTCTGTGTGAAGAGTAAGGTCAAACCCATAAGAAGTTCATAAGAACTTCGTGAGAAGGTTATGCGTCGGGCGAAGCGAAGCGGTACCCAACCCAGGGCTCGGTAAGCAGGAATCTCGGTCGCGATGGCTCGGGCTCGATCTTCTTCCGTAACTGGTTGACCACGACGCGTAGATATTCCACTTCGTCACCGTAGTCCGGTCCCCAAACGGTCTGCAGCAACTTGCGGTGCGGGATAGGCCGGCCTGCGTGGTCCACGAGAAACTTGAGCAGATCGAACTCTTTGGGCGTGAGCCGGATGCTCTTCCCGTGCAAGGTGACCCGGCGAGTTTCGAAATCAATGGAAAGATCGCCGTTCTGGAATTGCGATGTTCCAGGCTCGGCGAAGGTGGGGCGTCTCATCGCGGCCCGGATTCGCGCCAGCAGTTCCTGTATGCCGAAGGGCTTTGTCACGTAGTCATTCGCGCCTGCGTCGAGAACCTGCACTTTGTCGCGCTCGGCATTCCGCACCGACAAGACGATGATGGGGACCTCGGAAGTCTCCCGAATGGCGCGGCAAGTCTCAAGGCCGCCGATTCCGGGCATGTTGAGATCGAGCAGGATGAGATCCGGCGCTTCCTCCCGCAATTTCTCCAGCGCATCCTCACCGCTTTTTGCCTCGATGACCGAATAGCCGAGGTCTGTGAGCGTCGCTTTCATCGCCCGGCGCAGCTGGGGTTCGTCATCGACGACGAGAATGGTTGCCGTATTCATGCGAGAGCCTTCGGCATTTGAATCACGATTGCGGTTCCGCCGTCCGGACGGCGCTCAGCATGAATAGAACCGCCGTGTGCCTCCACGATGCCGCGTGCGATGGAGAGCCCCATGCCGGTACCTTCCACTTTATCTTTCGTGCGCTTACCGCGATAGAATTTGTCAAACACGCGGTCAAGCTCTTCCGCCGCGATACCTGGCCCGCGGTCGAGAACACGCAGGACAAGCTGACCCCCTTCAGCGAAACTCTCCACCTCGATGATCGAGGCCGGCGGCGAATATTTGCGCGCATTCTCAATCACCTGTGTTAGAGCTCGCCTCATCAGCTCGCGATCGGCCTCAAGAATCAGCCCCGCATCGACTCTAAATCGGTATCTCTCAGTTGCCTCATCGCGAACCGCAGCCACCGCCGCCTCGGCAAGCTCGTGAACCTCGATGCGCTCTTTCTCGAGCCGCAGCGATCGTGACTCGATGCGCGCGAGTTCCACCGCTTCGGTAATCGTCGCCTCTAAGCGCACAGATTCATGGTCGATGATGCTGAGTAACTCCTGGCGAACCTCCTCCGTGCGCGGCGGTATCGTAACCAGGCGCGTGACGCAGGTTCGAATGGCCGTCAGAGGGGTCTTCAGGTCGTGTGCGAGGGCGTCCAGCAGCGAGGACTTGAACTCCTCATTGCGGCGCGCTGCCTCCGCGGCCGTGGCGCGGTCCAAAGCGGCCGCACGCTCATAGTTGATTGCGAGAAGGCTGGCGACGGACTCACGTACGGCCCGGCTCAGCTTCGCCGGATCGGTCGCCAGACTCCCGATGATGTGAGTTCCCATATTGACGGGAACGATCACAACCTTCTCAGCTTCCAGCTCAGTGCCGCTTCGCGCGACTTCGGCCATCTCAGCGGGCGAGATTCCAAACTCGTCGATGACACCGAAGATTTGCTCGCTTGCCGCGTCGAAGAAT
>JAOAPO010000276.1 GCA_025462945.1 Bryobacterales bacterium
AATTCCTGGACCATACCGGCCTGATACGTCAGCGGGATATTGGTGACCTGATGCGTTACAGTAGTCTGGCTCAGGATCTTTTCAGCCAGGATCGCTACGGTTCCGTGGCGACGGGCGAAGTACGGCCGCCCTCCGTGCGCTACAGCGACGAGCAGCTCTATGCTCTGGCCCAGTACCTGTATTCCCTGCAGCCGCCGCCGAATCCGAACCCCAATGGCGTCGAGGCACGCAAGGGCAAGGTCGTATTTGAGCGAGAAGGCTGCGGCAGGTGCCACACCGCTCCGCTCTATACGAACAATAAACTCGTTGCCGTCGACGGTTTCACGCCGCCGCCCGACAGCGAGGTAGCCGCGGATGTGATCCCGATCCGGGTCGGCACGGACCCGGCCTATGCACTGGAGAGCCACAAGGGAACGGGTTACTACAAGGTCCCGTCCCTGAAGGGCGTTTGGTACCGGGGACCGTTGGGACACAACGGTTCGGCGGCCACCCTCGAAGAGTGGTTCAACCCTGACCGCCTTCGGGCCGACTACGTGCCGGGCGGCTTTCGCGGCCACGATGGCAATTCCAGGTCCATACCAGGCCATCCGTTTGGACTTCGCAGGTCGGCGGCTGAGCGGAAAAATCTGATCGCATTTCTAAGAACGCTTTGAGAGTGAATTCATGAACATCAAAACCGGATTTTTCGGCCTGGCCGCGCTGACCCTAAGTTCCGTGGCCATGGCGCAGCAGGGGGCGGCACCCAAACCGAAGCCTGTCCACGTTCTGTTTCTGGGCCACGTTTCCGAACATCATGACGCCATTCACCTGTTCCCCCTGCTCGCTCGCCCGTTAGCGAAGGCGGGATTTCAGGTGACGTACGTGAACACTCCGGAGGAGGCGCTGCGTCCGGAAATGCTGAAATACTACGACGAAGTGATGATGTATGCCAATCACACCACTTTGACGCCGGATCAGGAGAAGGCGCTGCTCGACTTCGTGGAAGGCGGCAAGGGTTTGGTTGCAATTCATTGCGCTTCCGCTATGTTTACGAATTCAGAAAAGTTCATCTCCATGGTCGGCGGACAGTTTCAAAAGCATGGCACCGGGGACTTCTCGGCAGAGATCGTGCAGCCGGAGCATCCGATCATGAAGGGCCTGCAGCCGTTCACAACCTGGGACGAGACCTACGTCCACACCAAACACAATACGGTCAACCGCACCGTGCTGATGGAGCGAGTGGACGCGACTGGCCGTGAACCCTATACGTGGGTGCGCACGCAGGGCAAGGGCCGCGTTTTTTACACGGCTTACGGACATGACGACCGGACCTGGACGAAGCCGGAATTCCAGAAGCTGATCGGTAACGCCGCCGAATGGGTATTGAGCGACGAGGTCCGGCAGGCAGGCCGACCCCAGCCTTCCGCTGCGTTTGTTCCAGCATCACGTTTTGCTGCGAAACCGGCTCCGGAACCATTTCTGATCCCCGAGCCAAGTCCTTCACCGGCGATCGATAAAAATCCGATTCAAATGACGGGCGTTGCCCATCCTTCGGGAGAGATGGCTTACGACAAGAACGCTCTCACTGTTTACGCTGGCCAACTGGTGCAGATCGAGTTCACGAGTCCCGATGTCGCACCGCATGGGTTTCTCCTTTGCGAGCCCGGCTCTCTGAAAGCGATCGGGGCCGCGGCGGACAGGATGGTTCGCGACGGAACGGGAGAAGACGACAACTACGTTCCGAAGATGTCCGAGATCATCTTTGCGGCGCCTGTGCTGGAGCCCCATAAGGTGACCAAATTCGAATTCATGGCACCGTCCAAGCCCGGCGAGTATCCGTACATCTGCACCTTCCCCGGCCACTGGAAAACCATGAACGGGGTACTGACTGTGCTGCCGCCTCAATAAGAGGCGGCTTTGCGCTTCAGGAACTGAACACCTTCGAACGCGATCGATTCCGGATCGCGTTCGATATCCCGCCAAATACAGACTGCGGCGCTTAACTGCCCGACGAAGCCGAAGCTTTCGATGGTGAGCCAGCCATCGTAGTGCATATCGCGCAGCGCGCTGAACATCTCATCCCACGCGAAATGGCCGTTGCCGGGTATGCCGCGATCGTTTTCGCAGGAGTGAATGTGGCGGAGGTGCCGGCCCATCAGCCGGAACGCGTCTCCGATGTTCTTCTCCTCGATGTTGGCGTGAAAGGTGTCGAAGAGGATGCCCACGTTCGGGTCAGCCACCGCGTCGCAGAGAGCTTTGGCGTCAGCCGCGGTATTCAGGAAGAAGGTCTCGAACCGATTGATCGGTTCTATGCCGAGCGTGACGCCATAGGCAGCGAGGGTTGGCCCGGCGGACTGGTAGCCCTCGATCGCCCAGTTCCATTCGTCGCTGGTGCGGCGACGGCCTGGAAGGTAGCCGACGGGGCAGTAGAGGGGACCGCCGACGAAGCTGGCACCCGCTTCGGCCGCCACGCGAATCGTGTCCTGAATATGCTGCTTTGCGACGGCGCGTGCGCTGGCGTCGTCGCTGATCAGACTCTGTCCGTCGACGAAGAGAGCGCAGACAGAGCATTCGAGATCATTCTCGGCGAAGCCACGGCGAACTGCCGCGGCCGGAAACTGGCCGGGACGAAAGAGCGGAACCTGGACACCATCGAACCCCGCTTCTTTTAAGCGGGGCAACAGTGCCAGGCTGGCTTCACTGAACTCTTCCGACCAGATGAAAGTATTGACGCCGTACTTCATGCCCGGAAGTTGGGCAGCGCGACCATCTGGCCGCCCTGCATCGCGGACTCATGAGCGCAGATTCCGGCGCAGGTCCAGTTGACGGACTGGTAGACATCGGGGAACGAAGGCCGCGCTTCGATGATGCTGCTGACGAACTCATGAACCAGATGCGGGTGAGAGCCGCCGTGACCGCCTCCCTGGGTGAAGGAGAGGTGAGCGTGCTCTTCGTCGTAGACGCCTTTGGTGGTGAAGCGCTGGATCTCTTTCGGGAGCAGATGTGCGTAGTCGGGGATGGTCACTCGCTCGGGCTTTTCACCCACATGAACAACGCAGGGTTCGTTCTCGACGAGGGTCCATTCGAAGGAGGTTTTGTCGGCGTAGACATCCAGGCTTTCGATATACTGCCGTGCGGTCTCGAAGAGGGAGCGTGTGACTTCAAATGCCAACTGCTGATTGCGCACTTTGAAGAGGGCACTCTCGACGGCGAAGGGCGAGCCGTACTTTGCAATCAACCGATCCTCGATCCGGCCTGAACCGTAGCAGGTGACGTGCTCCGCTTCGCCGCGAACCAGGGCCAGGCAGGGGCTGACGGCGTGCGTGGCATAGTGCATGGGCGGCAGGCCTTCCCAGTAGCCGGGCCAACCGGCCATCTCCTGCTGGTGGCAGCCGCGCATGAACTGGATGCGGCCCAGCTTGCCCGAATCGCGCAGCTCACGTACGTAGAGAAACTCGCGGGTGTAGATGGCGGTTTCCATCATCATGTAATTCTTGCCAGCCGCGTTGGCGGCATCGACGATCTTCTGGCAATCCTCGGCGGAGGTGGCGGCCGGAACCGTGCAGGCTACGTGCTTGCCGGCATTCAGGGCGGCGATGCTCTGCGGGGCATGCAGGTGGATGGGGGAGTTGATGTGGACCGCATCGACTTCCGGATCCTGGATCAGCTCCTCGAAGCTGGTGTAGCGCCGCTCGACGCGATACTTGTCGCCCACTTCGGCCAGCTTATCGGCAGAGCGCTGGCAGATGGCATACATGTTCGTGTTGGGGTGGTGCTGATAGATGGGGATAAACTCCGCACCAAATCCAAGCCCGACGATCGCGATGTTGATTTTCTTTTGACTCAAGTGTCCCCTCGATGAACGTTTATTTTACTGGTGCCGCCGCGCGGCCCGCTCCGGGGCCACCAGGTCCGCGTCCACCACCGGGAGCCCCGCCCAGGCCATTCTTATAAGCGGGATCGAGCGCCGCGACGCTGGCGCGGTAGGTGACGGTGTCGGGTCCTGGGAAATCGGACGGAACCTTCTGTGTGACTTTGCCGGTGGCGGCCCACTCGGTGCCGCGCTGGAAGGTGGTGATGTAGTCGACGGAGCTGAGAGCCGCTCCGTCGTG
>JAOAPO010000291.1 GCA_025462945.1 Bryobacterales bacterium
AATGGTCGTAGATGGCGGTGGCGACTTCTTCGTGCTCGCCCTGGGCCCTGGCGTAGAGACCGCCGATGATGCCCTGGAGTTCGGTGAATTCCTTGACGAGTTCAGTGGTGAGGTCCGCCTTGGCGAGGCGTGAGGCGCGGACGGCGTAGAACTCCGATTGGTCGGGGTTGAAGGCGTAGCGGACCTTGGCGTCTTTGATTTCGGCGTCGCTGATTTTCTGGCCCGGGCGCGCGACGTATTCCTGCAGGGTGAGAGCGAGTTCGGTGACGCGGTCGGTCTTTTCCAGATAGGTGCCGAGCCTGGCCTGAAAGGTGACGTTGGCGAGATCCTGGACGCGGTCTTCGAGCCTCTTCTTCTGGTCGGCGTCCCAGAAGAAGCGGGCGTCGTTGAAGCGGGCGCGGAGGACGCGTTCGTTGCCGAGGCGGATCAGGCCTTCGGGGTCGCCGTCGGTGTTGGTGACGGCGACGAACTGGGGGGCGAGGTTGCCATCGGGCGTTTCCACCGAGAAGTATTTCTGGTGATAACGCATGCAGGTGATCAGAACTTCTTTCGGCAGCGAGAGGAACTCGGCGTCGAAGGTGCCGGTGATCGGGGTGGGCCACTCGGTGAGATTGACCAGGGTGGCGAGCAGCGGGTTGTCGCACTTGTATTTCGTCGGGACGGCGCGGATGCGGGCTCTGCGTTCGTCGGCCGAGAGGATGACGAAGTTCTCGCGCAGCTTCTGCTCGTAGTTCTCGAAGGTGACCGGGAAACGGCTGGCACCGAGCTTGCGGTGGCCGCTCGATTCGTTGCCCGACCAGACCCCGGCGATCTCGAAGGAGATGACGTCGGTGCCAAGCAGCGCGACGATCCAGCGGATCGGGCGGATGAAGCGTGCGCCGCCTTTGCCCGGCCAGTACATGGTGCGGGGAAAGGGTGTCTTGAGGACCATCTGCGGGAGAGCTTCGGCGAGGATGCTGAGCGTATCGCTGCCGCTGGTCTTGCGGACGAAGCTGTACTTTTCGACCTTGCCGTCGGAGATGACCTGGAGGTCTGAGGGCGGAATGCCTTGCTTTTTGGCAAAGCCGGCGACGGCTGCTTCGGGCGCCGATTTGGCGGGACCCCAGACACGTTCTTCAGAATCGGGTTCGCGTTCGAGGATGCCTTCGGCTCGGACTACGAGGCGGCGCGGGGTAGCGTCGGTTCGGAGAGTGACCTCGCCCAACTGGCGATCTTTGATGAGGGTCGTGAGCGAGGTGGAGAGGTGTTCGAGGGCTCCGGCGAGAAGCCAGTCCGGGATTTCCTCGCAGCCGATTTCGAGTAAGAGGTTCATGCCGCCACCTCGGCGGTCGCGTTGCTGTCGATCAGCGCTTCCTGATTCACCCATGATTCAGCGACTCCGACGGCCAGTTTGCGAATCCGCTGGATCATGCCGGCGCGCTCGGTGACGCTGATGGCGCCGCGGGCATCCAGAGTGTTGAAAAGGTTGCCGCACTTCAGAACGTGATCGTAGGTGGCGAGGAGAGGATAACGGTGCTTCTCAGCCGATTCCGCGTAGCCGTCAATCAGACGCTTCGCTTCCGTCTCGTGAATCTCGAAGAGCTTCCAGAGCGTGGGGACGTGGGCGGCTTCGAAGTTATAGACAGAGTACTGGAGTTCGTCTTTATAGCGCACGTCGCGATACTTCACGCCGGTGGTCCACTCGATGTCGTAGACGCTGTCAACGCCCTGGAGAAAGGCGGTGAGGCGTTCGAGGCCGTAGGTGATTTCGGCGGGAACGAGATCCAGATCGATGCCGCCGCACTGCTGAAAATAGGTGAACTGAGTGATCTCCATGCCGTCGAGCATGACCTGCCAGCCGACGCCCCAGGCACCGAGGGAGGGATTCTCCCAGTTGTCTTCTTCGAGTTTGAGATCGTGCTTGCGGAGGTCGATGCCGATGGCTTCGAGGCTGCCCATGTACTGCTCGATCACGTCAGCCGGAGTCGGCTTGAGAATTACCTGCAGCTGCATGTGCTTGTAGAGGCGATTCGGATTGTCGCCATAGCGGCCGTCGGCGGGACGGCGGCTGGGTTGCACGTACGCGGTGCGGTAGGGTTTGGGGCCGAGAGCACGGAGGAAAGTTTCGGGGCATGAGGTGCCGGCACCGACTTCCATGTCGAACGGTTCCTGCACAATGCAGCCGCGATCGCTCCAGTACTTCTTCAGGCGGAAGACGTTTTCCTGAAATGTCGGCGCTTTGGTTGAGGACATATGAATTAGGCGGCGGTTTCCAACACGGGGAGGGTGATGAGTTTGCGTTCGATATGCGTTTCCATCTGCTGGGCGAGGAAGCGACGGAGGGCGGACGCGGTGGCCTGCGTCCAGGAGCGCTGGCTGAGCTGCGCGAGGGGCGTGCGCAGAATCTCATCGGCGACGCTGCGGGACTCGGCGTCGAGTTCCCAGGCACCGCGAAGGTCCATGGCGCGGCGGCAGTCATTGCAGCAGAGTCCGGCGCGGTTGCGGATGAAGAAGGCGCGCTGAGGGTTCTCGGGATCTTCGAGCCAGTTGCCGCAGGATAGGCAGATATGGAGTTCGGGGAGGAGGCCTGCGAGGCGGACGGTCCACATGCTGAAGTAAGTAACCGCGCGCCAGACGGCGCCGGGTTCTCCGGACTTCAGGTGGTCGAGTGTGGTGCCAAGGAGGCGGAAGTACTTCTCGCTCGGTTCGGCGGCGGGCAGGATTTGTTCGGAGACTTCGGCGAAATAATCGAGGGCACAGGCAGCGGCGAAATCGTTGAGCAACCCGAACTGCGAGTTCAGGACTTCGCAGGAGTCAAGGTTTACCAGTTCTCGATTCTCACGCTGAAAATATGACATTCTTATATGCGACAGCCGTTCCAACCCAGACCCGAATCCGCTTTTGGGCCGTCTCGCGCGGCGGGCAACTCCCCGCAGTTTTCCCAGATCGCGCGTCAGAAAGCTGACGATGAGATCGCCCTCACGGAAGGGCCAGGTTTGCAGAACGAAGGCTTCGCTCACGCGAGCGGGCATAATAAAGAACTAAGCGGAATACACAAGGTTATCATGCGTGTTGGCGATTCAGGCCAAATCTCGCTCCCTGGCGAGTGCCTCGCGCAGTAACACCACCTGCGGATCGTTCAAGTAGAGAACGCGCACCGTGACGCGACCGATGGCCGTCGCTGCTTCGATCCATGCGCCGGCCTACGTGAAGTGCTGACTCCAAAGATCAGTTCTCGGATGGAACAGTCTGACGACCTGTTTTGTGTCCGTGTCGAAGCCTGCGATATTGGGTCCCTTGAAGCGGTTGCAGTGGACGCATGCCAGCGCCGGGCTTTCAAGATCTTCAAGGCCGCCGTGTTGCCTTGCGATGACACGGTCGATATGGAACGGAAGAAACTGTGCCGAGGATGGGAGCCAGCAGTACTCGCAACATCCGCCGGCGCGGTTGCAAACTCTGCGGACCAGGTCCGGCCTCACTCGTGGGTGCTTCCGGTTGCCTTTAGTGCACGCCGAGCGTTGGACTGCATAATCGCCAGCAGATTGCCGACGTGCATATAGCTGTCGGGTTCAACCTCTTCCTCTGTCGTGAGTATCCCGAGGCTCGCCTTTTCGTTCAGTTCGGTGACCCGGGCCGTGTCGCAATGGTCGAATCTGAATGACAAAAGATACCGCGCCGCCGCCTCAGAGAGATCACCCTCGCGGGCTTCTATGAGCCGGGTGAAAATCGCCGGATGTGTGTTTTGAGCGACTCGGTGCGGACGCATAACTCTCTCGCTGTGCATTGTAGCGAAACCGGCGGGCACCCAGGGCACGGGAAATGCCGTGGATACACTAGGGGCAGGTGACGGGTCCGGGTTATTTCGCGCGGCTGGCGCTGCTGGGGCTCATCCTGGCGGCGAATGCGTTCTTTGCTGCGGCTGAGGTCTCGCTGCTGTCTGTGCGGGAGTCGCGTCTGCGGCATCTGGCGGATGAGGGGCATGCGGGGGCTCGCATGGCGCTGGCGCTTCTCGCCAATCCTGAGAAGCTGCTGTCGGTGACGCAAGTCGGGGTCACCCTGGCGAGTCTCGGCTTGGGCTGGGCGGGCGAGGACACCCTGTTCCAGATGTTCATGGCGCTCTTCCACCCTCTGCTGAACCCGGCGACCCAGGGCATCCTGCACGGTGTCTGCTTCACGCTGGCGTTTCTGCTGATGACCTACTGCCATGTGGTGATCGGCGAGGTGGTCCCGAAAAACCTGGCGATCGACAAGGCGGCTCGACTGGCTTTGGTGGTGGCGCCGGTGCTCACGGTGATCTCGCGGATCGTGGCTCCGTTCGTGCTGTTTATCGAGAAGTCATCGTCGGCTATTTCCCGGATGCTGGGCGTCAGATCAGGTCATCACCGGGGCGGGCATTCCACCGAAGAGCTGAAGTTTATCGTGAGTGCGAGCCGGCACTCTGCCGAGCTGCCCGAGTCACAAGAGGAGATGATTCACCGGGTTTTGGATCTGAAAGACCTCTATGTACGCGAGTTGATGAAGCCCCGTCGCGACATTGTGTCGGTGCCGATTGACGCATCGCTGGACCAGATTCTGGAGACGATGGTGTCGAGCCAGCATTCCCGGTTGCCGGTTTGGGAAGGAGCGCAGGAGCACATCGTCGGCATCGTGTTCTTCAAAGACATGCTGCATATCTGGCAGGAGCGGCGTTCTCTGCACCGCACTCCGCCTCCATTTCATCTGCAGCGCGTCATGCGGAAGCCGCTGATGGTGCCCGAGACCAAGCCGGCTCCGCAGATGCTGGATGAATTCCGGCAGGGCCACACGCACATGGCGATGGTGGTGGATGAGTTCGGTACCGTGACCGGCATCCTGACGATCGAAGACATTCTGGAAGAGATCGTGGGTGAGATCGAGGACGAGTTCGACGAGAAGGTTATTGAGCCGGACGAGACTGCCGTGATGGTGGAAGTGGACGGCGCGATCACGGTGCGGGATCTGGAGTCGAGCTATGGGATTGAGCTGCCCGCCAATGCCGGGTTCGAAACTTTGGCCGGATACATGCTGTTTCGTCTTGGGCACATACCGAGCGCGGGCGAACAGGTGGAATTTGAAGATCGGACTTTCACGGTGGTGAGCATGGAGCGGAATCGCATCGCTCAGGTGAGGATCGACAAAAAGGCTCCAGATGCTGGGGCTTGACGCGAAGACGGCGCGGATCACGTGGACAGTCGCGCTGTTGGTGCTGTCGATGTATGCAGTCTACGAGATTCGCGGCGCGCTGCTGCTGTTCGTTATCGCGCTAATGTTTGCCTATCTCTTATATCCGCTATTCGACTTCCTGCAATCGCGAGCAAATGCCCGAACTCCGGCACTGGCGCTGACGTTCGTGATTGTGCTGGGAATGCTGGGTGGCTTGGGCGCTTTCATCGTTGAAAGGGTGGCCGGAGAAGCCCGGCAACTTGCCGGACAACTGCAGCATCCCGGGATACAGCAGCATCTCCAAAACTGGAAAGTGCTGGACATCCCGGTGGGCGAGCAGATCACCGAACACTACAGTGAGATCGTAGCCAAAATTCCGGCGATCACGTTTCGGGTGATCGCCGCATCTTCGAACCTCATTGATTTGGTCATCATCCCGATTCTCGCCTTCTTCATTTTGAAAGATGGACGGGAACTGCGGAGCATGCTGCTGGGCATGTTCGATCGCGACCGCGCGAAGCTGGACAGCCTCCTGGACGATGCACACACATTGCTGCTGCAGTACATGCGGGCGTTGCTGCTGCTCTGCCTCGCCACGTTTACCACGTTCAGCATCGTGCTCAACCTGATGGGCGTTCCTTACGCCATGCTGCTGGCTTCCATCGCATTCATGCTGGAGTTCATCCCGCTGGTGGGTCCGCTGGCAGCGGCAGGTCTGATTCTGGCCGTCAGCTTCTCCGCCGGATTTCCCCACATATTTTGGGTGGCGGCGTTTCTGGCGGTCTATCGGATGTTTCAGGATTATGTGCTGTCGCCGCAACTGATGAAGCGCGGCGTCGAACTGCATCCTCTGGCCGTGATCTTCGGGGTCTTTGCGGGTGGAGAGATCGGCGGCGTGGCCGGGATCTTTCTGAGCGTGCCTCTTCTGGCTTTGTTTCGGCTGGTCCTGAAATCGGCAACGGCGAATGTTCGTCGGCGCGCAATCTGAGCGTGACTACTTCACGACTACATTGACCAGCTTTTCGGGAACGGCGATGACCTTCACGATGGTCTTGCCGTCGAGGGCAGCGATCACTTTCTCGTCCGTTCGCGCGGCGGCTTCGAGCTGCGCCTTATCCAGACCGGTGGGTACGGTAAAGCGCGCGCGGATCTTGCCGTTGATCTGAACCGGAATCTCGATTTCGGTCTCGCGGGCGAGATCAGCGTCGAACGCGGGCCAGGGCTGGCGGAATACCGGGCCGGTGCGGCCAAGTTCCGACCACAGTTCCTGGGCGAGATAGGGGGCAAACGGGGCCAGCAGGAAAACGAAAATGCCGATCACATGCTCCATCGCCGACGCGGAGATTGTGGCTTCTTCGGCGTAAAGATCGTTCGTGAGTTCCATCATGGCGGCGATGGACGTGTTGAAGTGCCAGCGGGAATCGAAATCTTCCGTGATTTTCCGCAGCACCTGGTGGGCCTTGCGCAGGACCTTCGCGTCAGAAGAACCGTCCCCGCCGGGCGTGCCGATGTTCCGGGTAGCGAGACGATAGACGCGGCTCTGGAAGCGGTGGATGCCTTCTACGCCGGCATCGATCCAGTCAACATCTTTTTCGGGGGGGGCGGCAAAGAGGGCGAACAGACGGGCGGTGTCGGCACCGTATCTGTCGGCAACATCGTCGGCGGGCACTACGTTTCCATCGGACTTCGACATCTTGGTGCCGTTACTGATGACCATTCCCTGGGTGAAGAGCTTCTTCACCGGCTCGTCGGGAACGTCGAGGCCGATGTCGCGCATCATCTTCGTCCAGAAGCGGGAGTAAATAAGGTGGAGGATGGCGTGTTCGACGCCGCCGATGTACTGGTCGATGGGGAACCAGTACTTGATTTTGTCGGAGTCGAAAGGTTTGGTGGAGTTCTTCGAATCGCAGTAGCGGTAGAAGTACCAACTGGAATCGACGAAGGTATCCATCGTGTCGGTTTCGCGCTTCGCAGGGGAACCGCATTTTGGGCAGGGAACGTTGACGAATTCCGGGACTTCTTCGAGGGGTGAGCGACCCTTGCCGGTGATCTCCACCTGACGCGGGAGCAGCACGGGCAGTTGGTCATCCGGCACCGCCACAACACCGCAGTGGGGGCAGTGGATAACGGGGATCGGTGTGCCCCAGTAGCGCTGGCGTGACACGCCCCAGTCCTTGAGGCGATAGGTGATGGCGGGTGCACCGAAGAGGCACTGCTCGGCGTGGCGCGCCATTTCCGTGCGGGCATCCTCGCTTTTCATCCCGCTCCACTGGCCGGAGTTTTCGACGATGCCGTAGTCGCCGTTAGCAGCTTTGAGGGGCAACTGCGGGACGGGGCCGTCGACAGGCCTGATTACAGGGACAATCGGGATCCCGTACTTCGTGCAGAATTCAAAGTCGCGCTCGTCGTGGGCGGGTACAGCCATGATCGCGCCAGTGCCATAGCCCATCAAAACGAAGTTGCCGACCCAGACCGGAACGGTTTCGCCATTGAAGGGGTTCAGAGCATGCAGGCCGGTGTTGAAACCTTCTTTTTCGAAGTCACCCGGCCCCTCATTGGCGCGGACTTCAATCATCCCGCGAGCTTGGGCCTTCATCTCGGCGGTGAGGCCGGCGACGATGGGGTGTTCGGGCGCGATGATCATGCAGGTAGCGCCGTAGATTGTGTCGACGCGGGTGGTGAAGACGCGGACCGGGCCATAGCCTTCGATCATGAAGTCGATCTCAGCGCCTTCGCTGCGGCCGATCCAGTTGCGCTGCATGGTGAGGACGCGGTCGGGCCAGGAGCCTTCCAGCTTCGAGATGTCGGCCAGCAGTTCTTCGGCGTAGGCAGTGGTGCGGAGGAACCACTGTTCCAGTGCGCGCTGTTCGACGGGCGTGCCGTCGTGACGCCAGCAACAGCCGTCCACAACCTGTTCGTTCGCGAGCACGGTGGCGCACTTCGGGCACCAGTTGACGAGGGCCTGTTTGCGATAAGCGAGGCCCTTTTCCAGCATACGGATGAAAAACCACTGATTCCAACGGTAGTAATCCGGCTCACAGGTGGTCACTTCGCGGTCCCAGTCGTAGGAGAAGGCGAAGCGCCGGTGGGTGCGCTTCATCTTTTCGACGTTGGAGAGGGTCCAGTCGCGGGGGGCGCGCTTATTGGCGATGGCGGCGTTTTCGGCAGGGAGGCCGAAAGCGTCCCAGCCCATCGGGTGAAGGACGTTGTAGCCGCGCATCCACATATAGCGGGCGAGGGCGTCGCCGATGGAGTAGTTGCGAATGTGGCCGATGTGCAGCGCACCCGAAGGATACGGGAGCATTTCGAGCACGTAGTACTTGGGACGCGCGGAGTCGGCCTCGGCCTTATAGAGGTCGGGGTCATTGCTCCACTGGTCGTGCCATTTGAGCTCTATCTGATTGTGGTCGTAAATCTTTTCGGGCATTTTCGCTACTTGCTTTAGTTTTGCAGACCGATGATGCCCAGAGCGGAGAATGGGACTGATCTACGCAACCACAGTGCCGGTCTGCGAGGTGTCGTAGCCGGCCAGAACCTCCAGCTTGCGGCGCAGCGTGGCGCGGCTGAGCACGTCGATGAAGGCCTTCACGGCGGGTGTTTCGGCGGTCTTGCGGCGCATCACCAGGTCGTAGCGCTCGCTGTGAAGCGGGATGAAGTCGAGTCCGAAGGTTTGTGCGGCGGAGCGGGTGGCGAGGCAGGCGTCCGCATCGCCGGAGAGCACATAGTAAGCAGCCGCGAGGTGACCGTAAGCAATGCGGTTGTAGCCGTTGATGTTTTTTGGCGTGAGCCCGGCTTTTGTGATCAGTTCGTCGGTTAGCGCGCGGGCTCCGGAACCGGGTTCGCGATTCACGAAGGTGACGTTCTCGCTGGCGAGGTCTTCCACCCTACGAATCGACCTGGGATTGCCGGGGGCGATGACCAGTCCCTCTTCCCAACGGGCGAAGGTGACGACGCTGAAATCCTCGTCAGGGAAGTGCTGGCGTATAAAGGGCAGGTTGAATTCGCCGGTCTTCGGGTCTTCGAGATGCGAGCCCGCGATGTGGACTTTGCCTTCACTCAGCCAGGTGAGCGCGAGTTTGCTGGAGGCAGCGGCGGAGACCACTTCTATGCCGCTGATCTTCTCGACCATCTTCGACAGCAGGCCGGTTGCGGGGTCGCAACCCGCCAGCACCAGACGCTTCTGCGAGGCTTCCTCTTTGGAGAACACGACGAGGTCGGCGTGCCCGTCCCCTGCCGCGGCCTTCTTCATGATGCCGTCTGCTTCCGGCATGTAGATCGGCGAAGCGCTGACCGGAACAGCAACCCAGCGAGCTCCGATCTGGCAGATGCGAACAGGCTGCCCCTTGACTGCGGCCTGGCCGGAGAGGAGTTCGGCGGCCAGCGTTTCAGGGGCGTTGACCGTGCCGGCATGTAATGAGAAAAGCTCGTCGACAGTGACCTCAAGCTCGCGCGCCAGGTTCAGTGCCACTTCCGTATTCGGGACGTAGGTCCCGGCTTCGATCGCGTAGATGGTCTGGCGGCTGACATTGACCCGGCGCGCGAGGTCGGACGCTCCGACCCCGCGGCTCTTACGTATCGCTTCGACGCGGTTTTCGACGCGCGTCATCACAGTGGGTTGTTCACGGGCGATGGAAGCGTCCGGTCAGTGCTGCTTTGGCAACGACATGACCGTCCATTGCCTTGATGACATCTGCGCGGGTGGCGTCGGGGGTGAGGTCGAGTTTCGTGTCGAGAGCGTACAACTCGAAGGTGTAGTGGTGGTACGGGCCGGGGGCCGGAGCACCGGGACCCATGTAGCCGACCGCGCCGCGGAAGCTCTTCGCCTGCACGGTTCCGTCGGGCAGAGTGGCGGTCACAGCGACGCCTTCCTGGAGACCCGTCGAGGTGCCGGGGATATTGAAGGCCATCCAGTGAAGAATATCTTCCGACTTTTTCTGCGGTGCGGTGTCGGGGTCGTGCATGATCAGCGCGAAGGTTACCGCGCCTTGTGGAACGTTGGTCCAGTCGAGCTTCGGTGACACCGGGGCGGGGTCGGCCTGTGTGAATTTGTTCGGGATGATGCCGCCATCCTCAAACGACGAACTGGTCAGGGTAAGGCCGGGACGCGCCGGTGCTTTCGCCGGGGCTGCCGCTTGCTGCGCATAGGCCGTGGCGACGATCGAGGTTGCCAGCAGCAGTGTGGATACAAGTTTCATGTTTGGTGCTCCTTTATCAGTTCCAGATTAAACCGGAATGGCGGGTGCCTCGTCCGTCTAGAAGCGTACCCTCCCTACGAACTCGAAGACACGCGGGTTCCCGGCGCTCGTGATTGAACCGAAGGCCGGGCTCCCGAAGCTGCCGTTCGGGTCGTTGAGCGGAGGGGTATTGGAGACGTTGAAGACTTCGGCGCGAAGTTCGAGGTTGAGTTTCTCGCCGAGCCGGAAGGTCTTCCCGAGCATGAGGTCTGCGTTCTGCAGGCCTGGTCCGCGGACCGGGTTACGCGAACTGTTGCCGATCACGAACTGCGGCGCTCCACTGAATGCAGCGGTGTTGAAGTACCGGGCGATGCTGCGGTTCGCGAGATTGTTCGGGTTGGCGGTTCGATCGGGTCGCTGGACGGCGAAACCGAATGCGGCGTTATTGTTGGTGGCCTGGGTGACGGCCACGGGGGCGCCGGTCTGGATGCGGAGCAGGGCGCCAAGTTGAATGCCGGAGATTCTGTGGAACCGCGGGATTTCGTAGACCCAACCGGCGGCGAATACGCGTGGGATGTCGCCGCTCGACACGTCCTTTTCCAGATGGCGGTTGTAAGCATCCGCGGCACCGGTATTCCCTAGAACAGGGCCGGTAAAGATCGACTGCGAGAAGACACTGGAGGCGTCGTCGAGCAGTTTCGACCAGGTGAAGGCAGCGTTTACGGTCAGGCCCCGCGACAGCCGTTTTTCGAGCTTTATTGTGGCTGCGTGATAGCTGGAGTGGCCGATGTTGTTGCGGAACAGCGCTACGGTGGTGAAACGGGGGTAGGGTCGAAGGAGTTGCTGTTGCGTGATCGTCGCCGAACCGAGCGAAGAGGAAGCGGGGATCTCGCCGAAGTATGGATTCGCGACGCGCGCCAGAAGTGAGGCCCCTTGCGCCAGGTATTCGGAAGGCAGTTGATTCAGGTTTGCGTCGGGAAGCCCGAGACGAGTGTTTTTGGAACCGAGGTAGCCGAACTCAACGTTCCAGGCAGGACCGAACGTCTTCTGCAACGTTAGATTCCATTGCTGTGAATACCCGGAACCATTGCGACGATCAACGCCAAAGACGCCTTGACCAATGCCGGAGTTCGGGTTCGGTGCTGCTACCTGAACTGCAGGCCCCGCCGAGAGCTGGAATGCGGCGTTCACGTTGTCCTGCGACTGCTGACCGACGGTCTGAACATAGGGGAACTGGGGCAGCGTGAAGGGTGTTGTGATGCCGGATTGCTCGAAGAATACGAGTCCGTAGCCGGAACGGATGACGAAGGTGTTGGCCAGTTTCCAGGCGACCCCGAGACGAGGGCCGAAGTCGTGCCAGTGAAGTTCGCGGGCGGTGCGTGGAAAGTCGAGCAACTGTGTGTTGAGGTTGGAGACAGCGCCCTGGTTTCTACGTTCCGTGGAAGGGAAGTTGAGAGTGTAGCGCGTGCCCAGGTTCAGGGTGAGATTGGGCGACAGCTTCCAGTCATCGCCGACGAAGAATTCGGCGATGTGAGCGCGAGGCTGGATGACGTTTTTCTGGATGTCGATGCTGAAGGCGGTCACTTGCCCAAGGAGTAGAGCTGCGACGGGATTGCCGTAGCCCAATGCGGTAAAAGTGAAAGAGCCGGTGGGGTTGGGCGGGTTCAGTACATCCAGAGCTTCGCGACGAACGTCCGTGCCGAACTTGAGGGTGTGGCGGCTGTGGATCCAGGTGAACGTGTCCAGGAACTGGGTGACTGAGGTGGTGAAATTCGAGTTCGCCGCCGTGGTGGGCCCGATCTGCTGTAATCCGGCCACTGCAAAGATGGGCAGCACCGAAGCGAACGAGTTGTCGGGCAAGCCGGGGACGGCAATACCACCGTTCTGCAGGGATTGTTGATCGAGAGCGCGGCGCGAGTACCCGAAGCGGAACTGGTTCAGGGCGTTTGGCAGCAGGGTCCAGTTGTGCTCGCCCGCGATCGCGTCACCTCGGGTACGGGCGTGGCCGAGGACGCCGGAGGTGAGGCTGCCGCTGCCGTCGGGAAGAGGCGTGACGGGGGTTGCGATGTCACGAAAAGCGGTGTAGCGGGCGAAGACACGGTGTTTGTCGCCGAAGTAGTGGTCCAGGCGGAAGTCGGCCTGGTCCTGATTGTCTACTTCGGTGCCAGTACGGACAAAGTTGTTCGGGCCTCCGAGGTTGGGAAGAGGGTAGCGCTGCAGCACCTGCGCGCCGATCTGATCGAACCGGCTGGCCGGGATTGTGTTTCCGGCGAAAATGCCCTGCCGCTGCGCGACTGTGGGGACGACGCTGAAACGTGTCACGCCGGTGCGCAGACGTGTGCCCTGCCAGTCGGCGAAGAAGAAAGTGCGGTTGCGCTGGACTGGTCCGCCGAGCGTGAGGCCGTACTGATTGCGCCGGAACAGAGGCGTGGGCCCCGGCTGGGCAAAGAGGTTGCGGGCGTTCCAATGTTCATTGCGGAAGAACTCAAAGGCGCTTCCGTGGAACTGGTTGGTGCCCGATTTACCGATGACCAGAACCGTGCCGCCGTTCGAACGTCCATACTCGGGCGAGTACGCGTTGATGTTGATTCTGAATTCGGCCATGCCGTCGATGACCGGGTAGTAGACGACCTGACCGGGTTCCGGCTGCAGAACGCTGACGCCATCGTAGAGATATTCGTTCGTTCGCGGACGGCTGCCGTTGATACGCGGCAGAAACTGCCCATTGGGCAGCGCTACGCCTGGCGCGAGCGTCAGCAGCGGGATGAAGTTCCGGCCGTCCAGAGGCAAGGTGGAAATGGTCCTCTCGCTGATGTTTACGGCGACGTCGCCGCTGGCCGCCTGGAGGACGGGAGGCGCCGCTGTGACCTCAACCGATTGCCCGGTGGAGTCGCCCACTTCGAGCCGGATATCCAGCGCTACGCGGTCGCCGAGGCGGAGAACGATGCCCGAACGGCGATAGGCCCGAAACCCCGCATGCTCAACGGTGAGTACATACTGCGCGGCGGGTATGCCGACGAAGTGGTACTCGCCGCGTTCGGAGGCGGTTGCCCGATACCGCGACCCGGTGGCCT
>JAOAPO010000314.1 GCA_025462945.1 Bryobacterales bacterium
CCGGCAGCACTCTACCTTTACGTCTTCCGGCAGAGACCGCAGCAGCACATTGCCGCCCAACGGCAGCGGCAGGTTGTACTTGTCTTTCCAGTCGCGACCCAAATCGAGGACACGGTGGAAGCCGACCTTGTTATAGGTAAGCTGCGCCTCGTGAATGATCAGGCCGGCGTCCGCTGACCCTGCGGTCACAGCGTCCAGAATTCTATCGAACGGCACCACAACCGGCGTAAAATCGGGCTCGAAAATCTTCAATGCCAGATACGCGGTCGTCATGGTACCCGGTATCGCGATCTTCTTACCCTTGATCTCGCCGGGCTCAAGCGGATGAGTCGCAACGACCATCGGCCCGTAACCATCACCAATGCTGGAACCCGCAGACATCAGCACATACTTATCGGCAACATACGGGTAGGCGTGATACGAGATTGCCGTGAGCCCGTAGACACCTTCGATCGCCTGCCGGTTCAGGGTTTCGATGTCCGCCAGGGTGTGCCGGAAGTTGACCAGCGACGAGCGAATTTTCTTCGTGGCAAGCGCGTAAAACATGAAAGCGTCATCGGAGTCAGGACTGTGCGCGGTGGCGATTTCAAGAGGGGTAGAAAGCTTCATTTAATCCTGGGTGGAACCTCAAGTATCTCACGGTTCCCCTGTTGGGCTGTTCCTC
The DNA here is from genome assembly GCA_025462945.1 of Bryobacterales bacterium. Lineage (GTDB taxonomy): Bacteria > Acidobacteriota > Terriglobia > Bryobacterales > Bryobacteraceae > BOG-234. The sequence continues at coordinate 665 of JAOAPO010000314.1, forward strand.
ACGGTCGGTTATAGAGGGCTTCTGGGGTCTACACTATTAGGTGCATGAAACGCCGCGAGATTCTTGCCCTGGCCCCGGCCGCGCTCCTGTTAACATCCTGCGGTCCTGACGCCGCGGAGAAAGCCGCGGCCGAAAAAGCAGCCCTCCCCGCGGAGCCGATCACCGGCCTGCGGGCGTTGTACCAGATGTATGGGATGGCGAGGAACTGGGCTCCGGACGTTAAAGTCCTCCGCATTGCCAGCATCAACGTGAGCCAGGTGAAGCCCCAGCCGGGGAAGTCCGGCGCTTGGCAAACGATATTCGCTTCGGAAGCGAAAGCGCAAAAGCGCGCGTTCACAACCTCGGTTTTCGACGTCAGCGTGACGCTGCGCAAAGGCACTTTCCCCGATACTCCCAGCCAGTGGGTCGATGACAAACGAGCCGTGGCGATCGCCCAGATTCATACCGATACGGACAAAGCTTTCGAGGTCGCGATGGCGCATGGCGGCGATTATGCCAGGAAGAATCCCACCATGCCCATCTCGTACTTGCTGGAACTGGACCGCAACGTCAACCTCCCTATGTGGCGCGTTATCTGGGGCCAGAGCGTCGGGACCAGCACGTTCTCAGTCCTGATCGAAGCCGCCAGCGGTACTTTCATGGCCAAACAGGGGTAGCCGCCGGTCTCACGCGGCCCGCAGAACGACCTGGAACGACGCTCGCGCACTCTGCGGCAGATGTTCCCACGCGAGCCGGTGGTCCTCTTCTTCCTCAGCCTGCAACTCCCTCGCCAACAAGGCGGTGGTCTCGTCGCCGGCTTCGGTTGCCGAAGCCGCGAGCGCCTCGTACATCGCCATCTCAGCAGCTGCAGCGGAGTACGTGATCATCAGGTGCTGCGTGCTCTTCTCCGCCTCTTCGTGCCCAAGTTGAGCACTCACCGGTGAAAATGCCAGCAAATGGGCCAGAACGCTCTTCGCTGTCGACGTGGTACCGCCCAGTTCATGGAGTCTTACCGCGAGGCGTTCGTGCTGCGTCTTCGCCTTCTTCGACATCATCGACATCAGAGCGCGCACGTCCGCCTGGTCGCCCGCCTGACTGAAGCTTCCCAGCGCGTCCTCAAAATTTCTCTCCGCAGCTTCAGCGTTTTGCAGATAGGTGGTAACCATCTCGCGTGACTTTTCTACATCCTCGGCGCGGATTTCCAGAAAGCTCTGGATCGCTGCTTCGGCAATCAGCTTCCAAACACCCTCAGCCGTCGCCTTTTCCTCCTCTTGAATGCGGCGCGCAAGGGTCGCAGTTTCCGCATCGTCGACGCTCTCAGCCGCGATGGCCAGGGACTCGTACATGGCGACTTCCGCGTTCTCAACGGCGAAGGCCATCATCAGGTTTTGAGTGTTCCGCTCCCGTTTGTCGTAACCGAGTTGCGCCAGTTTTGGACTCATGCCGAAGACGTGGGCCAGCATACTCTTCCAGGTAGAAGTACTACCGCCCATTGATTGCAGCCGGGCCGTCAGATCCTCGTACTGCTGCTTCGTCTCCACTGCGTGTTGTTCGAAAAGCTTCGCTGCCTGTGGCAGAGTTGCCTCTTCGGCGAACGTGTTCAACTGCGTCTCGAAGCTCTTTTCGGCCGCGATCGCGTCTTCTATATAGCGTCTGATTGGGTGGTCCATTCTGAGTCCTCTGATCGAATATATGTAGTTTCTGCACTCAAGACCCCTGCCGTCTGGACTCGTTACCAGCATTTACGCGCCAGGGGCATCCAGAGAAAACGAAACCATGAAACAAATCGCGCAGAGCAGGGTCCCACTACAGGGCGCGGTTCCAAACCGTCCCTGACAAGAGAGGCCTTATGAAACGTTCTTTATTGCTCGCAGGAAACGCCGTATTCCTAATTGCCGGGTTGGTTGCGTCCTCGCAGGTCGCTTCGTTCGCGCAAAGCTCCGCTGGACAGTCGGGTCAGACCGGCACGACGGGTCACACCGGCGTGACAGGTCGTACTGGCACGACAGGCCGTACTGGTTCGACCGGTTCCGGTTCGACCGGTGCAGGCTCAACCCAGCCTGGTGCCGCTGGTTCGGGTGCCGCTGGTGCCGGCGCCGGTGCAACCCCAAACCCGCAGCGTTAAAGCTTGAAATCACGATGGAAGGGGCGCTGCTCGACTCGAGCGTTGAGATCACCAGCGCCCCTTTATCTATTATCTATTTGGTCACCCCGCGACTTAGCCACTCTCTCGTTCTCTCCCACCTTCCCCAGGCACCGCTGCCGACCTTGATGATGCCCTGTGCTCATCTGCTGAGCAGGCAGTCACTTCGCCACTCAACATCGAAGTCAGCGATGTGATTTTTCGCCTGGCGGTATTGTTCATGCAATACCTGAATGACGACAGGGGCTTTCTTCTGATTTGTACGCTGAGTGTGCCGCTTTCCTTCGCAGACGTTGTTGCCCGAACCCCTTCGCCAGCCAACCAGATTTGGGCGGCGTGGCCGACCCGTCCTTCGGCGAGGACTGTTGACGCGGCACTGCACTTCTTCAAAAACCTGGCCATCATCACATTCCGAGGAGACGGCAGTAACCGCCGTGGATGATGACGCCAAGATGGGAGTTGTTCAATGAAAACACCGCGACTGGTGCTGGCCGTCTGTATGCTTCCACTGTGGACATACGCCCAGAGCTTTGCAGCCTCTGGCAACAGCCAGAATGCGTTCACGGGATCGGTGCCACAGCAGGATCGCAGCGCAGGCGAGTATGCGTTGAGCCTGCAGGATGCGGTCACCCGCGCCCTGAAGTACAACCTGGGTACAGAACTCGCCGGCGAGAACCGCAGGGCAGCCAGCGGGCAGCGCCTGATCGAACTCAGCCGCCTTCTTCCAAACATCGATGCCAACGTGAGGGAAAGCTCGCAGCAGAACAATCTTGCGGCCTTCGGATTGAGCCTGCCCGGCTTTCCGCAGATTGTGGGCCCCTTCGGCCTGACTGATGCTCGAGCGTCACTGAGCCAACAGATCGTCAACTTTCGCTCGATCAACCGCGTGCGGGCCAGCTCACAGGAAGTGAGAGCGGCCGAACTGACATACAAAGACGCCCGCGAAACAGTTGTCGCACTCGCCGCATCCCTGTACCTGCAGGCGGCCTCCGGACTCAGCCGTATCGAAGCAGCCCAGGCTCAGGTCACAGCCGCACAGGCCCTCTACGACCAGGCTCTCGACTTCAGGAGAAACGGTGTGATTGCCGGCATTGACGTGCTGCGTGCCCAGGTCCAGTTACAGTCGCAGCAGCAGCGGCTGATTGCGTTTCGCAACGACTTCGAGAAGCAGAAACTGAGCCTCGGTCGCGCGATCGGTCTGCCTGACGGTGCGCAACTCCGGCTCACGGACAAGATGCCCGAAGCCAACGCCCCGCTTCCTTCCCTCGACGATGCTCTCACCCAGAGCTACACGCAGCGCAAAGACTTTCTCAGCGAACAGGCGCGTGTCACGGCTGCTGAACTGAGCGTCAAAGCGGCACGCGCGAGCCGGCTGCCGAGCCTCGGCTTTATCGGTGATTACGGAGCCCTCGGTCCGAATCCAACCAATGCGCACGGAACGTATACCGCGGCGATTTCGCTCAACATCCCCGTGTGGGAGGGAGGGCGCATCTCCGGCGAGATTGAAGAAGCCGACGCTAATCTGAAACAGCTTCGGGCCCGACTGGCCGACCTCAAAGGCCGCATCGGGTTCGAGATTCGCTCGGCCGTGCTCGACCTGAATGCTGCGAAAGAACGTCTCGACGTAAACCGCAGCGCTGTGGAGTTGGCCCGACAGCAGGAGATACAAGCTCGCGACCGCTTCGTCGCGGGCGTGGCCAATAATCTGGAAGTTGTGCAGGCGCAGGAAGCCGTCGCCGCCGCGAACGAGAACCTTATCGCCAGCCTGTACGCCTTCAACATCGCAAAAGCAGATCTGGCGCGCGCCACTGGCATCGCCGAAACACACCTCATCGACTTTCTTCAGGGAGCTCATTAAATGACCTCGACCACTTCTCCTACAGGTTCCGAAACTCCGCCGCGTTCGGACACTCCACCCCCAGAGGCGGAAACGCCGCGCCCGTCGAAGCGCCGCTGGTTCATTCTGGCGGCAGTGATCGCCATTGTCGCGGTAGGCGCGTTCTTCTACTTCACGCATTCCAGCGGACGCGAGGAAACCGACGACGCGCAGCTCGACGCCCACCTGCACGCGGTCAGCGCCCGCATTGGTGGCACCGTTGTCAGCGTGAAAGTCAATGACAACCAGTTCGTTAAGGCGGGCGATGTCCTCTTCGAGATTGACCCACGCGATTATCAGGTCGCAGTGGACCGTGCCCGCGCGGATCTGGCGGAAGCCCGGGCCGAATACACCGGCAGCAACGCCGGACTGCCGATTACCCGGACCAATACGGCGAGTCAGGTTTCCAGTTCCGACGCGGCGATCGAGGCGGCTCGCGCTGCGCTGGTTTCCGCGGAAAAGCAGGTGGAAGCGTCGCGAGCGCGAGTGCAGTCGGCTCAGGCCGTTGTGCGCGAGGCTGCGGCCACCAGCGAGCGCAACCGGCGCGACCTCGAACGCTACAGCGCGCTGCTCGCCAGGGATGAGATCTCCCGGCAGCAATTCGATGCCACAGCCGCCGCTGCGGAAGCTTCCACCGCCCAGGTTGAAGGTGCCAATGCTCAGGTTCGGGAGGCCGAGCAGGCCATAGACGTCAGCCAGGCCAGCGTTGCGGAACGACGCGCCCAACTGCTACGGACAGAGGCGGAGGCCCGTGCCACGACCACCGGTCAGCAACAAGTGGCGGTGACACAGGCACGCGTCGAATCTGCCGCGGCGAAGGTGCTGCAGATGCAGTCCGCACTCGAGCGCGCTGAACTGAACCTCAGCTATGCGGTGGTGCGAGCGGCCGTGGATGGCCTCGTGAGCCAGCGCACCGTCGAGGTCGGGCAGGTGATTCAGCCCGGCCAGTCGCTGCTCTCCGTTGTGCCCTTGAACGATGTTTGGGTCACGGCGAACTTCAAGGAGAATCAGCTGGCGAAGATGCAACCGGGCCAGCACGTTGAGATCAGGGTCGACGCCGCGAAGGGCAAGAAATTCACAGGCAAGGTGGATTCCATCGCTGCCGCCACCGGATCGCGATTTAGCCTGCTGCCTCCGGAGAACGCAACGGGTAACTACGTAAAAGTAGTGCAGCGCGTCCCGGTCAAGATCGTCTTCGATCCGGGCCAGGATCCCGAGCATCGCCTGCGCCCGGGAATGTCGGCCGTCCCGACGGTCTTTACGAAGTAACGGTCCCGTGATGAGCACCACCACAGCACCATCACCGGCAGCGAATGCTCCCGTCGTGAATCCGTGGCTCGTGGCCATGGCGGTCATGTGCGGAACCTTCATGGAGGTTCTGGACACCACCGTCGTGAACGTCTCGCTGCCGCACATCGCGGGCAGCCTTTCGGCATCCACGGAGGAAGCAACGTGGGCACTAACGTCTTACCTGGTAGCAAATGCGATCGTCCTCCCGATCACCGGCTGGCTCGCTAATTTCTTCGGACGGAAGCGCCTGCTGACCATGTCCCTGATCGGCTTCACCGTAGCGTCATTCTTCTGCGGCTTCGCCACCACGCTGCCGATGCTCATTGTGTTCCGCGTTATTCAGGGTGCGGCGGGCGGCGCTCTGCAGCCGTTGTCCCAGGCTGTTCTGCTGGAGGCCTTCCCGCCTGAGAAGCGGGGCAAGGCGATGGGCGTGTGGGGCCTCGGGGTTGTGGTTGCCCCGATCCTCGGACCTGTCCTGGGCGGCTGGCTGACTGACACGTATAGCTGGCGCTGGGTCTGCTACATCAACATCCCCGTCGGCGTTCTCTCCGTCCTGATGACGAAGCGCTACGTGTTCGATCCGTCGTATATCAAGCGCGCCTCGACCGGGATCGATTATTGGGGTATCAGCATGCTGGTGGTCGGCATAGGGGCCCTCCAGATCTTCCTCGATAAGGGCCAGCAGGAAGACTGGTTTGCCTCAAACTGGATTCTCGGCCTCGCAGCGACGGCTCTCCTGACGCTGGTGATCTTCGTGATGTACGAGCTGGTCATCAAGAACCCGGTGGTCGATTTCCGCGTCTTCCGTGATCGCACTTACAGCACCGGCACGGTTCTGATGACGCTTGTTGGCTTCGTGCTTTACGGCAGTCTCGTGCTGATGCCTCTCTGGCTTCAAATCCTGCTCGGCTACTCTGCTTATGACGCGGGCGTCGCCATGGCGCCACGAGGGATGGGCTCATTTATCGCGATGCCCGTGGTGGGTACGATGATCGCGCGGTTCGACCCCCGCAAACTACTCGCTACGGGTCTGTTCCTGGGCGGCGCAACCATGTTCTACCTCTCCCGCCTGAGCCTGGCGGCCGGGTATTGGGATTTCTTCTGGCCACAGTTCGTACAAGGTGTGTCATTGGGCCTGCTGTTCGTCCCGTTGACCACAATCTCAATGGCCGGCATCATGAGGGAGAGGATGGGGAACGCCACCAGTATGTTCAATCTGCTGCGCAATCTCGGAGGTGGCATCGGCATTGCGGCGGTCACCACGATGCAGTCTCGCTTCGCTCAAACTTATATCAACCGGCTCGGCTCGCACGTCACGGCTTATGACAGGGGTGCAACGGGCCTTACCCAGGGATTTTCGAACCTGATGCAGTCGCGGGGTTCCGATCCGGTCACAGCGGCGCATCAGGGCTATGTGATGACGTTTGGGGTAATCGCGAAACAGGCAACGATCCTCACCTATCTGCAAATTTACCAGGTTCTGGCGATTGTGTTTTGGTGCATGATCCCGCTGGTGCTGCTCATGCGGAAGCCGCCGAAGTCCAGCGAGCCAATCGTGGCGCACTAACAACAAAAAGGGCGCCGGACGGTCGTTGCCGGCCGCCTGGCACCCTCTATGGTCCTTGCCTGCTTTACGCCGCGATCGTCTTCTGTTCTGCCCCGCCGGCGTTAATCTGGATCTGACGAGGACGGCTCGCTTCTGACAGTGGCAGCGTAATGTCGAGGATCCCGTCATGCATGCGGCACTGAACGTGATCGACATCAAGGCCCGACGGCAGCGCCACAGCCGTGTAGAACTTGCCGTAAGCGAG
>JAOAPO010000320.1 GCA_025462945.1 Bryobacterales bacterium
GGACGCCCGCGTCCCCAACTGCGGAAAGTGCGCCGTCCGTGCGGCGTCCGGCTTGCCGGGCGGGTGCAGCGGATAAGACAGCAACAGCAGCCCTGCCGCGAGCTCGGGTTGTTCCGCCGCCAGCATCGTGGCCTGCCGCCCGCCGTAGGAATGCCCGCCAAGATAAACCGGGCCGGATACCAGCTTCCGTAGCGCCTCCACAGCGTCGGCCAGACCCGCCCGGTCGTCTGCCGCCCCGCTCGGGTGTGGCGGTCCGGATGGCCGTTTCCGTCGGAACGGGAGATCGTAGCGCAACACCGTCACGCCCCGCGCCACCAGCATCTCTGCGACCGCCACCAGCAACGCTGTGCGGCAGTTCGCGCCCGCTCCGTGGGTCAGTACCATCCCGGCCCCTGAAGGCGCCGCTGGTCGATGCAAAAGCTCCGGTTCGATCTGCATTGTGACTGTTCGCTCGTTGCATAGTACCGTGGAGATATGTGCCGCAGCATCAAGCTCCTCCGCCGGCCCGAGCCGCCTCTGGAACCGACCGAGGTCTCAGCCGCCGCCCTCCAGTTTGTCCGCAAAGTCAGTGGTTTCCGGGCGCCTTCCCGCGCCAACGAAGCGGCCTTCAACGCAGCTGTCACTGAGATCGCAGCCGCCACGGACAAGCTGCTCGCCCAACTCAGCCCCCATCGCGACGCGCCTGCCACGACCGCCAACCGCTGAAACTCGGAACGGCTCTGTGTCGCGCGAACCTGTCGCCCGCGATATCTTAGACAACATGAAGAAAGCTCTCCACCTCGTCACGTTCGCGCTCGGTGTCGTCGCTATGCTCGGAGTCACTATGGTGACCCAATCGCAGGCCCAGAAGCCGAACCACGTCTTCGAATACCGTAAGTATTACGCCATGCCCGGCAAGCTCGAAGACCTCAAAAAGCGTTTCCGCGAACACACCATCGAGATTTTCAACCGCCACAACATGAAGAGCGTCGGCTACTGGGAACCCATCGACAACAAGGACAATGCCCTTGTCTACATTCTCCAGTTCGACACCAAAGAGGCCGCCACGAAGAGCTGGGCCGATTTCCGCAACGATCCCGAGTGGAAAAAGGTAGCGGCTGAGTCCGAAGCGAACGGCAAACTGGTCGATCACGTCGACAGCGTCTACATGAATCCTTCCGACTTTTCGGCCATCAAATAGCAGTGAGACAGCTTCTACCGCTCATGGCAGTGAGCCTGGCCTTTGGGGCCACTTTGGACACGGCGTATGTCCGCGATCTGCAGCAATGGCGCGCTGTCCGTGAAGAGAAGCTGAAGGCGCCGACCAGTTGGCTCGCCGTCGCAGGCCTGTTTTGGCTGCACGAAGGTGAGAACAAGGTCGGCTCCGACCCCTTATCTGACGTAGTACTGCCGGCGAGCGCACCGAAGCACGCCGGCGTACTCGTCCGCCACGGCGAGAAAGCGCAGTGGAAGCCGGTTTCCGGAGCAGTCTTGCTGCTGGACGAGAAGTCGCCGCCCGCAACGCTCGGCACCATTACGATGACACCTATCGTCAGAGGTCCCAAAGTCGGTATCCGCCTGAAAGATCCCGACGCCGACACCCGAAAGCACTTCACCGGCCTTAAATGGTACCCCGCCGCTCCGCAGTTCCACTTGCAGGCAAAGTGGGTTCCGTACGACAGCGGCCACACCATTCCGATCACCAACGTCCTCGGAATGACCACGCAGGAACCCGCCCCCGGCTACGCCGAGTTCACCATCGCCGGCAAACAGTACAAGCTCGAACCCGTCACCGAAGAAGACCACCTCATGTTCATCTTCAAAGACGAGACAAGCACCTCGACCACCTACGGCGCGGGCCGGTTCCTGTATGCCCCCATGCCCGTCAGGGGCGTGGTCGACCTCGATTTCAACAAGGCCGAAAATCCCCCCTGCGCCTTCACCGCATTCGCCACCTGTCCTCTGCCACCCAAACAGAACATGCTCAAGGTCTCGATTTCGGCTGGCGAACTTCGGTACGGCAAACATTAATGCTGGTTCTGGCGTCTCAATCCCCCCGCCGAGCTGAACTCCTCAGCGCGGCGCGTTTCGACTTTGTGGTGCGCGTTGCCGACATCGACGAAACGCTGCGCCCCGGCGAACTCCCGGAACAGTACTCGCTGCGGCTGGCGCGCGAGAAGGCGGCAGCCGTTCACGCGTCGGCTGAAGACTCCGTTCTGGGCGCAGACACCATCGTCCTGCTCAACGGTGAGGTGATGGGCAAGCCCCGCGACGCTTCTGACGCAGCGCGCATGCTCGCCGCCCTTTCCGGCCAGCGCCACGAAGTCATCACCGGCGTCTGCCTGCGTCGCGGAGCCCGGTTGCTGACAGAAGCCGTCACCACGGCTGTCTGGTTCTCACCCCTCAGCGAAGCCGAGATCGCCTGGTACGTGGCCTCGGGCGAACCCATGGATAAAGCCGGCGCCTACGCCATCCAGGGCCTCGCCTCCCGCTTCATCGAACGCATCGACGGCTCGTACTCGAACGTCGTCGGCCTGCCGGTCTCAGTCGTTTATCGGATGCTCGGAACTCTTTGACACCCACTCCCAATGACAGCAGCCCCGCGGGGTCGAACGCCTGGTCCAAGTGGATTGCCCCTGAGACCCTGTTCGCCCAGGTGCGCAACACCGTGCCGTATCTGAAGTTCCCGCCAGCCGAGCCCGGCCCCCTCATCGACCTCGGCGGCGGACCCACCGGCTT
>JAOAPO010000328.1 GCA_025462945.1 Bryobacterales bacterium
CCAACCGTCCGTAACTATACAGACAGCAGTTCATGAGGCCTGCCGCGCAGCGCGAGCAGGCTGCAACTCCGGTTACGCCCGGCCTTAAAAGTGCAGGCTGGGGGGAATGATATCTGGAGGACCAATGAATGTTCGAATAGCCGCAATGCTGCTCGTGGGAATGGTGGCATCAAGCCAGGGGTACGCGAAGAAGTATCCTTTGGCAGCGACGTCGGTCGTTCCCGCCGCACGTGGAAAGATTGAGACAGGCAAGGACAAGAACGGCAACACGAAACTAAAGCTGGAAGCCGAACACCTTGCCGAACCGGGCAAGCTGTCACCGCCGAAAACCGCTTACGTCGTCTGGTTGCAGGAAAAGGACGCAGCGCCGGAAACGCAGGGGCAGCTCCGGGTAGACAAAAACCTGAAGGGCACCTTCGAGACCACGACCCCATTGAAGAGCTTCGATGTGTTCGTCACTGCAGAGTCAGATCCGGCCAGCAAGCAGCCGAACGGCACCGAGGTCTTTCGGGTAACCGTGCAGGATTGAGAATGGCTGGCTTCCGCCGAGTGAGCGAACTGGCTGGTTAGCGCACCGCTCCAAGCCACTACATTTCATCGATGATCGCGTTGAGTGTAGGGCTTGGCCGCATCGCTGCGACACATTTAGCGTCGTCGGGGAAATAGTATCCACCGAGGTCGACTGGTTTGCCTTGTGCCGCCAACAGTTCCTGCGTGATCTTGCCTTCAGCGGCCGCCAGCGCGGCGGCTAGGGGCGTGAACTGTTGCTTTAACTCGTTGTCCTGATCCTGAGCGGCAAGCGCATTGGCCCAGGCCAGCGCGAGATAGAACGTCGAACCGCGATTGTCGATTTCGTTTACCTTTTGCGAGGGGTAACGCGCGTCTTCGAGGTACTGGCCAACGGCTTGATCCAGCGTTTTCGAGAGGAGCTGGGCGTGCGGGTTGCCGGCCTTTGTTGCCATCAGCTCGAGCGAAGGCACCAGCGCACAATACTCTCCGAGCGAGTCCCAGCGCAGATGACCTTCTTTCAGCAACTGCTGCACGTGCTTGGGGGCCGAACCACCGGCTCCGGTTTCGAACAACTGGCCGCCCTGCAGCAACGGCACAATCGAGAGCATCCGTGCGCTTGTTCCTAACTCAAGAATCGGGAACAGGTCAGTCAGATAGTCACGAAGCACGTTACCCGTAACGGAGATGGTGTCCTCGCCGCGGCGAATTCGCTCCAGCGAGAATTTCATCGCATCCACGGGCTTCAAAATTTTGATTTCGAGGCCGGAGAGATCGTGGTCCGCCAGACAGGCCTTAACCTTCACAATGATCTGCGCATCGTGGCCGCGATCCGGGTCGAGCCAGAAGACCGCGGGGGTGCCGGTTGCACGCGCCCGGGCGACGCCGAGCCTGACCCAGTCGCGGATGGGCTCATCTTTGGTCTGGCAGGCGCGGAAGATGTCGCCACGCTCGACGCTCTGTTCGAGCAGGGTCTTGCCGCTGTCGTCCACCATGCGAATGGTTCCGTCACCGGGTGCGACAAACGTCTTGTCGTGCGACCCGTATTCTTCGGCCTTCTGAGCCATGAGCCCCACGTTGGAGACGCTTCCCATGGTGGTGGGATCGAACTGTCCGTTCTGTTTGCAGTCCTCGATGACGACCTGATAAATAGTGGCGTAGCAGCGGTCCGGGATGACCGCGACTGTGTCTTGCAGCGCATCCTCTTTGTTCCACATCTTGCCGCCGTCGCGGATCACGACGGGCATCGAAGCATCAATGATCACGTCACTGGGTACGTGCAGATTCGTTTTGCCGGCACGCGAATCCACCATCGCCAAAGCGGGACGCGTCGCATAACAGGCGGCGATATCGGCTTCGATCTCGGCCTTCTTCTCAGCTGGGAGTTGGCCGAGTTTACTGAGCACGTCGGCCAGTCCGTTGTTCACGTCGGCGCCTATTTCAGCGAGGGTGCCTGCGTGTTTCTGCAGGGCATCGGCGAAATACTCAGACACACAGTACCCGAACATGATCGGGTCAGAGACCTTCATCATGGTGCATTTCAGGTGAAGCGAGAACAGCGCATTCTCGGCTTTGGCGGCTGCAAGCTGCTCGGCATAGAATGTCCGCAGTGCCGCGACGTTCATGACCGCGGAGTCGAGAACTTCGCCCTCGGTCAGCTGGAGTTTTTGCTTCAGGACTTTGACTGCGCCGGCGGAGTCTGCGAATTCGATACGCGCCACGGTGGCTGCGCTCACCGTCAGGGATTTCTCGCTGCCAAAGAAGTCCTTGTCGCTCATGTGGGCGACACGCGTCACCGAGCCGGACTTCGGCCAGGCCTTCATCCTTGGTGGGTGTTTCCGCGCGAACGCTTTCACGGCCCCGGCCGCGCGGCGATCGGAATTGCCTTCGCGCAACACGGGATTCACGGCCGAGCCCAGAACTACGGCAAACCGGGCCTGCACCGCACGCTCCTCCTCTGTAGAGGGAGCATCGGGGTAGTCGGGGATGTCGCAGCCTTTCGCCCGAAGTTCTGTGATGGCGTCACGAAGCTGGGGAATGGAGGCGCTGATGTTTGGTAGCTTGACGATGTTGGCGTCGGGCGTTTTGGCCAACTCCCCCAGGCGCGTCAACTCGTCGGGGATTCTCTGGCTCTCTGTAAGACGCTCAGGGAAACTGGCGAGTATGCGGCCGGCGAGTGAGATGTCGGCGACTTCGATCTGTACCCCCGCCCCTTTGCAGTACGCCTGCAGGATGGGCAGCAGCGCGTACGACGCGAGCGCCGGTGCCTCGTCGGTCTTGGTCCACGTGAGCTTCATATATGTGAGTGAGTGCAGAGAGAGCGCGATTTGCGACAGCGGCCGCAAACTGAATCCGAGGATAACATGAACCCGCTGAATCGCACGGTAAGTCTTTGATTCGAAGGTACATGTTCCTCAGCCACCGGGCGCTCCGGCTGCCCCGCAAACTACGCGCACCGTAGCGGCGTCGGTTTCGGGCGGTCGGCGTGGATCGTGCTTGCAAGGCTTGAAACACAATGAGTGTACTCAGATCGACCCTGTATGGCTGGAGTTGTGTTTAGAGCTCATCTTTGTCTCGTACTGGCGCAGCTCAGTACCGGGGCCCTCGTCGCGCAAAGCGACCGAGGCACTATCAACGGTACCGTCACCGACCCCAACGGCGGCGTGATTCCAAACGTGACGATCGTCGCGAAGAACCAGGAAACGGATGCGCCAGCTCAGACTGCGTCGACTCCAACTCTGAGCTTGTACTGAACCCGGACGCCTGGGCAGATCCACCGGCTGGTCAGTGGGGCGTCGCCTCGGCGTTCTACAACGACTGCCGAACGGCCAAACGACCGGACGAGCAACTCTGTGTGGGACGGGCAGTTCAGTTTTCGCGTGGCTTCTCGGCATGCCTGGTGGTGATTGTCGCGACGGCGTCTTTCCGTGTCACCAGCTTGAGGCCGAGCTTCGGTGCCAGGCTCAAAAATGTGGGTGATACTGTCTCGCATCAGCCCGGTCTATTCGCAGTTCTGATCGCCCGTGAGCGTTATCGCTCGCGTTTTCGCTGCCCGAGTTTTGATACTGGGTTGAGTGCCGGGCGCGGCCGTCGGGTGCGAGCTTCGGCCCGCCTTTCTCAACAGTCAGGGCTCCGACCGTATATCCCTGGGTTCACGGACCGCCGCCAGTTTGAACCGCTCGGTTGAGAGCGTATGTAACATAAGGCGTTCGCAGGCAGCCGGTCGCCGACAGCCGTTGGCCGCCGTGGTCGACAGTGACGCTTTGGGCGGAGAAGCCCGCTGCCCCGGGGAGCTCCTCTTCACTGCCGCCACTTCGGAGGCTGGTGGCTCAGTGGACTGGCTGAGGACGGGCCGGGCATGGAGGGCGACCAAACCCATCGCGACCGTTGCACTCTTCAGAGGCGACCGGCTGTACAATCCCATCGGACTATCTTGCAAGCAGTTCGAATCGACGGTGTCCACTTCTGGTACGCAGGGTGCTCGGTTCAACCTCATGCAAAACAGGGACGGGAGATGAGGCTGGCAGTTCGTAGCGCATGGGCAGTGCGGCCAGCCGTTGTGCTGGTCCTGGTTGCCGCTGCGGGCGATGCAATAGCGCAGTCTCCGCCGGCCCGCCTCGTCCCGATCGCACTCGGGTTCAGCAGCATTACCGAAATGGCGAGCGTGCCCGATGGATCGGGACGCCTGTTCGTGGTGGAACAGACGGGCCGCATCCGAGCGTTGCGGGACGGGGCGGTAAACAGCACTCCATTCCTCGACTGGACGGCACGGGTGAGTTGCTGCGGCGAACGCGGGCTGCTCGGGCTGGCCTTCTCTCCACGGTACGCGATCACGAGGCAGTTCTACATTTACTACACAGCGCGGGATGGGTCGGTGACCATCTCGCGAATGCGGACGAGCGCCGACCCGGACCGTGCCGACCCCGCTTCCGAAGAAGTGCTGATCAGCTTTCCTCACCCCCTGGGGAATCATAACGGCGGCCGCCTCGTCTTCGGCCCGGACGGCTACCTTTACATCGGCACGGGCGATGGCGGCGGGGGCGGCGATCCGCCGCGGAACGGGCAGAACGCCAACGCCCTCCTCGGCAAGGTGCTGCGCATCGACCCTGAGAGCGTCACGTCTTCCTACGCCATCCCGCCGGATAATCCCTTCGCGGGACAGTCGGGGGGACGGCCAGAAATCTGGGCTTACGGGTTGCGGAATCCGTGGAAGCTGTCGTTCGATCGCGCTACGGGTGACCTCTGGATCGCCGACGTGGGGCAGGATCGCGCGGAGGAAGTGGACTTTCAACCCGCGGCGAGCCGGGGCGGTGAGAACTACGGATGGAACCGCATGGAGGGCCTGAGTTGCTATCCGGCCACGGCGAACTGCGACCGGAGCGGGCTCACGCTGCCGGTTCTGGAGTACACCCGGGAGCGCGGCATTTCGGTGACGGGCGGGTACGTATATCGGGGCCAAGCCGCGCCGCTGCTGCAGGGTGCCTACGTATTCGCCGACTTCGGCAGCGGGCGAGTGTGGGCGTTCGATCGGGCCTCGGGGCGGAGCCAGGATCTGTTCGGCTCTACGGGCCTGCAGATCTCGACCTTCGGGCAGGATGAAGCAGGCGAGCTGTACCTGGCTGGCTACAACGATGGGAGGATTTACCGAATCGCGGGTCCCACCGCACCGCTCAGCGTCGTGAGTTCGGCCAGCTTCGGGGATGGCCTGGTGCCGGGGTCGCTCGCAACCATCTTCGGGAACGGGATTGCCCCGCTGTTTGGGGTGGTACAGGCGACGTCGTTTCCCCTGCCCCGCGAGTTGGTGGGCGTCTCTGTTCTGGTCAATGGCGTTGCCGCGGCCGTGCTCGCCGTGGCCAGCCTGAACGGCCTGGACCAGATCAACTTTCAGATCCCGTTCGAGACGCCTGCGAATGCCGAGGTGAGTATTCGGTTATCAGGCGCGATTGAAACGGGGGCTGTGCGAGTCTCCACGCGCGAGACGCAACCCGAGATTTTCACCGTCACTCAGGTCCCTGGTGCATGGGTCATCTGGGCAACCGGCCTGGGGGCGGTGTCGAACGCTCCCGAGACGGGCGAACCCGCACCGGCGCTGCCGCTGGCCCAGACCCTGGCCGAAACTCGGGTTACTGTGGGTGGCGTGGCAGCAGACGTTCTCTACAGTGGGCTTGCGCCCGGCGCCGCGGGCCTCTATCAAATCAACATTGTTCCGCCCGCTGGCGCGCGTGACGGGTCTCCGGTGGTGCTGGAGGTGCGCGGAGTGCAAAGCCAGCCTTGGCCGAGACCGTAGCGGTTAGGCTTCGGAGCCATAGACGGGGATTACGGCGCCGCTCACTTGCGAAGCGTCGCGCAAAGTCAAGTAGACCAAAAGCTGCGCCACTTGACGCGGGTCGACCCATTTGGCGAAGTCGGCATCCGGCATAGCGGCGCGATTGGCTGGAGTATCCATGGTGCCGGGTAACACGACGTTGGCGGTGATGCCCTGCCCGCGGTTCTCGCGGGCCACGGTACGGACCAGCGACACGAGCGCGGCTTTGGATGCCGCGTAGGCACCTGCCATTCGCGCGGGCTCAACGGCCGCCACGCTGCCGATAGCCAGAATGCGCCCGTCCTTCTGGTGCTGCATGTGGGGGAGCGCTGCGCGGATGACGAGGAATGCCGAGCGCAGGTTGACGTTCATCATTCGGTCGAAGGTCGCATCATCGGTTTCAGAGACGGGCTTACCACCGGCGAATGCGCCGATCAGGTGAACGACCCCGTCGATACGGCCCGCTGTGTTGACAACATCATCGACGAGCCGCGCGGCGCTTTCGGCGGTGGAAAGGTCGGCCGAGACGGCCCTGAAGTTCTTGTGGGGAAAGTCGGCGTCGGCGATGGAACGCGCGGCGCCCGTGACCCGCGCCCCGGCGTCCAGGAACGCTCGTGTTACGAAGTTACCGAGGCCGCCCTTCGCGCCGGTGATGAGGATGGATTTGGAGGGATCTGACATATTCACTATTGTTCCGCGGAAGAACGGACTCAAATCTTGGGGGCCGCTGTCAGATGCCGAACTGCGTGAAGTGATGATTGAAGTGGGCCCAGAGCAGACTGCCCCAGTCCCGCCCTGGCAGATTCCCGAAGACTTCGGAGGCAGATATGGCAGATCATTTGGTGAGCATTTATCCTGCCCCATCCTGCAGGCGTGTGGGGCTGGCGGCTGGCAACGCGACGCCGTAACCGCGGGCGCTCGCTGTCGCTGAATATGGTTGCATCCTGGCGAGGTGTTGCCACATTACCGCACTGAGATCAACGGCAGCGCCGCGCCCGCGAGCCAGAGAGGCGGCGGGCGGCGCGGCGATTGAGGGTTGTCCGCCAGCTTAGAAACTGGCCTTCAGCACAAGCAGCATATTCGAGTTCGCCGTTCCGATATCCGAGAAGGAACCGCGCGTCGCTGTGAAGCGAGCGAAAGCACCGGGGTTGCCCCGGTCAAAGGTGCTGTTCGGATTCCCGTACTGCGGCTGCTTGAACGGGAAGTTATTGGCATCGAGGCGAAGCTGAAAGCGGACACGTTCCCGGAAGCTCCAGGCCTTCGCGATCGAGAGCTGCGTCCAGTTGAGGCCGGGTCCAATGAAGGCGTTGCGACCGAGGTTGCCCACGGTGAAGGCTGCCGGGTAGTCGAACGAAGCGATGTTCAGGTAGGGGTTCTGTGCCGAAGTGGGGAACCTGTTGGCGCCAATGCCCCAGTTCTGCACCTGGGCCTGCGCGGTGTCCGTCAGGATGTTGGGACGCTGTGCGCCGGTGGGCAGGTAGCGGTTGGGGCTGTTCGAGTACCCAACGTTGAAGGGCAGACCGGACTGCAGTGTCTGCGTCCACGTGAGTTCCCAGCCGCCGATCACCTGATTCGCGAACCGGTTCTTGTTGAAGAACTGGCGGCCTGAGCCGAAAGGCAACTCGTAAGACATCAGGTGCACAAAGCGGTGAGTGATGTTGTAGCTCGCGACCGCTTTTTCGAGGCTGCGGTTGTAATAGTCCACGCCGCCCGCGATTCGGATCGCACGCTTCTGGCTGACCGGGATCTTCAGGAGCTGGTCCCCGGAGAGGACCTGGCCCGCTGCCGATGTCTCTGTTTCGAACAGCGTCGCAGAGCCTTCGACCGTCACCGTATCGCCGACCGCACCGATCTCCAGCACGACATCGACGCGTGGAATTTCCTGGGTGCGGATCTGCAGTCCGGAGCGGACATGCCTTTTGAAACCCGGGCTCTCGATGGTGAGCCTGTAGAAACCAGGGGCGAGGAAGGGACAGAGTAAGCCCCCTCATTGTTGGTTACGGTGTCGGAGACGAAAGCCGTGTCCGAATTGACGACCTTCACTTTCGCACCGACGACCACGGCACCGGAGGCGTCAGTCACGTTCCGACCAGTGTGCCGGTACCGGCACACTGGCCGAACAAAGCGGTCGATGCCAGCGAGGCACCCAACAAAACCCTGAGCAGGATTTTCCCGAACATTGTCACAGTTTCCCTGTAGCGGCAGAGGATGTCCAACGAACGACATGATAGTAACCCGGACAATGACAAGAGAGCTCTCGAGATAGCGCGGCACCGCCGCGGAAACCGACAGGGTTCCACTCAACACTGGTGGTGCTCTGCGCCGTATCGGTTAACTCACCCGCAGTGCCACGAAG
>JAOAPO010000346.1 GCA_025462945.1 Bryobacterales bacterium
CCGTTCGATTTCCGTAAGGCGACGGCAGCAGGCGCGCGCATCAATCAGAACGATCCGCAACTGAAGATCGGCAAGGGTTATGACATGAACTGGGTTTTGAACCGAACTGGTAAAGGACTGGAGATGGCGGCACGCGTCGAAGAGCCGACCACCGGGCGCACGCTTGAGGTCTACACAGATCAGCCTGGGGTTCAGTTCTACACCGGCAACTTCCTGAACGGCTCCGTGAAAGGCAAGGGCGGCAAGCCGGCGAATCTGCGGACAGGGCTCTGTCTGGAAACACAGCACTATCCGGATTCGCCGAACAAGCCGGCATTTCCGACCACTACGCTGAAACCCGGCGAAAAGTACGATACGACGACTGAGTTTCGCTTCAGCGCGAAATAGAAGGTTACTTGCGTCCGAAAGCGGGCTTCCAGGCGCGGGCGGAGGCCCTCAGCTTCGCCGCGTCCTCTGCAGAGAGCCTCGCTTCTATCGTCGCTATGCGGCGTTCGGCGGCGCGTTCTTTGCGATCGGCAGCGAGCACGGACCAGAAGTAGGCCTGTGCCGGATTTGCTTCCACTCCGGTCCCGGCAGCGTACATCGCGCCAAGATGCTCCTGAGCAGGCGCGAAACCCTGCTCGGCGGCTTCGCGGTACCACTTGAAAGCTTCGCTTTCGTCGCGCTTCACGCCTTTACCTTTTTCGAGTAGCTGCGCGTAGCCGAACTGGGCGCGAGCCATGCCCTTGCGGGCGGCGAGTTCGTAGTAGTGGGCGGCTGCTTTGTAATCCTGCTCAACGCCGTAGCCGTCTTCGTAAAGAGCTGCGATCTGGCGCTGGGCATACGTATCGCCTTGATTCGCTGCCTGCTGGTACCAGTAAGATGCCTTGGCGTAGTCCTGCTCGACGCCCCAGCCCTTCGCATAGATCAGGCCCATCGCAAATTCGCCCTGCGCATTGCCCTGTTCAGCGGCGCGGTGGTAAAGGTCCATGGCTGCGGGCATGTCGCGTTCAACGCCGAGGCCTCGCGCATACATGTGGCCGAGAGTCACTTCCGCGATGGGATCGCCCTTATCGGCCCCCGCCCGTAGCTCCCGATAGGCAGTCGCGTAGTCTTTCTTTTCAAGTGCCTTCACGCCGTCGGCCGTGGAAGCGAAGAGGGCGGTCCCGCTTAAAACACTGATCAATGCGAGTGCACGAACGTTCATCTGCATGTTCTCCCGGGCCCGGATGCCCTTTACACATGCTTACAATACTCCTCGAGAACCGCGAGCGCAACCCCTCATTTACCGGCCCCTCATTTACCCCTCATTTACCGGCCGGAGGAACCGAACCCGCCTTCGCCCCGGTCGGAGGCGGAGAGTTCGTCTTCATTGACGTCCACCCAGACTACGGCTTCGTAGCGCGCCACAACCATTTGGGCGATGCGTTCTCCCGGCTGGACCGTAAACGTCTCGCGCCCCAGGTTGTGCAGGATGACGCGCAGCTCTCCGCGATAACCAGGGTCGATCGTCGCGGGCGAATTCGGCAGCGTAATGCTGTGCTTCAGTGCCAGACCGCTGCGCGGGCGAAGCTGCGCCTCGTAGCCTCGGGGCAGTTCGATAGCGATGCCGGTGGAGACCAGCTTTGTATCCCCGGGTTCGAAAACGACTCTCTCGACTGAATAAAGGTCCATTCCAGCGTCTTCCTCGGGCCCATGGGCATACTGCGGGAGTTGCGCGTCGGGGTGAACCCTGCGAATTTTTACGAGAACGGGCCGGATATGGAGCAAGACGTTATCATAGCCCTTTGGCGAAACGAGTCATTACTGTTGCACCGATGCCTCCGGAAAAGAGTGCGTATGCGCTGGCTCGGTACAGCCGGTCTGCAGACTCGATTCGCCAGTCCGTGGATTGGGTCCGCACTCACAACTCGCAGCAGTTTCTGGAGAGCTTCTACTTCCAGTACGGTCATCAGTCGATTGCCGATCTTGGCCACACGGTGCTGTGTTTCGAAGGCGTCAGCGAACTGGCGGCCAGCGAGATAGAGGACGAAGTTCTCTGGGATGGGCAGGCGAGGTCGTCGCGTTATCAGGACTTTTCGAAAGCTGGTTTCATCACGCCGCCTGAAATGACGGGCGACGAAGTCACCCGGTACCAGGCAGCCGGGGCGGCCCTGCTGCAGGCATACAAAGAGATCCACGGGCTGATGGATACGTGGCTGAAAGGGCAACTTCCCTGCCCTGAAGAGATGAAGCCCGAGGCGTATAAACGGAACATCGCCGCGCGGGCTTTCGACGTGGCTCGGTACCTGCTGTTCTGGGGAATTCCAACGAACGTTGGTCAGGTCACCAGCATTCGAACATTAGAAAAGCAGATTCGCCGGCTTCGCGTCTCTGAGTTCGCCGAAGTGCGGGAGTTGGGGCTGGAAGTCGCGGAGGCCTGCGCGGCCACTCCCGAATGCCTGTGGAGTGAAGGCGAAGCGGAGCCGCTGGCTCCGACTCTGGCGCGTCACGCCGATCCGGACGAGTACCTGCAGAAGTCGAACGCCGACCTTGCGCTTTGGGCGCAACAGAACCTGAAGATCGCGGCAGGCGAGGAGCGCCGCGTGGATCTTGTCCGTCCGAATGACGTGCTTTCCGAGATCGCCGCAACCTTGCTGTATCCGGTTTGCGATGCCTCTTTCCGGCAGATTTACGATACCCTGCGGCAGTGGAGTGCGGCGCGTCGGTCTGAGGTGCTGGACGTGGCGCTGCGTTCCCGGGGACGCCGTGACGACATGCTGCGTGGCTTTCGCGGCGGCCAGTATTGCTACGACATGCTGATCGACATTGGCGCATATCGCGACATGCACCGCCATCGCCGCTGCCACCAGTTCCGTCAGGCTTACACGGGCCAGCACGGGTACGACGTGCCGAACGGGTTGATGGAAGCGGGCGCGGAGCCTGCCTACCGGGCTGCGATGGATGCGGCGCTGGCCGCCATGCGGACGCTGCCAAACCCGGCACGGCAGTATTTGCTGCCTTTTGGGGCCAAGTCGCGGTTCCTGTTCAAAATGGATTTCGCGGAAGCCGAGTATATTTCACGTGTGCGCAGCGGCGTGAAGGGACATTTTAGCTACCGCGAAATTGCCTGGGAGATGAAGCTTCGCATGGACGAAGTGGAGCCGGAATTGGGCAGGCTGATCGATGCCACGCCTCCGTGGGTCGAAGACCCATTGAAGCGCTAGCCGATGACTCCCGCGCCTGCGGCGATCTCACTCAAGTCCTGGAAGCTCTACTGCGCCGCGTTCCTCGTGGTGTGGGCCGTGATGATGTTCGGCTTCGGCATGTGGCCCGAAGTGCTTCAGCACTGGCGCATGGCCGTGGTGATGATCTTCGGCTCACTGGTGGCGGGGTCTACACCCATGGGCGGTGGCACCGTCGCGTTCCCGATCCTTGTTCTTGTCTTTGGACAGCCGCCCGCCAGCGCTCGAAATTTTGGCTTCATCATTCAGGCGTTAGGGATGACGTCAGCGCTGATCTTCATTATTGGTCGACGCGTGCCGCTGCCCTGGAACCTGCTGGGCGGCAGCGTGGCGGGTTCGGCGCTCGGAATCGTCGTCGGGAACTACTGGGTGGGCCCCAATCTGCCGTCCCCTCTGGTTAAGCTGCTGTTCTCGTGTATGTGGATGAGCTTCGGGATCCTGACCCTGCTCAAGAATCCGGAGATCTGCCGACTGAAAGGGCGCGCACCGACCCACGCCTGGAAAGCGGGCCTGCTCGCGGGTCTTGCGGGCGGGGTCGTTGCTGCCATGATCGGCGTCGGCGTCGAGTTCGCGGTCTACGCCGTCATGGTCCTGATCTTCCGGGCCGATCTCAAACTTGCGATTCCTACTGCCGTCTGCGCCGCTGCAATGGCGTCACTGCTGGGCGCGGCGCTCCATCTCTGGATCGGCGATGTGGGCCACGAGGCGTTCATGAACTGGATGGCAGCGGGACCGATCGTGATCTTCGGAGCGCCTGCCGGAACGTGGCTGGTGAGCGTGCTGCCCCGGGTGCGGGTGCTCTACTTCGTCGCGTCGCTGTGCGTCTTCCAGTTCGCCTGGACGCTCTCACAGGGGGCGCATACGCCTGCCGAGTGGAAGTTCACCATCGGTGCGCTGGCACTGGCAGGAACCACGCTGGCGGTGCTTTACCAGATCGGTCGCGGAGCCAAAGCAGGCGTTCCTCAATAGTATCGGTCCCGCTCCCTCACGGTCACGGCTCAGAAATCAATCTTGAGCTCCGCATCGCATTTTCCGCGCGGACGGCTTAGTCGGCCGGCGTTTTTGGTACTTCAGCAGCGACTGGCTTCTGCACCGGAAGGATCACGATGTCGGTCCGCTGGAATGAGAACTTCTTGCCCGTTTCGTCGATCAGGTTGATCTGGCAGGTGTAGCGTCCGGCGGCGAGCTGCGAGAGCGGCGCCTGGAAACGCACAGGCAGAGTCTGTCCGCGCTTCGCAATGAAGGTGTCGAGACGAACGGGCTCCGATTCGAAGCTCTTGGTGCGGCCGCGATAGAAGGACAGCGTGGCCGCGACGCTCGGCTTTTGGTTCTCATCCACACCGGGATCGTAAACCTCCATGTAGACGTAGAGGTTCTGGTCTTTGCGGAAGACGTGGGTGATGCTGGGGATGAGCTTCTGGCCGTCCTGCACCAGCGGGTCCGCCTCGAGGATCTTCTTCTTTTCCACGGTAGCGAGGGATTCTGACAGCGGCTGGCGCTGACTGCTCCAGACCACGCCGCTGGTCTTTAGAACGCCGGGCTTATCGGGAGCGAGATCAGGGATCACGAACTTGGTTTCGTACGTTCCCATCTTCCCCGTCTCGTTCTCACGCGCGAGAAACTTCAGCGTGTAAGTTCCGGGTGCCACGGCGAAACCGGTGTCGTAGGCGATGGGCCGGGAACTCAACTGCGCGGCCGTCTGCTCTGCCAGCTTGATCTTGATGCCATCCCGAACGACTGCGACCAGCTTTGACTTCTCGTCGCGGACCTGCCCGATGAACTCGAACTCGGTCTGCGCGTGGCCTTTGCTCTTGGCCAGCGCGATTTCACTGCCCGGGATCTTCACGGCAAACGGCACGAAGTAGCGATCGCGCGCCAGCCTGAAATACGATGTCTCGGCAGACAGCGAGAGGTCTGTGATCGGGTCGCCTAACATCAGAGCCTGCTCCAGCTGACTCTCTTTGTCCGACGACGTGAACTTCTTGAATTCCTTCTCGCCGAAGTAGCCGCTCTTGTAATCCAGCTTCGCCTGGAGTTTCGGATCGGCCAGCTTCACCTGCACGCGACGGAATTTTCCGTCCGTCCTGCCGTTGGTGCTGTAGTAGCCCACGATGTAGTAGCTGCTGATGTCGTCTCGCGCCCTGGACATACCGAGCGCCAGATCGTTGTCGTCGACGAACAGCTTGCCGCCCGTATCGGACGCAAGAGTGGACAGCGTCTCCTGGGAGTTATCGCGACTGGCACCGCGCCCGGACACCGCTCCGCCGGTGAAGGCGCTGCTGCCGCGTCCACCTGCCGCGCTCGCATCACCCGCCGGAGCCGATGCCTGCAGCCCGCGAGCATCGATGGGGTAGAACGCCACGTTGGCGCGCTTCGCCGCGTTGATGGCGCTTTCAAGCTGGGCTCGGTTGTCATTCCCCTGCTGTTCCAGACCACTCGAGAAGTAGATCAGAGCCTTCTTCTCGGGTAGCGCAGCAAGCAGCTTCGCAGCGGTTTCAAGGGTTGCGAGCTTGCGGTCGTTGTTGAAGATGTTGAATTCTGTTTCGTCCGCGTTGAAGGCAGCGCCGGTGTCTTCGCCCGCTGTGTCGTCGCCATTGCCCCCCAGCGCTGCGAGATCGCTGCCATCGCCGATCTTCAGCTGTTTGATCACTTCTTCCAGGCGGTCGCGGTCGTCTGTGAAATCCTGAGTTACCTTCAGTGGGCCGGTACCGGCGGTCAGCACAGCTACCAGATCGGCCGGCTTCATCTGCGTCTTCAGGAAGTCCTGCGCCGCCTTCTGCGCCCGAATTTGTTCCTGCACGGCCATGGTGCTGAAGTCGAAGAGCATGGCGACCAGACGGCGGTCCTGATACCGGATGATGGGCTTCGGACCAGTTGGAAGCAGAGGCTTCGCAACAAGGGCGGGGGCGGGCGGGTCGCCGGGCTTTGCGGGCCGGATGGCGGGCACGGCGGGCGGCGGTTCATCCGAATCGAGCCTTTGGAACTCGAAGACCGAGATCTGCTGCGGCTTGCCGTCTTCCAGAATGACGAAGTCCGACTTCTTGAGACCGGGCAGCGCTTTCCCTGACTTATCTTTGACGCCCACGTCGATAACGACGAGGTTCGATTCGGATTTGAACTTCACATCCTGCGCGTCCTGCGCCTGCAAGCCGCCGAAACGAGCGGCCCCCAGCACCAGAACTGTCACACCAATGAGTCTGCGCATTACCAGTTGAACCTCGTGGAAGCCGTGATGGAGCGCATGGCAGACGCCTGGGACGGAAGACCTGCGTTGATGGAGCCGATGACCGTACCGAAGCCGGTGATGTTCACCCGGTTGAGCGGATTGTTGGCGTTGACGGTCAGAGTGAGAGTGTGACGATCTTTGATTCGGAATGAGCGGAAGATGCCCGCGTTCATGGTGAAGTTCATGACTCCGGGAATTGTGTTGCGACCGGCGCTGCCGTAAGTGCCCGAGAGAGGGACGGTGAATGCGGCCAGGTTGAAGTAAGTATCGCCCGTGCTGCCATCGACGGGAAGGCCGGTGGCCTGTGCCCTCGCGCTGCCGACGATGCCGGTTCCGGATGGATCGCCTGCGACGACCGCAGTGCGCGGCGTACCCGAGGCTACGCTGATTCGCGAGTTCAAATTCCAGCCGCGGATGGCATGCCACTTCCACGAGGTCCGATCCGCGCCGACGGGCGACTGAATCGAATAGGTAAAGTTCAGCCGGTGCCGCTGATCGATGTTCGAAAGCGCGCGTTCAGCTCGCAGGTTGTCCACCACCTGAGCGACGCCGCCGCCCAGCGTGGAGGAGTTATCGATTGCCTTCGAGAGGACGTAGGTCAGATTGAAGGACCGGCCGCGCGCCATGCGCCGCAGTAGTGAGAACTGCGCGGCGTTATAGATGGAGTTGCCGGCGGAGATGTCGTATTGGAACGTGGACGCGTTGGCAATCCTGAGCCGCTGCTGCGTGGTGAGCGAGGAACCGCCGAGGGGAGCGCGGTTCGGGCTCTGCAGAATATCGAGGTGCGTGCCTTTCGTTCCCTGAT
>JAOAPO010000094.1 GCA_025462945.1 Bryobacterales bacterium
GGTCTCCCCGCGCCAGATGCGGCGCTGGCTGAATGGCGAGCTGCAGGGCATGCCGAAGCTGAACGCTGTGCGGGTCGGCTCAAGCTGGCGAATCAACAGAGCAAGTCTGGAACGGTATTTGGCAGGAGAGGACGCGCAAAGTGGCGGATAGAATCCCGTACATGAGAACTTCACACCAAAAGGGCACCCTTCGGGCTGCCGGGAAAGGGCGCTGGGAGCTTGGCTACCGCACGGTCGAGGGGAAGCAAACCACCCACACGATCATGGCCAAGAGCAAGGCTGCCGCGCGAATCGAGGCCGATAACTTCCTCGCTCCGATCAATGTAGCCCGGCGCGATCGTCAGAAGAACGCCGAGATGACACTCGGCAGCTACATCGAGAACTTCTACATCCCGTTCGGTTTGGGCGGCAAGTGGAAGCCTTCGACCGCTGGCACAACGATGCAGCGGCTTCGGCAGTACCTGGTGAATGGCGAACTGGGCACGGTAGCGGTAGCGAAACTGGACCGCACGATGATGCAGAGCTACCTCAACCGCCACGGCCTGCTGTCCTATTCGGTTGTGAACCACCTTCGGTTCGACCTGAAGGGCATCCTCAAGCTGGCAGTCGCAGACGGACTGGCACCGCGGAACCAGGCGGACGCGCTGCACACACCGCAAACGTGCGAAGGCCCGGCGCAACCCGTCATGACTCCCGATCAGGTACAGGCGGCGCTCGCGTGCCTCGACCTTCGAGAGCGGTTGTTCTGCAGGTTCGCTGTCTACGCGGGAATGCGGCCTGGCGAGATCATCGCCCTCCGGTGGTCCGACATCAACGGAACGACCGCTCTCGTCGATGACCGTTGGTATCGCGGGAAGCAGGGCACCCCAAAGGGACGCGGAACGGGCAAAGTTCGCAAAGTCGCACTTTCGCCGGCGGTGGTGCGCGACCTTCTGATCTGGCAGAACTGGCGCACGGAATCAGAGTTCATCTTCGGCTCCGAAAACCCGGCCACGCCGATCAAGTACGAAAACCTCTGGCAGCGTGAGATTCGGCCACGTTTCAGAAAGCTGGGCCTCGCATGGGCTGACTTCCGGTGTATGCGGAGAACCAACTCCACGCTTATGAAAGCAGCCGGTGCCGACGTGAAGGTTTCGGCAGATCAACGCGGCCACGGCGTGAACGTGGCGCTGAGCGAGTACACACATTCGACCGATGCGCAGAAAGCTGAAGCGGTCGAGAAATTAGAGGGGTTGATCCAGTGAGCATGATCGTCGGGCCAGCAAGCGTCACGCTTGTCGAGTACAGGAACAACAGCGTGAGGGTAGAGGCAGCAGCGAACCTTCGTGAGCTTGTCGCTTATCTGCTTCTGAACAGCGGAGACGAGTTCGCGTTTTGGGCGGAGAGCGAAGCCTCCAAAGCCGCGCAGGTGTGGCGCGACGGTAACAAGCGAGACGCGGAGCGCGAAGCCAGCGGAATTCACGACGGCGACTGCGAATGCGACGCTTGCGTCGAGGCATACGACAAGGCAGCAGCCGACACCGTAGCCAGTGACGGGGGTCGCGGTTAGCCATGACCCCAACGCAAAAATCACACCGCCCCAGCCACACCATTTCCACACCATTAGCGATTCGGCCAAACCACCGACCCCCGTATTTATTGCCCTTTTCGCCCTTGCCTGTCACGGCACGGCATCTGCAAGTCATTGAGTCTAAACAGACGCACAGCCTTCCAAGCTGTATGTTGCGGGTTCGAGTCCCGTCTCCCGCTCCATTTTTTCACTCCGTTACAAGCGTTAGCCGTCCGGCTGCGTCCAAAACTCGGGCGGTACTTGCGTCGCTGAAGGCCCGGAGTCTGCTGTAGAGGTTGAGATCGAAGCATCATGGGCGTGAAATCAAGCATCGGGTGGACTGACTCTACCTGGAATCCGATCCGCGGGTGTTCGATGGCGAAAGGCAGCGAAGCGAAGGGTTGTCTCAACTGCTATGCCGCCAGGCTGAATGCACGTAATCTTCCGGAGATGAAATCTCCGACCACAGGCGAACCGTTTGCTCGAATCCTCGAATCCGGCCCGCGCTGGACGGGCAAAGTCGAATTGATCGAGAAGTCCCTCACGCTGCCGTTGAAGTGGAAGAAGCCGAAGCGGATCTTCGTGAACTCGCTTTCGGACCTGTTCCATGAGGGCCTGACTGACGAGCGGATCGATCGGGTGTTCGCGGTGATGGCGCTGTGTCCGCAGCACACATTTCAGGTTTTAACGAAACGGCCAGAGCGGATGCTGGAGTATCTTTCATCAGTTCCGTTGAACAGCGGGCCGCTGCCAAACCTCTGGCTCGGCGTCTCTTGCGAGGATCAGGACACCGCCAGTGCGCGAATCCCGTTGCTGCTGCAGACGCCGGCCGCAGTCAGTTTTGTGAGCTATGAGCCTGCGCTCGGGCCGGTGGACTTCACCAGGCTGTCCGACGGGCGGATCAACTCGCTGAACGCTGTTTATGTCACAGGGGAAAACCTCGACTGGATCATCGTCGGTGGAGAATCCGGACCTGGGGCGCGGCCGTTCGACATCCAGTGGGCGCGGAGCACGATCGCGCAGTGCAAAGCTGCAGGTGTGGCGTGCTTCGTGAAGCAGCTCGGGGCGAAGCCGTTCGGCTGGAAGTTTCCGCATCTACCGGATTCGGACATTTCGCCGCTGAAAGACCGCAAGGGCGGCGATCCGCTCGAATGGCCGGAAGAGCTACGGGTTCAGGAGTTCCCGGAGGTAGCCAGTGCTGCTCGGGTTTAAGCGACGATTTGCCACGTTTGTTGAAGAGGGCAGCAAGACGCACACGATCAGGGGCAAGCGGGCTATCGCGCCGAAACCGGGCGAAATCTGCCATTGCTACGTCGATCCGCGGCAAAAGACCATGCGGCTGCTGGGGCGCTGGCCCTGCGTTCGCGTAGAGCCCATCAGGATCGAACCCGCAGTTCATCCGGCCCGGCTCGTGATTCGGATCGACGACAACGCGCTATCTGACGATGAGACCGAGGCGCTTCTGGTTCGGGACGGCTTCCGTGAAAGCAACGCCGAGACGTACCCCGCGATGGCCCAGGCTCGTGACTTCTGGGAAGATCGGCTTCCATTCACGGGCACGCTGATCCATTGGGATCACTCGCGGCCGGTGGAAGGCTCGAGAAGAAGGTCGGTGTGACGCGGGTCGAAAGCTGGCGGGGCCGATCATTCTCAGTCGACCATGGAAAACCAGCGTCCTGCCTACCGCTCCATTTTCCGTGTTTCATCAGTTCCCCAGTCCGCGACCGAGCTGAATGGCTCGTCGCTCGATGCCCCACCAACTCAACACGCCCAGGAATGCGGCCACTGGGAGGGTCAGAATTGCGAGAGACCAGGGCGAAATCCCGGGATCATGCCAGCGGAAAAGATTGGCGACAGGCCAGCCGTACAGATAAACGCCGTAACTAATGTCCCACCGGTTATTGATCCGCTGCAGCGGACCCAGTGGAGCCTTCAAAGCAAGCCAGAAAAGGCACGCTGCACCGAAGGTGACGAGAGCGGCCTCCGCGAGGTGCGAGTTCCGGTACATGGCAGTTGCGGCGACCAACGCGCAAGCCGTGACTTTGCCGCCTGTAAGCCAGCGGAGCAATGAGTTTCGGTATAGGAAGAACGAGACTCCGACCAGAAACGCCGCTGCGAAGTGAAGCTCGTGAACAGGCTCCCTGTGAACAAAAGTTCCCAGAACCAGCAGCAGATGACTCCTGTGATCCAAAGC
>JAOAPO010000359.1 GCA_025462945.1 Bryobacterales bacterium
TACCAGCCGCCGTAGCCGTCGCCGACGTGACATCCGCCCGCAATAGCGCCAGCGCCTGCGTCGACCCATACTGGCTGATCAATCCATTCATCACCGCAGTAGGCACCTGATTTAAATTCAGCAAACCACTCTGCAGATGCGTCCCGACGCTCGCGTTATACCCAACTTCCAGCGTCGTATTCGCCGCCAGCTGCCGCTGCATCGTGAACGTCCACGACAAACTCTCCGGAGCCCGCGTCGCATCCTGACCCTGCCAGTAATCCACCGTATTCCCGTTCGAGAATGACGGATTGATCGAAGGCGGCAGCGTATATGCCGGCAGACCCTGATCCAGCAGGAACGTCGGCGAGACGCCCTGCGACCCATTGTTGAACTGGTACTGCCCGATGAAGCCCGCGAAGTGGCCGCTGCCCTGAACCGCCGTCACGCGCGAGAACGACCGCCCGAACCCGGCCCGAATCGTCGTCTTCTCATTCAGCGTGTACGCCATGCCGATCCGTGGTCCCCACCCGCCATACCAGCCAGGTACCAGACTCCGCTTGCCTTCACGCCCGGCCCCGTTCCCTGCAAACCAAAGCGCGCCCGGGATATTCCCCGCAGCCGGATTCGGCCTCGTCGGATCGAAGTCCGAGTACTCGTCGTTCGCATTCGTCGGCGGCATCGTCACGTCGTACCGCAGGCCGAAATTGATCATCAGCTTGCGCGTGATTCGGTAGTCGTCCTGCGCATAAAAGCCGTAGTACGGAAACCTCTGCGTCACGTTCCGAATCGTCTCCGTGCGGCCCAAAAACGCCTGGCCCGTCAGGAACGATGCGAACGAACTTCCGCCGCTCGTCGGGAACGAAGTGTTACCCGGAATGCTGGTGCTCTGATAGCTGAAGTCCGCCCGGCCCCCAATGTCCTGCTGGCCGAAACCATCCGCATGCTGGTCCTGAAACTGGAACCCGAACTTCATCGTGTGCTTGCCCCGCACATAGCTCAGGTCGTCCTTCAGGCCCCAGCCCGGCTGATTGGTCCCGTTGTACGACGCGCCGCCCCACGCCGTGTACTCCGTGAAATTGATCGTCGGGAAGTTCTGGTTGCAGTCCACTACATTCTTGATGCAGACCTTGCTCTTCCAGTCCTTGTCCACATTCGCCGAAAAGCTGTTCTTCGTAAACGTATTCTTCGCAAACGACAGGTGGTTCACCATGTTCGGCGTCACCGTGAAATCATGCGCCACTCGGAACGCCTCTGTGTCCCATGCCTGAATCTGCCCGTTCCACAGCGGCTCCGGCAACCCTGGCGCCCCCGCAGCGCCCGGCTTATTCCGGAACGTGGTCGAGTTCCACAGGATGCTCGCCCTCTGCCGGCTCCCGATGATCTGGTCGCCCTTCACTGAGATCTTGTCCGTCGGCGTAATCAGCGTGCCGTTCGAAACGATGTAGTTGTTCCGCACATAGCCGCTCGTACCCGGCGCGAAACCACGGTTCGGAGCCACCGCCTTCCCGTACGCTGCAATGGCCACCGCCGTCGCTGAGAACTGGCTCGCCGGAATGATGTTCCCCGGATACGCATCGCGAATCGACCCCGATCCTGCCGGATTCGCCCTCGTTGTATTCGGGTTGTAGATCGGAATCAGCTTGTTTGACTGATCCACCCACTTGCTGAAATCGCCCGTGTACATCTCCGGCGTCGGCACCGAAAGGATCGTGTCGTTCGCGCCCACGCGATTCCGGAAGCCCTCGTACGAAACGAAGAAGAACGTTTTGTCGCGCCCGTTGTAGAGCCTCGGAATGATCACCGGACCAGACGCGGTGAAGCCATAATCGTTCTGCCGGTACACAGACCTCTTCGCCGCAAAGAAGTTCCGCGCATCCATCGCGTCATTCCGCAGAAAGTCATACGCCGACCCGTGGAACCCGTTCGTCCCCGACTTCGACGCGAACGTCATTACGCCGCCGCCCGCCTGCCCGTACTCCGCCTTGAACCCGTTCGTGTCCACCGAGAACTCCGTCAGCGCTTCCACTGACGGCGTATTCAGAGCCGCTTCCGCCGTATCGCCTGACCGGTTCGTTCCCACCGAATGCCCGTCCAGAGTCGCATCCCACTGCGCCGCCTGGCCGCCGCCCACTGACAGCCTCTGTCCGTCGCCGCGAGCCTCCGCAGCCACCGCCACAAGGTTGAACGGACTTCGCATCGCGCCGCCCACCACCAGCGGCAGCTCGTCCACCATCTTGTTCTGGACCACCGTCGCCGTCTTCGCGTTCTCCGTCTGGATCGTCGCCGCCGCCGCCGTCACCTCCACTGACTCCGAAACCTGCCCGATCGTGAGCGTCGCATCCACGCGAACCGTACCGCCCGCCGATAAAGTAATGTTCTGCTGCACCAGCTTCTTGAATCCCGCAGCGGACACTTCCAGACGATAGACGCCCGGCAGCAGATTAGCGCCGTTGAAGTCGCCGTTGCTGCTCGTTGTCACGCGCGTGACAGCGTTGGTGGAAGTCTGAACCAGACTCACCTCCGCCCCCGCAACAGCCGCGCCCGAAGGATCGGTAAGCAGCCCGACGATGTTGCCGCGCTCACTTTGAGCGAAAGCGCTGAACGCGCAACTAAAAACGAAAACCGCAGCAATGATTTTTCTCATATGTCCGCAAAAACCCCTGCGGGATAACCTATCACAAATGACCCGTCGACTTCATTCCAGGGTGACAGCCGGTTTGCAAGCGGCTGAAAGCTCGAACGAGCCGGCCCGGACTTCTGCGTCACCCCGCGGCAAAGACAGGCCATCGCAGAGCCTGTGGTCCCAGTCAGCCGCTCATAAGCCATACTGGACAGGTGGTAAAAAGCACGCGTCTCAGCGGGTTGGATGCTCTGCGGGGCCTCGCAGCAGTCGGTGTAGTGCTCTATCACTACACCATTGGCTACGAGATTATGTTCGGCCAGCATTCCGCCGCTCTACAGCCGCACATGCTGATTCAACTGTTTCATCAGGGTCACTTCGGAGTCGAGTTATTCTTCATCATCAGCGGCTTCGTAATCCTGATGACGCTCGAACGTTCCGAAAGCCTCGTATCGTTTGGCATTTCGCGCTTCGCCAGGCTCTACCCGCCGTACGTGGCTTGCTCTGCCCTAACCTTGGGCGTCATTGTGTTTGCCCAGTTCAATCCTCAACATCTACGCTTCGCAGACGCGCTGGCGGGGCTGACGATGGCTTCCAGCCTGTTCCACCGTCCCGAGATCGACCCTTCAGATTGGACCCTCACCTACGAGGTCATCTTCTATATCCTGGTCGGTGCGTTCTATTTCGCGCGGAAGTCGCGGCAAATCGAAATGTTCTGTCTTGTCGGCATGGCGATCTCACTGCCGTTTGCGCTAAACATCTACTACGCCTACCTGTTCGCTGGTGGCATGATGATCTACCGGTTCAGCAGCGGAAAGGCAGTAGCTCTAACCTGGGTGACGTTCGGCGCTGTTTTGGCAACGCCGATCCTGCGCACGCGAGCGACTGCAGCTCAGCATTTGCTGTACGTGCTCATGATCTTCGCGTTCATGGCCCTGGTGTGGCTTGCCGGTAAAGGAAAGCTGCGTCAGCTCGAGCGCCCCGTGCTCCTCTTCCTCGGGGATATTTCGTATTCGTTGTACCTGCTGCACCAGATTATCGGGTACTGGCTGATCTCACGGCTGGAGAAGTGGGGACTCAGACCAGAAGCGGCTGTGATGGCCGCGTTGAGCGTGTCGATTGGCCTCGCGAGCGCCTCAAGATTTCTGGTAGAACTTCCCGTTCAGCGCAGAATTCGTCAGATTTACACGAAGACGTTCGACCCGGGTCTGGTTGTAGAGCCTCCTGCCGCCGCGTGACCGAGGTAACGTTCGCGCCCTGACACATGAACCAAACACAGGTGCTCACTTTAGCCGCTGGTCGCTACCGCGACGCCCGACACCAGAGCGCCTCCGTCGCTTACTGCGTTCGTTCTGTCTGCGGCAACTAAGCACGCTCACGACTGCGATCTAGCCAGGCACGGGTATCCCGGATGTTACTCTCGGAACTGCCTCGCGTTGAGGCGCGGCTAAAACTGGAACCGAATTGATACCGAAACACCCCAGCCCTGAACTGCTGGCCCTTGCTACGCGCCTCATCGCACACGAGGCGGCGCAGCAACGCCCTCAAAACTCGCCACCGCTCTTCCACGTGACCGAAAAACTCCGCAACTCCATCGCCAGGCTGGCCGGGACTGCGGGCTTCAACTCGCTCCTCTCCCGCTCGCTGGCGCTCACCAGGACCATCGTTCCCGCTTCTCAATCCGTCCAGATACAGCTCGATGGCTCGTTGCACGGACTGAAAGAGCTCGGTGACCGAGATGACGGTGATGCGGTGGGCGTCGTGATCGTCTCGCAATTTTTGGCCTTGCTGGCCGAGTTCATCGGCGAGGCGCTGGTGACGCAAGTTGTCTTTGATACCTGGCCGGGTCTCCCCCGCCAACAAACCGCACCCCCGGAGCAACAGTAAACGATGACCCCGCGAAACAAAGTCAAAATCAACCAACTCCCGACCGGAGTGGCGGGCCTTGATGAAATCGTAGGTGGCGGCCTGCCCGAGTTTTCCTTCAACATCATTGCCGGCGCCCCAGGCTGTGGCAAAACGACGCTGGCCCACCAAATCGTGTTTGCTAATGCCACGCCGGAGCGCCCGGCCCTCTACTTCACGGTCTTGGGCGAGCCCTCCATCAAAATGCTGCGCTACCAGCAGCAATACTCGTTCTTCGATCCCACAAAGCTGAATACCGCTGTCCGCTTCATCAATCTGGGCCATGTTCTTCTCGGACGGGGCCTGACGGGAATCCTGGAGGAAATCGCCAAAGAAGTTGAAGACACCAATCCCGGCATCGTGGTTGTGGATTCCTTCCGCACCGTCGTCCGTGGAGCCGCTGATGAAGGGGACATGCAGCATTTTGTCCAGAGCCTCGGCCTCTTACTCACCAGTTGTGAGGCAACTACGTTTCTCATCGGCGAGTATGTAGAAGCCGAAGTTCGTGACAACCCGGTCTTTACCGTTGCCGATGGGCTCTTCTGGCTCAATCAGACCGTCGAGCGCAATTCCATTGTTCGCAAGCTCCAGATCATGAAGCTGCGCGGTCAGGCGTCGGTCCCTGGTCTGCACACCTTCCGCATCACCGATAACGGCCTGCAGGCCTTCTCCCGCACTCTCGGGCTGGCTGCCAGCCCCGGTACGCACCGGGGCGGCGCTGCGCGACGTCTCTCGATGGGGAACCCCGAGCTCGACAAGATGATGGGCGGCGGCGTCCCCGAAGGCGACAGCCTCCTGGTCGCAGGGTCTTCCGGCACCGGGAAGTCGCTCATCGCCTCTCAGTTCATCGCCGCCGGTCTGCGCGATAACGAGCCGGGCATCATCGTCGTTTTTGAAGAGCGGCCGGAAGCCTACACCGCACGCGCTCGCAGCTTTGGCCTGAACCTCGACGGTGCGATCGCGAACGGAAGCCTGCGTATCGTCTATCTCAGGCCACTCGATCTCTCTGTGGACGAAACCATGCAGGAAATCCTCGATGCCATCAAACAGACCAAAGCTCGCCGTTTGGTCATCGATTCAATCGCAGGTTTCGAACTGGCCCTCGCGCCAGGCTTTCGCACCGATTTTCGTGAATCTCTGTACCGCATGGTCTACGCCCTGACCGGTATCGGCATCACCATCGTGAGCACCGTCGAACTGGACGAATCGTTTACCGCGCTGCCCTTCAGCACCTACTCCATCTCCTTCCTTACCGACGACATCATCCGCCTTCGTTACGCCGAAATCGAAGGCTGCCTCTGCAAAATCATGATGGTCGTAAAAATGCGGGGTGGGGCCCATAGCAGAGAGATTCGTTCATACGAGATCACTGCGCAAGGTATCGAGGTGCGAGAGCGGATCGGGGACTATGAGCACCTGATTACCGGTATTCCAGGGCGTACCCAGCTGCGCAAGCTCTAAGGCAAGTACCCCAGACATGGAACCGGAGACAATGGCGGTTAACGCGGCGGATCTACTCAAGGAAGGCGCCAATCTCGGCTTCTGCGAAGCCTTTCTTGCCGACTCGCCCATGCCGACCGCTGTCCTCGAGCATGACGATCACATCGTCCGCTATCTCAATCCGGCCTTCTGCAAACTGCTCGGCAAGAGCCTGCCCGCGTTGCTCGGCCAGCCTTTCTGCGAGGTCACGCCGCTGGGCACTGACTGTGACCCCCTGTTCGATCTTGTCTACGAAACAGGACATCCTCAGACCTACGCCGCGCTCGGTAATGCCGCTCCGCTTCCGTTGTATCACTCCTGCTCGATATGGCCAATCAGGCACAAAAACGGCCATATCCAGGCCGTCGTCTTCCAGATCACCGAAACTACCGAGGCGCATCTCCGGTTGATTGCCGCGAACGAGGCACTCGTTGTCTCCTCCGTGCGCCAGCACGAGCTGACTGAGAGGGCTGAGCGTCTAAGCGAGCGCCTGCAGCGCGCGAATCAAGATCTGAGACACTTCGCCTTCGCCGCCAGCCACGATCTGCAGGAGCCTTTGCGCGTCGTCAGCACTTACTCGCAACTTCTCGTCAGAAGCTACCGCAGTGATTTGGATGGTGAAGCCTCCGTCTTTGTCGACTACATCACCCGGGGAGCCCGGCACATGCGTGAGCTGCTGATTGACCTGCTGAAATTCGCGGAGGCCGGAGTCGAAAACGGCGAACCCGCTCAGCGCTTCGACCTCAACGTGGTGCTGGATGAGGTCAAAAGCAGCCTGCGCGTCGCACTCGATGAAAGCGCCGCCATTCTCACCAGCGACGCCCTTCCCGCCGTTGACGGCGTCGGGGTCCACTTCGAGCAGTTGTTTCAGAATCTCGTCAGCAATGCGATCAAGTACCGCGGCGAGGCTCCGCTCCGCATTCACATTTCGGTTGAGCAGCAGGCCAGCGACTGGCACTTCGCCGTCTCTGATAACGGCATCGGCATCGCGCCGGAATACTTTCAGATGATCTTTTCCCCTTTTAAACGCATCCAGGGGCGCAGCATGTCAGGAACCGGTATGGGCCTCACAATCTGCAAACGCGTCGTCGAGCGGTATGGCGGCCGCATCTGGGTGGAATCGACTCCGGGCCAGGGCTCAACCTTTCACTTCACCCTCCCGGCCGTTTTACCACGTTACTGAGCCGCGCCGTGAGGAAGCGGGAATGATAAAAGATTTCCAGCCTCAAGTCGCCTGCAGTAGTACCGCGTCAGGCGTGCCGATACACTTGGAATTTTGGGTTCTCTGAATGATTGAAAAAAACTCCAACGAGTCAGGCCGCCTGACCGATCTCCAGGCCGCCGACCTCTATCGCATGCAGGTCCGCGAGATGCGCAACTACGCCATGTTCATGATTGACCCGGAGGGCATCATCACCTCCTGGAATGCAGGCGTACAGAACCTCCTGGGCTACTCCGAACAGGAGTGGATCGGCCGGCACGCCTGTATCATCTTCACTCCGGACGATAAATCGGTCGAAGTTTGTGAGTCCGAGATGGTCTTAGCCCGCGAAACCGGTAGTTCCACCGACATACGCTGGCACCGCCACAAAGACGGGACCGAGTTTTTCGCCAACGGCTTCATGAACGCCCTCCGCGACGACCAGGGTACCCTCATCGGCTTTGCCAAAATCATGAGCGATGAAACGGCGCGCAAACAACTGCAGGACTCGCTCACCGAATCGAACTCCGCTCTCGAGCAGTTCGCCTATGTAGCCAGCCATGATCTGCAGGAGCCGCTCCGCACCATGCGCACCAACGCACAGCTGCTCAGTAAGCGTTATAGCGGAAAATTCGATGCCGACGCTGACCGGTGTCTCGGCTTCATCATCGGCGCTTCCGCTCGCATGGCCGCGTTGATCCAGGATTTGCTGGAATATGCACGCGTCGCCACGCAAGAGGAGCGTCCTGACTCCGTGGCACTCGACGAAGATTTCGAGGCTGCGCTGACACATCTCCAGGACGCGATCGAAGACGCGGGTGCGAGTGTCACCCATGATCCTCTGCCGTCGCTCGCCGTAGACCGCGGCCAGATGGTTCGTCTCTTTCAAAATTTGATCGGGAACGCGGTGAAATATCGGAAGCCGAATCAGCCAGTGAACGTGCACGTCAGCGCGGAGCAACGAGGCCCGGACTGGCTTTTCTCCGTCCGCGATGACGGGATCGGTTTCGATCCCAGATTTGCGGGCCACATCTTCACGCCCTTCAAACGTCTGCACACGGTCGCCGAGTATCCCGGCACCGGTGTCGGTCTCGCCATCTGCCGTCGCATCGTACAGGCCCAGGGCGGTCGGATCTGGGCGGAATCGGCGCCAGGCGAGGGTGCAACGTTCTTCTTCACCCTGCCAAACGACTCCTCCCAAACACGGAAACAGAGCCCCATGCATAGTCAGGCCGATCCTTCCCAGCCGTGACCGAGAGGGAGCGGGACCGACGAAACGGTCTTGAAACCCTCTCTTAGAACTCTCTTCAAACGCAAAAAAGCCCCCGGTCGGAACCGGGGGCCTTCTTCCAAAAACAGGGTCTGGAGAACTACCAGCGGCTGTTGCCGCCGCCGCCACGACCGCCACCGCCGCCGCCGCTGCGATTACCGCCGCCGCCGCTGCCGCCGCCACGATACCCGCCGCCACCACCGCCGCCGCCGAAGCCGCGTTCAGTTTTCGGACGAGCTTCGTTCACGTTCAGAGCGCGACCTTCCACATCCTGACCGTTAAGAGCAGCAATTGCGCGCTCCGCTTCCGCGTTCACGGGCATTTCGACGAACCCAAAACCTCTCGCCTGACCTGTGTCGCGATCGGTGACAAGACTCACGCGATCAACCGACCCGTACGCCTCAAACAAACTCCGCACTGTATTTTCAGTGACGCTAAATGCAAGATTACCTACGAAAATGTTCTTCATGTTTCCTTCTGATGCAGTTTGCAACTCTGCAGTTTTTGTGGAAGTGGGGGGCAGGATCGGACGAGGGCGGCGGACCGGACTAGGGCGAGGATGCCAGAAACTTCTGACGCAGTATTGACAATACCACGAATCCAGGCCGTCTGTCCAAATCGAGGATCACAACGAAATGCAATGTATTTTCCCAAACGGTTCAACACCTTAGCCGAATCCTCCCACCATCCCCACTTCCTCACATGCGATTCCTGTTGATGAGCCGTGACCGTGAGGGAGCGGGACCGAAACCACCGAACGATAAGGAACCAAACATGACCTCCGAAGCACAGCTGATAGCTAATCGAACCAACGCCGTCAAATCCACCGGCCCACTCACCCACGAAGGTAAGAACGCCGCCAAATTCAACGCCAGACGCCATGGCCTAACCGGGCAGTTCTACTGCATGTCCGAAGGAGACGAATCTGCCTACAAAGCCTTCGAAACCAATCTCCTCACCGACCTCAAACCCGTGGGCCACTTCGAAACGCAGCTCGCCATCCTCGTCATTCAGGAC
The DNA here is from genome assembly GCA_025462945.1 of Bryobacterales bacterium. GTDB lineage: Bacteria > Acidobacteriota > Terriglobia > Bryobacterales > Bryobacteraceae > BOG-234. The sequence continues at coordinate 9,475 of JAOAPO010000359.1, forward strand.
AACTGGAGACTCAACCGCTCCAAAGGCATCGAGTGCAACGTCTTCGCTCAGGGCCACGACGAATTCGCCGACGACACCAACGCGCCCTCTCCCAACACGCAGGCCGCGTCCACCATGGCCAGCACCGCCCAATCCAAAGACCGCTACTTCGCGCATGATGGTGAAGAACGAGAAGCGCCTCAAAGAACTCCAGGCTCAACGCCGCGCGGACGAGGCCGCCGCTCTTCGCGAAGCCGAACTGCTCGTCCGCCTGGCCCGGCTCCACAAGGAAACGCTCGACCCGAAAGCTCCGATCGAGGCCAATGGCTTCGTTTTTTCCACTCTCCAGATCATCGGCATGGTCAACCGCAAAGACCGCCTGGCCGAGGCTGAATTCTACGAAAAACAGAGCTGGAGCCCGACCCGACCCTGGCCCAAAGCCGCTTGAGGTAAACTCAAGGGGCTGCCTCCCCAGGCAAACAAAAGGCGAATGTCCGAACTTTCTCTATTCTCCCCGGATCTCTGGCCAGAGGTCCCGCCCGCTCCCCATAAAGGAGAGCTCGAACCGCTCGTCCGCAAGTTTGAAGCTATGGCTGCGGCGAATGCCGACAGCCCGATCCGCGCGATCAGGCGAACTCCGCCTAGACCGGCCGTCTTCAGCGACTTCCCCGAAGAGCTGAACCCGACCATCAAGTCCGTGCTGACGGCCCGTGGCATCTCCCGCCTCTACTCGCACCAGGCCGACGCCTGGAATGCCGTCACGCAGGGACGCAACGTCGTGGTCGTGACCCCCACCGCCAGCGGCAAGACTCTCTGCTACAACCTGCCGATCCTGCACGCCCTCACCGCCGACCCCGGTGCGCGCGCGCTCTACCTCTTTCCGACCAAGGCTCTTGCCGAGGATCAGCTCGAAGAACTCCACTCCATGGTCGAAGACATGGGCTCGCCCCTCTGCGTCTTCACCTACGACGGCGACACACCACAGGACGCCCGCCGCGCCGTTCGCCAGCGCGCCAACGTCGTCCTCAGCAATCCCGACATGCTCCACACCGGGATACTGCCCCACCACACCAAGTGGGCCAAGCTCTTTGAAAACTTACGCTATATCGTCATCGACGAACTACACTACTATCGCGGCGTCTACGGCAGCCACTTCGGGAACATCCTGCGGCGCCTTCGCCGTCTCTGCGAATTCTATGGCTCGAAGCCGGTCTTCATCGCCTGCTCCGCTACCATCGCGAACCCGCAGAATCTGGCCGAAACCCTCGTCGAAGAACCCTTCGAACTGATCAACCAAAACGGAGCGCCCGCCGGCGAAAAGGTGTTCATCTCGTACAACCCGCCCGTCGTCAACCGCCAGCTCGGAATCCGGCGCAGTTATCTGAATGAATCGCGACGGCTCGCTCTCGACTTAATCGATCAGGGCCAGCAGACGCTAGTCTTTACCAACAATCGCCTCGCCACCGAAGTCCTGCTGACGTACCTGAAAGACGCTTGCGACAAGGGCCGCCTTCCATCCGACTCCGTCCGCGGCTACCGTGGAGGCTATCTGCCGCGTGAGCGCCGCGAGATCGAGAAGCGCCTGCGCGCGGGCAATATTCGTGCCGTCGTTGCCACCAACGCTTTGGAGTTGGGTATCGACGTGGGCTCTCTCGATGCCGTCGTCATGGCTGGCTATCCAGGCACCATCGCGTCCACCTGGCAGCGTGCCGGCCGCGCGGGACGCCGCCACTCCGCCTCGCTCGCCATCTTCGTGGCCTCCAGCGCGCCCGTGGATCAATACGTCGTCGAACACCCCGAATATCTTTTTGACCAGTCGCCCGAAAGCGCCCACGTCAACCCGGATAATCTGGAAGTTCTCCTCAATCACCTGAAGTGCGCCGTCTTCGAACTCCCTCTCCGAGATGACGAGAAGTTCGGGCCCCATGGCATCGGCGATCTCTGCAATTTCCTGTCGCAGGGAGGCCTCATCCACAACTCCGGAGGTGCCTGGCACTGGACCTCCGACACATACCCGGCCGACTCCATCAGCCTTCGGTCCGTATCGAGCGATAACTTCGTCGTCATCGACATCACCCACGAATCGAAGATCATCGGCGAAGTCTCGTTCACGGCCGCGCTGACCACGCTTCACGAGAAGGCGATCTATCTTCACGAGGCGAAGCAGTTCCACGTCGAACGCTTCGACTATAAGGAACGTAAAGCCTACGTGAAGCGCGTCGACTGCGACTACTACACCGACGCCATCGACCACACCCAGGTCAAGGCCTTACGTGAATACGCCAAAGAGACGACGATCCCCGACGTGGATACGCTCCACGGCGATGTCCGCGTCAACCGCCAGATCGTGGGCTTCAAGAAGATCCGCTTCTACACGGGAGAGAACGTCGGGGCAGGGAACCTGTCGATGCCCGAACAGGAAATGCACACCAGTGCATTCTGGCTGCACTTCGGAGCCCCGTTTCTCGCAAGCCTGGGCGACTACACGCCAACCGAGCGCCAGAACGGTCTGACGGGGCTTGGCAACGCGCTCAGGACCATCGCCTCGCTCCTGCTGATGTGTGACCCCAGGGACATGGGAGTCGCGCTCACGGAGGACATAGCCGGAAGCCTGACCGCCTGGGAACCCAACCTGTACTTGTACGACAGCTATGCCGGAGGCGTCGGCCTAAGCGCGCCGCTTCATCGAATGAGCGCAGCCCTCTTCGCCAGAACTCAGCAACTGATCGACACCTGCACCTGCGATAACGGCTGCCCCGCCTGCGTAGGCCCGGTGGGAGAAATCGGAGAAAAAGGCAAGCAGGTCGCGAAGGTGATCCTGAGCCGCCTGCTGAACGTTAGCCGCCCAGAGCCTTCTGAACCGCAGCCCGAATCGCTTCCGGCTTCGTAAAGCCTTCAAACCGCTGCACCGTCTTGCCAGCTTTATCCAGCACCACAGTCAGCGGCAGCTGCCCCGGACTGCCGGTGCCTAATCCGACCGTGTACTTCATCGGATTCTGCTTCAGGAACTCTTTGACCGGCGCCGCGCCCTCTTCGTCCATCGAGATGCCCACCACCTCGACGCCCTTCGGACCCAGCTCCGCGGCCATCTTGTTGAACTCCGGAATTTCCTGCCGACAAGGCACGCACCACGTCGCCCAGTAGTTCAGCACCACCACTTTCCCTGCCCACGAAGCGGGCGAAAGCGGAGCACCGTCCAGTGTCTTGAACGGGGTGAACTCCAGGTCACCGGCAGCAGTCGCCGGTACCGTACCACCAGCATTCAGGAAGGCCAGAAACACCGCGGAGCTGTCCGTGCGATCCGGGAAGGTCGCCAGCACTTTACGATCGGCGTCATACAAAACATAGAAAGGAATCGCGACCGTCTTGAACTCTTTGGCTTCCATCTCCTGGTATTTCTGCGACAACGGATCGGACCGGTCCGTATACAGCTCCACCAGCACCAGGTTCTTCGCGACGGCCAGGATTTCTGGCCGCGTGAACATGTTCGCCTTCATCCATTTACAGTTCGTGCAGGCATCGCCCGTGAAGTCGACGAGGACTTTCTTGCCCTCAGCCTTCGCCTTCACGAACGCGCCATCGAGATCGTTCTCCATCCAGACCAGTTGTTCCGTCGCCGCCCCGCCGCCGCCCAGAGCCATCGCGGAACCAGCCACCGGCTGCGGAATGAACGCCTCGATATCCCCCAACCGTGCGCCGAACATGCCCGGCACTAAACTCAGGCCCGTCGCGATCGCCACGATACCCAGCAACAGACGGCCAGCGCCCAACTCATCCTCGGACGAGATCCCCGGCAGCTTCAGCAGGCCGAGAAGATACGCGCCCATCATCACCATCAGCACAATCCAGGCAGCCAAAAACCGCTCGCGAGTCAGGAAGCCGGTATGCAGAACATCGTCCACGTTGTGGAGGTACTTGAGCATCGCGGCCATTACGATGAAACCCATGACGACCTTTACCCGGGACATCCACTCGCCCGAACGCGGCAGCTTCTTCAGCCATCCCGGGAACAGCGCCAGCAGGAAGAACGGGCTTGAAAGCCCGCCCGCAAACGTCATCATCCCCAGCGCCGGACGCAGTTTATCGCCCGTCACCGAGGCCGCCAGCAGAGTCCCGAAGAACGGACCCACGCAGGCGAACGAAGTCAGCGCGAAGGTCAAACCCATCAGCATCGTGCTCAGGAAGCCGCCCGTGCCCGACGCCGAGTTTAGCTTCGTCAGCAAACCGGACGGCAGCGTGATCTCGAACGCGCCCAGCAGGCTCAACCCGAAGACGAAGAAAACGATCGATATGAACGCATTCACCCAGACGTTGGCACCGATATGGTTCACGCCCGCGGGACCCAGGAAGGCCGTCGCCAACAGCCCCATGCCGGTGAAGAGCACCACGATTCCCAAACAGAACGTCAGCGCCTGTCCCAACCCGCCCTTCTGCCCCACGAAGTACGACATCGTGATCGGAATCATCGGGAACACGCAAGGGGTAAACACAGCGGCCAGGCCGAAGCCGAACGCCAGACCGAGGAACGGCAACCAGGCCTCGTCGGACTTCACCGAACCGGTCGTGAAATCAGAAGGTATGTCAGGCTGCGCCGGAGCGTTGGCCGCCACAGTTAATGAGATCGGGAGTTGCCGCGTACGAGGAGGAATGCACGAAGTGCCGCTGCAGGTCTGATAGCGGGGCTCCAGCGTCACCGTCAGTGGCCCCGCCGCAGTCTGGGCCAACTCCAACTTTGCGTAGAAGGTCTGATGACCCTCAAACGTCTCCGTATCGCTGTTGAAGTTCGGATCAAACTTGCGAACCGGCTTCGGTTGGTAGACCGTGACTTTGCTGACGCTGGTTTCGAGGGCTTTCAGTGTGGTCGGGATCGGTCCGGGAGGGGTCGAAAACGAGTACATGTGCCACTCGGGATCGATCTCCGCGTCCAGTTTAACCACAACCGAACCGCTGACCGTCGGCTGAGCTACCGAAGCCGTCCACTTGACGTGGTTAAATTGTTCAGTTTGTGCGGCGGCGACAACCGCGAAAGCGGCGATCAGAAAAAGATAGCGCATCGGCGAACCTCAGCCCGTTTTTACAAGCCCGGCCTTCGAGTGCGGAGCAAGTTCTTCTTTGATGCGGGTATTGATGCTGCTGGATGCAAACTCCGCGGCCGTGCGAATTGCGTTTTTGATTGCATTGGAGTCCGACCGGCCGTGGCAAATGATGCACACGCCCTTGACACCCAACAGCGGCGCGCCGCCGATCTCGGAGTAATCGAGGCGTTTCTTGAAATCCTTGTAAGCCGACCGCGAGAGAACGTAGCCGATCTTGCTCGAAAGCGTCGCCTCAAGCGACTGCCGCAACAGGCTCCGGATCATCTCGACCAGGCCTTCGCTGACTTTCAGCGCCACATTGCCGACAAACCCGTCGCAAACGACAACATCGGCAAGTCCCGAAAACAGATCTCTGCCTTCGACATTGCCAATGAAGTTGATGTTCAGTTCTTTGAGCAGAGGCGTGGCCTCTTTGGTAAGAGCGTTGCCCTTCTGCTCTTCTTCGCCAATGGAAAGCAAACCCACCCTGGGGTGCTTCACCTTCAGCACCAGACGGCTGTAGATTTCGCCCATCAACCCGAACTGCGCCAGCATGCGTGGCTCACAATCCACGTTCGCGCCTACGTCCACAACCACGACGGGCGAACCTTTCAGGGTAGGAAAAACACCAGTCAGGGCCGGACGGTCGACGCCCGGAACCTTGCCCAGAACCATCTTCGCGATGGCCATGCACGCGCCAGTGTTGCCGGCGGAGATATATCCGTCGGCTTTCCCTTCGGCTACGAGCCGGGCACACAGGTGCATCGAACTATCTTTCTTGGTGCGGGCAGCCTTGGCTGCAGGCTCGTCCATCGAGATCCGTTCTTTAGTATGAAGGATCTCGACAGGGAGTTTACGCGCGGAAGAGTGACCATCCAGATGTTCCTGGATGGTGTGCCGATCACCGACAAGAATGATGCGATGTCCGTACTGCTTCGCCGCGTGGATAGCGCCCTCGACTTCAGGGGCCGGGGCTTTGTCGCCCCCCATCGCGTCTACGGCAATGGTCACCATGCGCTCAGGTTCAGGGTTTGGCAACTCCGTCGCTATTCTGTTACTGTTTCAATCACTTCACGGCCTTTGTACTGGCCGCAGCTCGGGCAAACCCGATGGGGGATCTTGGGTTCGTGGCAGTTCGGGCATTCAGCGTGCGAGGGCTTGCGCAACGCATCATGGGCGCGGCGGTTTTGCGTACGCGAATTGGAGTGTCTTCTTTTCGGATTCGGCATTTCTGTCTTTTACCTAGCTTACACGTTGTATATTGACGGACTGCAACGCTGCCCATCTGTCGTCGCCCGGGCGCACTGCGCAATCGCACGAAACATCGTTTCGGTTTGCTCCGCACACCGGACAAATTCCCTTGCAATCCGGACGGCACAACCTCTGCATCGGGATTTGCAGCAGGACCTGTTCGCGGAGAATGTCCTCGAGTTCCAGGCCCGGCAGTTCGTAAAAACCAATCTCGGCCTCGCCGGCATTGATGGCCAGTTCGTCGCCCGCATCCGCCAGTTCGGTGGCTGGCTTGTAGTAGAGATCGAACTCGGCGTCAACCGGGTAGCTCGCCGGAATCAGACAGCGGTCGCATTCAGTCGAGAGGACCGTCTGGACTTTGCCCTGAACCCGGATTTCGCCGCCCGTGTGGGGCACCATCTCTGCCGTACCGGACGCAATCAGGGGGGCAGACTGGTTCATCCCGGAATCGGTGAAGTCGAATTCCGAGGGCTGCCAGCTTTGCGCAAACTTCAGCTTGCGGGCCTCCATCTCCTTGATATTCAGTAACATGGCACCTCCAAGTGTACCACCTACAGGGCCGGAAGTTGGTGCGGTTTCTCCTTGCCTTCGAAGATTCTGTAGAGGGCCGGGAGCATTACCAGGGTGAGCAGCGTGGAACTCACCAAACCGCCGATCACCACCACTGCGAGGGGTCTTTGGACCTCGGAGCCCGGTCCTGTCGAAAACAGGAACGGAACCAGGCCCAAAGCCGCCACCGTCGCCGTCATCATCACCGGACGGAACCGCATTTGTGCCCCTTCCCGGATCGCTTCGGCCTGTGGCATCCCGTTCGCCCGCAGGCCGCGAATGTACGAAACCAGCACCACGCCGTTCAGAACCGCGATGCCCCAGAGGGCGATGAAACCGACCGAAGCCGGCACGGAAAGGTACTCGCCGCTGAAGAAGAGGGCCGCCACCCCGCCCATCGAGGCGAACGGGAGCACCAGAATAATCAGCGTCGCAAACCGCAAAGAACCGAAAAGCAGAAAGAGGAGGAAGAAAATGGCGCCAATCGTAATCGGCACAATGACCATCAGGTGGGCACGTGCCCGCTCCATGTTCTCGAACTGGCCGCCCCATTCGTAGTAGTAGGACGGAGGCAAGGCAACCTGCTTCGTCACCTTCGCCCGCAATTCCGTCACGAAGCCGCCCAGATCGCGGTCCCGGACGTTGACGCCGACCACGATCCGGCGCCGTCCCATCTCTCGCTTAATCTGGGAAGCGCCCTCGAGCAGTTCGATCTTCGCCAGATTGCCCAGCGCCACCTGGGCGCCGGCCGTCCCGGTCATCATGATGTTCCGGATGGACGCCAGGTTGTTGCGGAACTCGGGCGGATACCGAACCACCGCCTGGAAGCGCCGTTCGCCCTCGTAGATCTCAGTGGCGGATCGGCCCGCGACCGCCGCCTCGATCACGTCGTTCACGTCCCCCACGTTCAGGCCATACCGCGCAATAGCCTGACGATCGATCGCCACATTGAGGTTCTGCTGGCCCGTCACGCGGTCCACCTTGATGTCGGCTGTGCCCCGAATGCCCGCCGCCACTTTCGCAACATCTTCGGCGCGGGCGCGCAAAGTTTCCAGATCGTCGCCGAAGATCTTCACGGCAATGTCGGCGCGAACGCCGGTCACCATCTCGTCCACTCGGTCCGAGATCGGCTGCGCCATCACGACATTGACGCCAGGCAAACCCGAAAGCTTTTCGCGGATCTCATCGGCGATCATTTCCTGCGTTCGTCCCGGGCGTTTCTCGACCGGTGAGAGTTGGGCCATCAGATCGGATTCGTTGTACCCGGCGGGGTCGACCGGCGACTCGCCGCGTCCCAGGCGTGACACGACGTACTCCACGCCGTCAACGCTTCGGACCCTCTTGATGGCTTCCATCTCCATGAGAATTGACTCGTCGAGCGAGATATCCGGCACGCGGTCCGCGTTGGGGGAAATGGTGCCCTCTTTGAGTTCCGGGATGAACGAGGTCCCCAGCAACGGGAACAGTGACATGCAGGCTGCGAAGGCCACGACCGCGAGCCCGACCGTTTTGTACTCATTGTTCGTGGCCCAGGTCAACATGGCCACGTAGGGCCGCTTCATGAGCCGGACAAAGAAGGTGTCGTGCTCGCTGCCGCCCTTCAGCAGCATCAACGAGAGGACGGGAGAAAGGGTCAACGAGAGGATGAGGGAGATGCCAAGCGCAATCGCAATCGTGTACGCCAGAGGCGCGAACATCTTGCCTTCCATGCCCTCAAGTGTCATGAGCGGCAGAAAGACCAGGATGATGATGCAGATGCCGAAGATCACCGGCGTGCCCACTTCCATCACCGCGGCGTGGACCGTCTTCAGGCGGCTCTGGTCGGGGTGGTGGCCGAGCTGCGAGAAGACGTTCTCGACCACCACCACCGAGCCGTCGACCATCAGCCCGACCGCGATCGCAAGTCCACCAAGCGACATTAGATTGGCGGACATCCCGTAGTGGTTCATCACCAGGAACGTGAGCACGGGCGTCAGTATCAGAGTTGCGATGACGATGACGCTGGACCGCAGGTCGCCGAGGAACAGGAACAACACCACGACCACCAGAACGACGCCCTCTCCCAGCACCTTTGTGACCGTATGGACCGCTGCGTCCACCAGCACCGAGCGGTCGTAGTACGGCACGATTCTGAGCCCGTCCGGCAACATGTTGTTGGAGTTGATTTCCTCCACACGGGCCTTGATTTTGGTGACGATCTCTTTGGCGTTACCGCTCGCGATCATCATGACGATGCCGCCTACAGCTTCCGTATAGCCGCCCTTGATCATGGCGCCGTAGCGGACTTCCTCGCCCATCTTCACCTCCGCCACGTCGCGAACGAAAACAGGCGTGCCGTGAGACTCCTTGAGAACCACGCTGCGAATGTCGTCGAGGCTCTTGATCAGGCCGAGTCCGCGCACCAGATAGACCTGCGGGCCTTGCGGCAGGATGCCGCCGCTGGCGTTGGCGTTGTTCCGCGCAAGGGCCTCTCGGACGTGGTGGATGTTGACGCCGAAGGACCTCATCTTGTACGGGTCGACCAGAACCTGATACTGCTTGACGTAGCCGCCGGTGGAATTGATCTCGGCAACGCCCGAGATGGAGCGGAGCAGAGGTCTGGCGACCCAGTCCTGAACGATGCGCCGCTGCACAAGTTCATCTTTCGTGAGTTCGCGCTCGCCGTCAGAAGCGTTCTCGAGCGTGTATTGGTACACCTCGCTCAGAGCAGTGGAAACAGGACCGAGAGTCGGTAGAATCCCTTCCGGCAGCCGGCTTTTGACGTCTCCCAGGCGCTCGGCCACGAGCTGTCGGGCGAAGTAGACCGGCGTGTCGTCATTAAAGACGAGAGTCACGATGGAAAGGCCGGGCTCGTTCTGCGACCGCATTTCGGTCATGCCGGGAAGGCCGGTCATACCGATCTCAACCGGGATGGTCACGATACGTTCCACTTCGTCGGGCGAGCGGCCGGGTACCTCGGTCGCCACCTGAACCTGGATGTTGGTGACGTCGGGGAACGCGTCTACCGAGAGCTTGCGGGTGGCGTCTATGCCGAAGCCGAGTGCGATCGCGGCCGTCACTACCACCACTACACGATGTTTGAGCGCGCTTGCAACCAGAGCGTTGAGCATCGGCTACCGGCTCCCCATCAGCGCGGTGCGCTTGCGCTCATTGTTCACGTGGAAGGCGCCGTCGAGGATGATCCTCTCGCCTTCCTTCAAGCCGTCCGTAAGAATGCGGAAGGTATCGAATTCTCCCGCGAGCGTGACGGGCTTGAGGCTGAACGTGTCCGTTTTTGTTTCGGCCAGGACGTAGTCTTTGTCATCCTCGCGAACCAGCGCGGTGCGGGGCACCACGAGTTGCGCTTGTGCCCCGTCTTTCAAGACCATGGTCGCGAGCATCGAGGGCTTGTAGCGACGCCCTTGATTGACAACATCCATACGGGCCTGTACGGTGCGGGTCTCCGGATTCACGAGCGCGCTGACGAATGAAATTCTGCCGCGGATCAGCTTGCCGGGATAAGCCGCGAGCTCCGCTTCAGCCGTCTTGCCGACGGTCAGGTTGGCCGCGGCCTGCTCAGGCACGTCCGCGGTGATCCAGAGCGTCGAAAGATCGGCCAGCACGAAGAGGATATCGGCTCCTTCCACGATCTGGCCGACGGTGACCCTCCGTTCCATCACGGTGCCTTCCTCACTGGCGATCACGGAAATCTGAGCGTTGAGGGTGCGGCTGGTCTCAAGGCCCCTGATCGCCTGGTCGGTCATGCCGAGCAGACGCAGATGATCCTGGTAGCCGGAGATTTCGCCGTTGGTTTGGGTGAGTTCGGTCTGCCGCCGTTGCAGTTCCGCGGAGCCGATGACCCCGGCGTCCAACAGTTGTTGGGCCCGGTCTACCGCGCGTTGCCCGTATTGTTGCTGGGTGAGGGCCTTGAGCAACTGGCTTTGCGCTTCGGAGAGCTGGGCGCTGCGCAGAGTAGCCAGAATCTGCCCTTTCTTCACGGTCTCACCCGGGTTGGCGAAGAGTTCCGTAACGCGGCCTCCGACGGGGGCGCTCACGCGAGTGATGCGCCGCTCATCGGCCTCCACGCGGCCGGCGACCCGGAAGCTGCCGACCACTTCTTTCCACGATGGCCGGCCCACGCGAATCTGCTTCGCCAGTTCCGCGTTGACGGTGATCTCCATGGGGTTGTTTTTCGGCTGGTCCATCACCGCCGTTTCGGCTGGTTTGACCGCACTTTTGCCGCAACCGGTGAGGAGCACCGCGGTGAGGACGGCGAGGTATCGGGTTGTCATCTTATTCCTGGAAATCAGAACCACGGAGTTGCTCCAGTTCAATGCGCGCCGACTGCCTGTCGAACTGCGCGTTCAGATAATCGAAGCGGATGCTGCGCAGCACGCGTTGTGCGTCGAGCACCTCGAGAATGCCGCGTTCACCGAGGCGGTAAGCGGTCTCGGCGGCGGCGAGAGCGGCCTCGGCTTCGCGAAGACTGCCGTCCTCGTAGGCCCGCAATTGCTGGCTCGCCACTTGGTACTCGCCGTAAGCGCGTTCGAGCTGTGACGTGATCTCCAGTTCGAACGCAGAGGTTGAGGCGGTGGCCTGCGAGATGCCTGCCGCGGCTTCGGCGATGGGGCCCTGCCGGCGGTTGGCGAGGGGGAGAGGGATGCTGACGCCAACGCGCCAATAGTGGTTGTCGGGCTGGCGTTCGTACTCACTGAGCAGCGTGGGCTGCGGCTTGCGCAGCGTCTCTTCATTGTTCAGGATGGCGCGGGCGCGGCGGACTTCGGTCCGGAGCCGGGCGAGCGCGGGGTGAGTGGCGAGGGCGGCGTTGCGCAGGTCAGCAAAGGCAGGCAGGTCGAGCGCCGGGGAGAGAGTGCCGTCCAGTGTGATGTCTTCCGTTGCCGGCAGGCCGAGCAGAGCGCGGAGCTGGGCGACAGCGGTGGTTAAGCGGAGCTGGGCACCGCGGAGTTGGGCGTTGGCTGCGTTGACTTCGGTCTCGGCCCGGATGAGTTCGAGGCGGGCCGCTTCGCCCACCTGCACCTGAATGCGAATGCGGCGTTCCAGGTCTTCGACGATGCGCCGGCTCTCTTCAGCCATCGCGATCTCCTGGCGGCGGCGCAACGCCTGGTAGAAGGCCTGCTTCACGGCTCCACGAAGGGCCAGTTGCGTTTCCGCCAACAGATAGTCGGTGCTTTCCCGGCCGATTTCAGCGACGTTGAGCCGAGCCTGGCGGACGGAGGGCAGTTCGATGAGTTGCGCCACGCCAAAATGCTGCTGCCCGCCAGCAGCGGCGCTGGGCTGCAACAGGTGTTGCCGTCCGGTGACGTAGTTGAAGTCAGGGTTGGGGCGGGCGCGGGCGGTGGTGACCGCGGCGCGTGCACCCTCTCCAATTGCCGCAGCAACGCGCAACTGGGGATTGTTGGCAGCGGCAAGTTCCAGCGCCCTGGACAGGGTCATCGGCGCGGTTTGGGCCGTTGCGGTCCCGCTTAGCAGGAGTAAGAGGACCAAGGTTGGGTGATACACGCCACGGGTTGTGCAGCCTCGTGACCAATCCCAAGCTGTTGATTTTGTTCGTACAGAGACGGGGAGGTGTCCCATATGGTGCAGTCTCCACCACGCCCTATGTACGATTAGGGGCAGGCCTGTGCGTGGAACCAACAACTTGGCAGCGGTACCTAAAGTGCAAACAGGAGCGGTCTGTGAGTGAGATTACCCGCAGTAAGGAATTTCGAATGGCGGCTATCGGGATCGTGGTGATCGTGATCTCGGGTCTGATGTGGGTGGTTCCGCCGGCCGAGGTGGAGGTGGAGAATTCGCTCCATCACCTGAACTTCATCCCGATTCTGTTGTCGGCCGTTCTGCTGAGCTGGGGCGGCGCGGCGCTGACAACGCTGGCCACGGCCATCGCGCAGTCGCCATACATTCTGATTAGCCAGCGTGTATCGCCAGAGAACGCTCTGGATCAGGTGGTTGAGTTGTCCATCTTCGGAGTGGCGGGCGTTTTTGCCGGCTTTCTGTCCGATCGAGAGCGGCGGCAGAAGGTAGAACTGGAGTCTGCGTCGGCGGAATTGCAGAGGGTATATGGCGAGTTGCAGGCCAATGTAGATCAGCTTCGGCGATCGGAGCGCCTGTATGCCGCAGGCCAGTTAGCGGCCAGCCTGGCGCACGAGATTCGCAACCCGCTGGAAGGTATCTCGGGCGCGGCGTCGCTGCTGCGGCGCGGCAAGGTCTCTGGCGAGAACTTCCGCGACTGCCTCGACATCATCGAGTTGGAATCGCAGCGCCTCAACAAACTGCTCACGGGGTTTCTGGAGTTTGCGCGTCCTCGTGCGCCGCGTTTTCAGCCAGCCGATATTGGGCTGCTGATCGACTCGGTTCGGTTGCTGGTGGCCCAGTCGCCGCTGGCCCGATCGACACCGGTGGCGGCGGTGGTGCCGGAAGGCATGTCGGAGGTGGAGTGTGACCCGGAGCAGCTGAAGCAGGTGTTGCTGAATCTGGTGCTGAACGCGGTGGAGGCATCGCCGCCGAACAGCGAGGTGACCATCGCGGCCGACCGAGTGGACGGGCATGTGAGGATCAGCGTGACGGACAAGGGGGCGGGAGTGACGCCGGGGGATGAAGACAAGATTTTTGAACCGTTCTTTACGACGCGGGAAAAGGGCAGCGGCCTGGGTCTGGCAATCGCGTCGAATATCGTTCGGCAGCATGGGGGCAATCTCGCGGCCGAAAACAATCCCGCTGGCGGCATGACGTTTCGGGTCGAGTTGCCGGTTCACCAGGAGGTGACGCAATGAATCCGAACCTGATTGCCGTTGTGGACGATGACGCGAGCGTTCGGCGCGTTCTGAAGATGCAGTTAGAAGAGGCGGGGTATGGGGTAGCTACCGCCGCCTCGGTTGCGGAGGCGCGGGACATCCTGGCGTCGCAGAGCCCCAGGCTGGTGATTACGGATTTGAAAATGCCGGGCGCCGGGGGCATCGAGCTGCTGCGCGAGATTCGGGAGCACCACGGGAACACCACCGTCATCATCATCACAGCTTTCGGGAGTGTGGAGACTGCGGTGGAGGCCATGAAGGCAGGGGCGTACGACTACGTCACGAAGCCGATCGACTACGAGGCACTGGTGCTGGCGGTACATCGGGCCATGGAGCGGCAGTCGCTGCTGGAGGAAGTGCGGAATCTTAGGGCCGCCCTGGATCAGCGATACGGGTTCGAAAACATTGTGGGGCACTCGACCTCGCTCCTGCGCGTGCTGGAGATGGCTTCGAGGGTGGCGCAGCATGATTCAACGGTGCTGATCCGTGGGGAGACGGGGACGGGCAAAGAACTGCTGGCGAGGGCGATCCACCACAACAGCAGGCGGCGGACCCGCTCATTCGTGACGATCAACTGCGGGGCGATCCCGAAGGATCTGATCGAGTCGGAACTGTTCGGGTTCCAGCGAGGAGCGTTCACCGGGGCGCTGACTGCGAAACAGGGAAAGGTGGAACTGGCCGATAGCGGCACGCTGTTTCTGGACGAAGTGGGCGAACTGCCACCGGAGACGCAGGCGAAGATGCTGCGGCTGCTGCAGAACGGCGAGATCGAGAAGATCGGCGCGACGGGCGTGATGACTGTAAACGTCCGGGTGGTTGCGGCGACGCACCGGAACCTGCAGGCCATGGTGGAGGACGGAACCTTTCGCGAGGACCTCTACTACCGGCTGGCGGTGGTGCCGCTGGAGCTGCCGCCGCTGCGCGAGCGCCGGGAGGATATTCCGGAACTTTTGCAGCATCTGTTCGCGAAGCTGGTGGGTCGGCATGGCATTCAGGGTCTGCGGATCGGGGCTTCCGTGAAAACGCAGCTGGCGCAGTACCGGTGGCCGGGCAATGTCCGGGAACTGGAGAACGTGATCGAGCGGATGGTGGTGCTCTCGTCCGGCGGGGAACTGACCGACGCGGACCTGCCCCCTGAGATTCGAACGACGATAACGGCGCCGACCAACGGGGGCTTCCGGCTGGAACTGCCGGAGGAGGGGCTGAGCCTGGAGGGCGTGGAGCGGGAGCTGTTGCTGCGGGCACTGGAACGGTTTCATGGGAACCAGAGCCAGGCGGCAAGATATCTGGATGTAAGCCGTCGTACTTTGATCTACCGAATGGAGAAATACGGGCTTCGCAGCGAGGTTGAGACCGGGACTTAGGCCGCATGGCTAAACTGAAGAAAGCACAGTGAACACTTTCGAACAACGCCAGCAGGCCCTGCAGCAGGCTTTAGAAGCCAGAATTCTTGTCCTTGACGGAGCTATGGGGACGATGCTGCAGGCCCGCGACCTGACTGCAGATGACTTTGGCGGACGATCGCTGGAAGGGTGCAACGAGTACCTTGTCAAGACTCGGCCGGATGTCATCGAAGACATTCATCGCGCTTATCTGGACGCCGGCGCTGACATTATCGAGACCAACACTTTCGGCGGCACCGCCATTGTGCTGGCCGAGTACCAGATACAGGATGAAGCCTGGGATTTGAATTTGAAGGCTGCCCAGATCGCTCGCAAAGTGGCGGACGAGGCATGGACCGCTGAGAAGCCACGGTTCGTGGCCGGTTCCATAGGGCCCACCACCAAAGCCCTTTCCCTGGGTGGCAACACAACTTTTGAAGAGGTGGAAGCAAACTTCCACGACCAGGCGAAGGCGCTCGCCGAAGGTGGCGTCGACATTTTTCTGGTAGAAACGCAACTCGACACCAGGAATGTCAAAGCCGCGCTGCATGGGATTCAGCGGCTCGCCAGCGAGACCGGCCGCAGAATTCCTGTGATGGTCTCGGGGACAATCGAACCCCAGGGACGAATGCTCGCTGGCCAGGCGGCGGAGACTCTGCTGATCTCGGTGGAACACGCTGACATCCTGTCGATCGGGCTGAATTGCGCGACGGGCCCGGAGTTCATGACTGATCACATCCGGAGTCTGGCAGGGCTCGCCAAGACCCGCATCTCGTGTTACCCCAACGCAGGGCTTCCCGATCACGACGGGAAGTATCTGGAATCTCCGGATATGCTCTCGGCCCAACTTGAACGATTCATCAAGAACGGCTGGATCAACATCGTCGGCGGCTGCTGCGGAACCACCGACCGACACATCGCCGTCATAGCCCAAATGGCTGCGAAGTACAAGCCTCGACCCGTGCCTGCGCCCACTCACCGATCGTTTTACTCCGGCATCGATCTGGTGGAGGCCGATGAAGACAGCCGTCCGCTGATTGTTGGTGAGCGGACGAACGTGATCGGGTCACGGCTGTTCAAGAACCTGATCTCGGACGAGAAGTGGGAAGAGGCAGTCGAGGTCGCGCGGCGGCAGGTTCGGAACGGCGCTCACATTGTGGACGTGTGTCTGCAGAGCACGGATCGGGATGAGATGAAGGACATTCCGTCCTTCTATGAAAAGCTGATCCGGATTATTCAGGCGCCGATCATGATCGACACCACGGATCCGAAGGCCGTAGAACTGGCGCTGACGTACTGTCAAGGCAAGAGCATCATCAACTCCATCAACCTGGAAGACGGTGAGGAGAAGTTCGAGCTGATTTGCCCTCTGGCCAGAGCTTATGGCGCGGCGCTGGTGGTCGGCACCATCGATGAAGACAAACTGCAGGCGCAGGCGTTTTCGCGCGAGCGCAAGTTGGCCGTGGCGAAGAGGTCAGTGGAACTGCTGACCACGAAGTACGGCATCTTGCCAGAGGACATCATCATCGATCCTCTGGTGTTCCCGTGCGCCACGGGCGATGCGAATTACATCGGCGGTGCGGTAGAGACGATTGAGGGGCTGCGGCTGATCAAGGCTGAGATCCCGTATGTCCGGACGACGCTGGGTGTTTCGAATATCTCGTTCGGCTTGCCGGCGGCGGCGCGTGAAGTGGTCAACTCCGTGTTCCTCTACTACTGCACGAAGGCCGGGCTGGATCTTGCGATCGTGAACGCGGAGAAGCTGGAGCGGTTCGCTTCGATTCCGCCCGTTGAGAAAAAGCTGGCGGAGTCGCTGCTGTTCAATACGCCGCCCGAGGGCATGGAGGCGCCGGAGGACTGGCGTCTGCAGACCCCTGAGCAGAAGGCTGCGATCAACCAGCACCACATCGCCAGGATTGCCGAGTTCTTCCGGAGTCACATCAAGAAGGAAAAGGTGGGCGGGGCGGATGTCCCGCTGGATCAGCGGCTCTCGAACTACATCATCGAGGGCACGAAAGACGGGCTGATTCCGGATCTGGAGCGTAAACGTGCGGAAGGTACGCCGCCGCTGGAGATCATCAACGGACCGCTGATGGCGGGCATGGCTGAAGTGGGCCGGCTGTTCAATGCCAATGAACTGATTGTGGCGGAAGTGCTGCAGTCGGCGGAAGCGATGAAGGCTGCCGTCAACCATCTGGAACAGTTCATGGAGAAGGCCGATACTGCCTCGCGCGGACGTCTGCTGCTCGCTACGGTAAAAGGCGACGTCCACGACATTGGCAAGAACCTGGTGGAGATCGTCCTCAGCAACAACGGCTATGAGGTGATCAATCTCGGGATCAAAATCCCGTCGGACCAGTTGATTCAGGCGTTCCGGGAGCATAAGCCGGACGCGATCGGGTTGTCGGGCTTGCTGGTCAAGTCGGCGCAGCAGATGGTGATTACGGCGGCGGATTTCAAGGAAGCGGGGATCACGGTGCCAGTGCTGGTGGGTGGCGCGGCGCTGAGTGAACGCTTCACGGTGAATAAGATCGGGCCGGCTTACGGCGAGGCCGTTTGTTACGCACGGGACGCCATGACGGGGCTGCGAATCATGAACGAGCTGATGGATCCGGCGTTGCGGGAAGCGACGCTAAAGAAGTACCGGAATTTGACGCCGGGTGCATTTGCGGAGCCGGTGGTGGATGAGACTCCGGTGGCTGTTTCCGAGGAGCGGAGTACGAAGGTGCGCGTTGACCTGCCTATTCCGCCCGCGCCGTATCTGGATCGTAAGATCCGGGCCGTGCCGCAGCTGGAAGAGTTGTGGTCGTACATCAACCCGTACATGCTGTTTGGCCGGCATTTGGGGTACAAAGGCAACTTCGAGAAGGATCTGGAAAAGGGCGAAAAGAAGGCTGTCGAGCTGAATGCGATGATGGGCGACCTGAAGAAGGTCGCGGGCGAGTACCTGAGGCCCAAGGCTGTGTGGCAGTTCTTCGAGGCTGAGAGAGCGGGGAATTCGATCCACCTGTTCGAGCCGGGGGCGGGATCGCCTCTGCATACGTTCCAGTTCGGGCGTCAGCCGCGTGCGAACGGGTTATGCCTGAGCGACTATATTTTGCCGGCCAAGAACGGCGAGCGGGATCATCTGGCGATCTTCGTAGTGACGGCCGGGGCGGGTGTTCGGGAACGGGCGGAGGATTACAAGAACCGCGGCGAGTACTTCCTGGCGCACGGCATTCAGGCACTGGCGATCGAGACGGCGGAAGGTTGCGCGGAGTGGCTGCACCGGCGTATTCGGGAGGACTGGGGTTTCCCGGATCCGGCGACGATGACGATGCACGAGCGGTTCACGTCGCGATATCGGGGCAAGCGGTACAGCTTCGGTTACCCGGCCTGTCCGAACCTGGACGATCAGCAGGGGATTTGGAAGCTGCTGCGTCCGGAAGAGATTGGCGTGGAACTGACGGAGGGCATGATGATGGAGCCGGAAGCCAGTGTGAGTGCGCTGGTTTTCCAGCACCCGGATTGTGCCTATTTTACGGCTTCGGACGAGCGGGACGGCGAAGAAGCCGCGGCTTAGATCTGTTCGCGCGGGGGTACAATTGTGGCGAATGGACTTCGACGATTACAAGACCGTCCTGTATCGCAACCAGCCGAATGGATGGGTCGCCGAAATCCCGGCCATCGCCGGGTGCCATGCCCTTATGCCAACTCGCGAAGAAGCGTTGGCTGAGTTGGCAAGTGTATTCGATTTGATTGCAGCTGAGTATAAGGAACGCAGCGAGCAATTACCGGCGGACACGACTGAGTTCGTGCATGCCTAGTGCTCGCGCGGACGAGTTTCGCCGGGTAGCGGCGCGACTTGGTTTCGTTCGGGCTCGAACGACAGGCAGTCACGAGCGCTGGCGGCATCCAGATGGCAGGGCTACGACGATACCCGTCCATGGTGGCCAGCAGATCGGGGCAGCGCTCTTCTACCAAGATACTGGGTCAGTTCGGGATTGACGAGGACCAGTTCTCCCGTTTGAAGTAGCTCAGGCGTGGCGGACGGCGTCCATGGGGTCTGCCTTCGTTGACGGATTGGCTGAGAGGCCGGCTACCAGCAGGCAGACGGCTAACATTCCGGCGGTGACGGAGGTCAGAACCGGCCATTCCAGAGGTCCTATTCCGAAGAGGTGAGAGCGAAGGAGCATGGTCGCTCCGATGCCGAGGATCGCTCCGGCTGCGATTCCGGTCCCGGTGACGAGCGCGGTTTGATGCAGGATCATTGTCAGCAGCTGTTTCGGCCTCGCTCCCAGTGCTGCCCGGATACCCATCTCTTTCCTTCGCTCCGTGACGGACCAGGAGATCGAGCCGAAGAGACCGATGCATGCCAGGAACAGCCCCAGGGCGCTTAGGATGGTCGCGGCACTGGCGGTGAGGCGTTCCACCAGCAGCGTCAGGTTTATCCAGCTTTCGAGCGTGAAGGGTGTCAGGGGGACGACGAGACCCTGCTTCCGGAGTGTCCGGGACAGCGGTTCGATGGAGAGTCGCGGGTCGGCTTTGGTTCTGACAGCCAGGTAGATTAGATCCTTCTTGTGCTGGCTGAGAGCGAGGTAAAGGAAGGGTCGGGCGCTTTCGCCGAGTTCCTCGTACTTGCCATCTGCCGCGACCCCGATCACCACGCCGTGACGGGCTGGTTCCCCCAGTGTTAGCTGCTTGCCGAGGGGGTCCTGACCGGGCCAGAATGTTGTGGCCATTTTGCGATTCACGATGATCGCCTCCGGGTGGCCCTCCAGGTCGAAGCTGTTGAACATTCGGCCGGAGAGGAGCGGGAGCTTGAAGGTCTCGAAATAGTTCGCGTCCACCACAGCGTGGCTGACGGAGATCGTCTTGCTGCCGTCCGGGTAACGGACTGGCACGGCCGTGGACATGAGCAGCGGGAGGTCGGAGGCGAGTGTTGCGGCTTCGACGCCGGGGAGCGTGAGGGCCCTGCGCCGAAGCGTGTCGTAGAACTGAGGGGTTTTGGGATCAGAGACCACCTGTACCGCTAAGAGATTGCGGGCCGAGAAGCCGGTGTCGACGTGCCGGAGGTTGTAGAGACTGCGATGGCACAATCCCATGCCGACGCAGACGAGCGTACAGATGGCGATCTGCGCGATCACCAACAGGTTGCGACGGAAGTTTTGGCCAGTGCCACCCACGACGATCTCGCCGCCCAGAACCTGATTCACCGACGGCGAAGAGGCATAGAAGGCGGGCGGGAGGCCGGTAATCAGGATCGCCGGCAGGATCAGCGCGCAGGTGAAGGCGATCACTCTCGCATCCAGATGAAGGTTCAAGACTACAGCGAAGGTGCCGTAAAGCGGGAAGGTGAAGGCAAACGCCGAGAATTTCGCGACGACGACGGCGGCCGTCAGGTACCCAAGCAGGCTGCTGACGACGCAGATGGCTGCACTCTCTTTAAGAAACTCATTCACGAGACGGTTGCGGGAAGCGCCGAGCGCCAGCTTCACCGAAGTCTCTTGCCTGCGACCAACAGCGACGGCGAGCAGCAGGCTGGCGACGTTGGCGCAGGCGATGAGCAGCACGAGGAGAACGACCGCCATGAGGATGCCGGTCATCAGGCGGACGGAGGCCACTCCATCGGGTGGGATGAGGGTCGTGCGGGTCACGACGGCGGTGCGGTTCTGATTCTCTTTGGGGTACGCTGCGGCGAGTTGGCGGGACAGCCCCTCCATTTCCACCTGAGCCTGCTGGAGGGTGACATCCGGCCGAAGACGGGCAGTGAGGAAGAGCCGGTGTGCATCCCGACGGCTCCGCCAGTCTGGCGTGTTCTCCAGGTTGCTTAGTGAAGTGAACAGGTCACCGCTGAAACCATAGAAGCCGCTCTTGTAATCCTTCGGGGTGACGCCGACGATGGTATAGCCGGCGATGGCTTTGCCCACGATCTGCCGGTCCTGACCAAGGCGCTGCCAGCAGGAATAAGTCATCACAGCTGGTGACGTCTTGCTCTCGTCGTCCCCAGCGATGAAGAAACGGCCGAGGAAAGGCCGAAGCCCAAGTACCGCGAAGTAGTTGTCGGAAACCGGGCGAGCGAAGACCCTGATCTGCTTCTTCTGGTTGTCGGTGTCGGCAAAGATGCTGATGGAGTTCGGTTCGGCGGCGACGTCTGTGAAGACGTGGTTGTTTTTCCGGTAAAACTGGAAGTCGGGGTAGGAGACCTGGTCGACCGTGTTGGCGGCGGTGCGCGTATGAATACTGACGAGCCGGTCTGCCTGTGGGGCAGCGGGCTGGAGGAACAGGAAGGTGTTCGCAAGGCTGAGGCTGAGGATAGCCAGGGCGAGAGCAAGCGAAAGGGAGACGACCGCAATCGCGGTCAGCTTCCAGTGTTTTCGAAGAAGAACGCGGTGAGATCGGAACAGGCGCGACATTCCGGATTACCAGGTGTAAGGAACGCCGGGGGTGAGTTCAAGGATCCTCGTGTTGGGCGCCAGCTTCTGGAGTTCCGACGGGCGGCCGGTCAGGCGCGGGAAGGTTCCGAAGTGCATGGGGATCGCCTGCTCGGCTCCGATCAGGCGGCAGGCGAGGGCAGCCTCGCGGGGGCCCATGGTGAAGAGATCGCCGATGGGCAGAAAGGCGAGCTGGGGCTTGTAAAGCTCGGCAATCAGCGCCATGTCACTGAAAACGTTGGTGTCGCCCGCGAAATATACTCTTCGGCCGTCTGGTAGTTTGATCACGTAGCCAGCCGCTTCGCCACCGTAGATGATGCTGCCGTCGTCGTCCGTAATGCCGCAACTATGAACGGCGTGGGTCATCGTGACGGTCAGGGAGCCGACCGTCTGGGTGCCACCTTTATTCATGCCGGAACAGTTTTCGACGCCCTTACGTCCTAACCAATGGCAGGTTTCGTAGATTGCCACCACTTTTGAGTTGAACTTTTTGGCGAGCGGAACCGCATCATGAATATGGTCGAAATGGCCGTGGGAAATCAGGATGGTGTCGCAGCGGGTGATTTTGAAGCCGTCGGGGTATGCGGGGTTTCGAGTGGCGCCTTCTCCGATCCAGGGATCGCAGACGATGGTCTCCCCGTTTGGAAGAACCAAGTGAAAAGTGCCGTGTCCAAGCCACGTAATCTCGAGCGCCATCGCTCAGGATTATCACACGTCGAGGCATTCGCCAAGGCAAGCTAAACTGGAAGAGTCCCCCCTAACTTATGGTTGATGCATTACTAGCCAAAATATTTGGCACCCGGAACGAGCGTGAGGTAAAAGCATTGCGGCCGCGTATTGCCGCGATCAATGCCCTCGAACCCTCGCTCCAGCAACTTTCTGACATCGACCTGGCTGCGAAGACCATCGATTTTAAAGAACGCCTGGCGCGCGGCGCCTCTCTTGACGATCTGCTGGTGGAAGCTTTCGCCGTGGTCCGCGAGGCTGGCCGTCGTGTCCTCAACATGCGCCACTTCGACGTGCAGCTGATCGGCGGCATGGTGCTGCATCAGGGCAACATCGCGGAAATGAAGACCGGCGAAGGTAAGACGCTGGTGGCCACGGCGCCCGTTTATCTGAACGCGCTGGCTGGTAAGGGCGTGCACGCGATCACCGTCAACGACTACCTGGCGCGACGCGACTCGGAGTGGATGGGACGGCTGTACAAGTTCCTCGGCATGTCGGTCGGCGTCATCGTTCACGACCTGGACGACCGCGAGCGGCAGGAAGCCTACGCGTCCGACATCACGTACGGTACGAACAACGAATTCGGGTTTGACTACCTGCGCGACAACATGAAGTTCAGCCTCTCGAACTGCGTGCAGCGCGGGCACAATTTCGCCATTGTCGACGAAGTTGATTCGATCCTCATCGATGAAGCACGAACGCCGCTGATCATCTCGGGTCCGAGCGAAGAGTCGACCGACAAGTACTACAAGGCGAACAAGGTTATCCCGCATCTGGTGCGCGGCGAAGTGATTGAAGGCAAGGAGCCCGGCGAGAAGTACACGACGGGCGATTTCACGGTTGACGAGAAGCATCGCTCCGTGGCGCTGACCGAAGAAGGCGTGCTGCGCGTTGAGAAGCTGCTGGGCATCGGCAACATGTACGAGCCGCAGAACGTGGAGTGGAATCACCACATTCAGTCGGCGTTGAAGGCGCACGTCATTTTCATGCGCGACAAGGATTACGTGGTGAAGGACGGCGAAGTCATCATCGTCGACGAATTCACCGGACGTCTAATGCCTGGTCGCCGCTGGAGCGACGGTCTCCACCAGGCGGTGGAAGCCAAAGAAGGCGTGAAGATCGAGAAAGAGAACCAGACTCTCGCCACGATCACCTTCCAGAACTACTTCCGTATGTACAAGAAGCTGGCCGGCATGACCGGTACGGCGGAGACGGAAGCGGCCGAATTCCAGAAGATCTACAAGCTGGACGTCATTGTGATTCCGACGCACCGGCCGATGATCCGCATAGAGAACACGGACGTGGTGTTCCGGACGGAAGAAGAGAAGTTCCGGAACGCCGCGAAAGAAATCAAGGAAGTTCACGAGAAGGGTCAGCCGGTTCTGGTCGGCACCATCTCAGTTGAAAAGTCGGAGCATCTTTCGGCGCTGCTGAAAAAGTCCGGGATCCGGCACGAAGTTCTGAACGCGAAGAATCATGAGCGGGAAGCTACGATCGTGGCGCAGGCCGGACGCAAGGGTGCTGTCACTGTATCGACCAACATGGCCGGCCGCGGTACCGATATTCTGCTGGGCGGTAATCCGGAAGCGATGGCGCGCGACGCCATGCGCAAGGCAGGTAAAGATCCGGATCGCGAAGAGTACGCGGCGGATTGGGCAAAGGCGCTGGAGACGGCGCGCGCTGAGTGCAAGGTGGAGCACGACGAGGTGGTCAGCCTTGGCGGTCTTCACATTGTAGGTACCGAGCGACACGACTCACGGCGTATCGATAACCAGCTGCGTGGCCGCGCGGGTCGTCAGGGCGATCCGGGCAGTTCGCGGTTTTTCCTCTCGCTGCAAGACGATCTGCTGCGCATTTTCGGCGGGCAGCGGATGCAGAACCTGATGCTGCGGCTGGGCATGGAAGAAGATGTACCGATCGAGTCGGGTCTGATCACAAAGCGTATTGCGGCGGCGCAGCGTGCGGTGGAAGTGCAGAACTTCGAATCGCGCAAGCACCTGCTCGAGTACGACGACGTGATGAACAAGCAGCGGCAGGCCGTCTACATCATGCGGCGGCAGTTGCTGGAAGGCGCAGAGCAGCGCGATCGCATCTTCGACATGACGAAGGGCGCGATCGGCAGCATGGTGGATATGCGCTGCCCCGAAGGTACGCATCCCGATACCTGGGACCTCGCGGGCATCCAGACGGACATGCTGACACAGTTCGGCACGCGAGTGAATCCAGCAGACCTGGGCGGCATGACGGCCGATCAGATTGAAGATGAGTTGCTGAACCGGGCCAAGGCGACGTACCAAGCCAAAGAAGAACTGGTTGGCCCGAGTTTGCTGCGCGAAGCCGAGCGCAACATTATGCTCCACGTGATCGACGATCAGTGGAAAGACCACCTGCTTTCGATGGACCATCTGAAAGAGGGGATCGGACTGCGCAGTTACGGGCAGAAGGATCCGCTGGTGGAGTACAAGAAAGAGTCGTTCCGGCTGTTCGAAGCGATGATGGATCGCATCGAGGACGAGACGGTTCGGTACCTGTACTTCCTGCGCTTCGAGCACAACGACGCAGAACTGCCGTTTGTCGTCGATGAAGACGGCATGCAGGATGACGAAGCGACGGCGGAGCGGCGTGAACTCGAAGTGGCCGCCGAACAATCGAGGGCGGCGGAGGAAGAACAACGTCGCCAGGCTCAGTCAGCCGTGCAGGATATGACGCGGAACATTCAGCGTCAGCACGAGAAGGAACTGAAGGATCTTCAGTTCATGAGCGCGACCAGCTCGACCAACCCTCAGCCGATCTCGAACGGCGGACCAAAAGTTGGTCGTAACGACCCGTGTCCGTGCGGTAGCGGCAAAAAGTATAAGAAATGCCACGGCTCAGCTTTGTAGTCGATCCAGTACTAACGTTTTAAAAGAAAAGTAACCGATCCAGTACCGACCTGTCCTAAAAAAGTATTACAACGTCCAAATCCGCTGATAGTATCGGGCAATGGGCCCTTTTTCGCGGACGAACAAGTTATTACTCGCTGGCACTGTCTTTCTTACACTGATAAGAATTGCGCCACTGGAAGCGCAGCAACATGGCTCGTTCGTAAACGGCAATTTTGAATCTGGAGATTTCAGCGGATGGACGAAGGGGGGCGGGTACTGGAGCGGTGGGTGGCCACTCGTTCCTTCCAGCTACCTACCCGGCGGCTCCAACTTCAATTCCAGGGCTTTCGCAGGCGAAGTCTTCGGCCCCGGCCCGCAACTGGACGACAACACGGACCGGCAACTGGATTCCGTTTACAGCGGTTTCCGGACGGCGCGTGTTAACGACGCGCAGCCGAACAATTCCGTCTCGATCATCAGCCAAACCGTAACAAACTATACGGCTGCGCACATCTACTTCGCCTGGGCAGCCGTGCTGCAGGCGTCACACGGTCCGAACGATTCCGACAACTTCGTTCTTGAACTGCGAGACGTCACAACCGACCAGCAGATCTATCAGGTCGCCTACAACTCGGCACTCGCCCAGACAGCTCCCCTTTTCAGGCAGTCGGAGAACGGCTGGTTTTACACTTCCTGGCAAGTGCAGGATCTCGACGTTTCGGAGCGAGCGGGCCATACCTTCACCCTGACGCTGCTGGCGTCGGATTGTCCATACGGCGGGCACGCGGGCTACGTTTATCTGGATGGGTTTGGGTCGATCACGCCGCCCTCCGGAGAACGAGGCGGAGAAGGGGGGGGACTGACCGTCACCGGGACGAGGGATTTGGGTACGGTGCTCGTGGGCGGCACGGTGAGCGGCAATGTTTCAGTGACTGGTGGCATCCCGCCGTACACGTTTTCGGGGACAGCTCCAGCGGGTTATACCGTTGCGGATGGCGCGCTAAACGGAACCGCGTCGGTGGCGGGGAATTTCTCTGCCACCATCGTGGTGACGGATTCGGCGGGATCGAGCGGGGCGGCGACGTTCACCTGGTCCGTCTTCGGCTTCAGCCTCCGAACACTACCCGACGGCGTCCAGTATTCGCCTTACGTTGCCAGCCTGGGGTTGGCGGGCGGAACCGCGCCATATCGCTTTACAACCAGTGGGCTGCCCCCCGGCCTGTCTGCGACAACTTCGGGTACCATTCAGGGAACCTCCCGCGACGTGGGCAGCTGGCCAGTCACTGTCGGCGGCGTGGATGCTGACGGCCGAGCGGTATCGATTGCCTATACACTGCGATTTATCCCGCCGCCACCGATGCGCGTTACCTCCACGAGCCTGCCGGCAGGCGATGCAGGCGGCGTGTTTTCTCAGAGTCTTACGGCGGTGGGCGGCGCCCCGCCGTATACCTGGAATCTGACGTCCGGGGCGCTTCCGGGTGGACTCGGTCTCCGGCCTGCCGGCACGATAGCTGGCATTCCGACGCAACCGGGTACCTTCGTCATTGGTGTTCGCGTGACGGATGTGACCGGAGCCGGCGCGAGCGGAGAAGTGCGACTCACGCTGAAGCCCGTTCCGCTTTCGGTAACTACGCCTTCGCCGCTTGCAACAGGTATGGCTTCGGTGGAGTATCCGGACCATTTGTTCACGGCTACGGGAGGCACTGCTCCGTATCGGTTCAGCGTCACGAGTGGCAGCTTGCCGGCGGGGCTTTCGCTCTCATTTGCGGGCAAGCTGAGCGGTGTGGCGTCAGCATCATCGGCCGGCGCGTACTCGTTTGTTGTAACGGTCACAGATGCAGAAGGCCGCACCGGAACTGCAACTCCGGCTTTGACGATCAGACCATACGGGACGGATATCCTTTTGTCTTCGGGGAGTCTGCTCTTCGAGTTGACCGCGGGTAGCTCGACGTTGCCGCGCGCCCAGGTCGTTGGTGTCCAGCTGACGAAGCCGGGCTTTGTCTTGCCTTATAGCGTGACGGTGCTGCCGACGGACAACAACTGGCTGAGCGTACAATCGGGCGCTGCTGCCCCGGGGATGCTAACCATCGGCCTCACCGACGCCGCGCTGCAGATGGCGGCTTCGGGTACACCTTACACGGCCACGGTACAGGCTGTCTGCACCGATACGAGCGTATGTGGGGGAACGGCTCAGACGGTGGAGATCGCGTTGCGCATCTCAAATCTGCCGCCCCGGTTCAGCGTCCAGAGCGACCTCATCTCGTTCTCGACGTCTCCGGGAAGTGGTGCCACGCTGACGCAACAGGTGAGCATCGAAAACCCAGGCGGTGGCTCGGTTGGGATAAGTTCGATCACCTGCGGCGCGCCCTGGTGCCGGGTAAACGGCACTCCGGGTTTTCTGGCATCCGGTTCGCCGGCGCTGCTGGATGTGATCGTGGATCCGACGGGACTGCGGCCTGGCTACTATCGAACCACCGTTACGTGGAAGACCTCGGCGGGCACATCGTCGACGCCGGTCACACTGTTCATTTCGAACTCCGGCACCTTCACCCTGCAGCCCTCGGGTGCGCAGTTCCTCTCGAGTGCAGGAGGCGTGCCTGTAGGCGGGACAACCTCATTTTTCGTGACTCCCGGCGGTGGAACTTCTGTTTCCTGGAACGCCGCAGTGGTGCCTGGCGCAAACTGGCTGGCTCTCGACGACACGTCGGGCACCTCAACCGGCGCGGATCCGAGCCGCGTGCGCTTCTCGATTAACTCCGGGGTCGCATCGGGCCTCGCGGCAGGAACGTATTACGGACAGATCCGTGTGACTGCTCCGGAAGCGGCGAACTCACCGCGAGATTTCGTGGTGGTTCTGAACGTCGCTCCGGCCGGGACTGCGGAAGTGCCGATTCCGGTCCCCGGCGGGTTGTTGTTCATTTCCGGGAGCAGCAACAAGATTCCGGCACAGACGGTGAATATCGCTACTGGTTCAGCGCAACCCGTCACCTACACGGCCACTGTGGATGCAGCGTCACCGTGGCTGCGGGTGAGCCCTGCGAGCGGAACCGCCGTACCTGGATCACCTGCAAGCTCGAACATATCTATCGATACGAAGGACTTGAAACCCGGGGTTTATCAGGGCGGTGTTAACTATGAGTTCGGCGGTCCGGTGCGGAGCGTGAATGTGACGCTGATTGTTCCGGCAACGGGTGAGGCTGTTGCGAATGCTGCTCAGGGGCTTACATCGAAGGCGACGTGCATCGCAAAGCAACTTGTTGCTGCTCCGACGGGGCTGCCTCGGAACTTCTCGGCTCCGGCAGCGTGGCCGACGCCGATCACCATCCGGCTTTACGACGATTGCGGCGACCCGGTGACGAATGGACAGGTGGTGGTTTCATTCTCAAACGGAGATCCACCTCTGGCGCTGCCGCTGGCTGACCCAAAGTCGGCGACTTATGCGGCCACCTGGACGCCGCGGAAGGCTTCGGCGCAGCTGAGCATACGGGCACGGTCGGTCGCCCCGGGATTGCTGGGCATGACTTCGGAACTGGCAGGTGCGGTAAACCCGAACGCAGCGCCACTGCTGGAGCCGAATGGGGCTCTGCATATCTACAACCCGCTGGTGGGCGGGGCGCTGGCACCCGGCACCCTGATCACCCTTCGTGGAAGTGCGCTCTCCGGGATACCGGTAACCGCGCCAACTGGGACGCTGCCCACAACGTTGGGAGGCACAAGAGTGCTCATCGGCGGAGTGCAGGCCCCAGTTGCGGCGGTCAGCCCGACATCTCTTACTTTGCAGACGCCTCTGCAACTGGAGGCGACGAAGCAGTATCAAGTGATCGTCAATGCCAATGGTGCGTTGAGTACGCCTGAGAGCGTTCAACTCTCCATCGTCTCCCCGGGCGTGAAGGCTTCAGAGGGCGGCATTGCGACCGCATTCGTGAAGGGGCTGGAAGTGACGCAGAGTGCTCCGGCGGCACCTGGAGACAAAGTTACGATCCTCGCGGCCGGGCTGGGTACTACGGATCCGGTTGTGGAAGCCGGAACCGTGACGCCTGCCGATGCGCCGGTGCGGGTCAGTTCAGCCGTCACACTGAAACTGGACGGAAAGCCTGTGACCGTTGACTTCGCAGGCCTTCAGGCGGGGAGTGTTGGCGTGTATCAAGTCGACTTCACCCTGCCGGCGGATACTCCCAATGGCGATCTGCAGTTACGGATATCTCAGGAAGGCGAGCCAGCCAACACGGTGGTGCTGCCGGTGAAGAAGCCATAGCTACTCGATGCGGCCCTTCAGCCTCCGGACCCAAACCGAGCGGTAGCGGACAGGCGTGTTGTGGTTCTGCAGTTCGAGCGGCGCGTCGCCGTGCGCTTTGTAGACGCCGACCTGGCGGTGGAGGGTGGGGCCGAGAACCTGCTCGTGATTCTGCGTCAGCACGCCGTTGTGGAAGACGGTCGCGTAAGCCGGTTTCACCAGCTTGTCGCCTTCGAACTTCGGTGCTTCGAAGACGATGTCGTAGGCCTGCCATTCGCCGGGCTTGCAGGACGCGTTGACGTACGGCGGGTACTGCCCGTAGATAGCGGTCGCCTGGCCGTCGGCGTAGGTGGGGTTATCCCAGGAGTCGAGCACCTGGATCTCGTACTGACCCATAATCATGATGCCGCTGTTCCCGCGGTTCTGGCTGTCGCCTGCGACCGTGGCCGGTGCCGCCCATTCGACGTGAAGCTGTATATCCCCGTAGGCTTCTTTGGTTTTCAGGCCGCCTTTACCCGGCACAACCTCCATATAACCGTTCTCCACTTTCCAGCTGACCGGTCCAGGGGCTCCGCCCGGACCCGGCGTTACCCACTTGCTGGTGTCAGTCCCGTTGAAGAGAGCTTCGGCGTCGGACGGGGGCTTCACGGTTGGAGCGTTGCAGGTGGCCGAAACCATGGCGGGGCGGGGACGTTTGGAGTCGTGAACTTTCCACTTTGAGCCGGCGTACGAGGGGGTATCGTCGTAGCCGAGCTTGTGATCCTGGTTGTTTTGGGCAGACGCGGAAAAGGCCAGCGCCAACGCGGCGACGGCGAGGACGGGTGTTCTCATGGCATTTAGCTTACTTCTTCGTGCGAACTTTTTCCCGTTCGGCACGTACTGACAACTGAGGACGGTCGCCAGGCGATCACGTTCCAACGCGGGAGAACTATTCAGGTGGCAGCGAAGAAGAGAAAACGGATTCTGTGGGTCACGCTGACGCTGCTCGTGCTTTCGGGCGCGGCATTCTTTTCAGTCAAGGCAGTCAGCAATAAGCCGACGAAGATCGATGCCGAGAAGCTGGCCAAGGTGGAGCGGATCGATCTGGCGCGCTCGGTGGTGGCTACCGGACGCATCCAGCCGGTGACGCAGGTGGAGATCAAAAGTAAGGCAAGCGGAATCATCCGCAGGCTGCCGGTGAATGTGGGGGATATCGTTCACAAAGGTCAGGTGATTTGCGAACTGGACCAGAATGATTTGCTGCCGCAGCTTCGTCAGCAGCAGGCGGCCCTGCACGTGTCCGAGGCGAATCTCAGAACGGCCGAGGCGGACTACGAGCGCTATAAGGTGGAGGCCGCCGGCGCGGAGATCTCTTTCCTGAAGGGCGACATGGAACGCGCACTGAAGCTCTTTCAGGGTGGCCTGATTGCGCAGAACGCCCGAGACGATGCCGAGAAGAACTACCGAATGGCGGTGCAGAAGCAGGATTCGGCGAAGGCGATGCTTGGGTCCGGTACGGCCGCGATCAGCCGGGCGAAAGCGGCGCTCGAGCAGCAACAGGCGGTACTGAACCTGGCGGAAGAGAACCTGCGCAACGCGACCATCGTGGCCCCAATCGACGGCGTCGTGCTTTCGAGGGACAGCGAAGTGGGCAGCGCCGTGAGTTCGATCCTGGTGGTCGGTACCAGCGCCACTCTGATCATGACGATCGGCGATCTGAACGAGGTTTATGTAAAGGGCAAGGCCGATGAAAGCGATGTCGGAAAAATCTATCTGGGTCAGCCGGCGCGCATCACGGTGGAGTCATTCAAAGATCAAAAGTTCGACGGGCATGTCACGAAGATCTCGCCGCTGGGGGTAGAGAAAGACAATGTGACGACATTCGAAGTGCGGGTCTCGATCTCGAACGAAAAGGGCTTGCTGAAGGCGCAGATGACGGCGAATGCTGAGATCATTCTCGAAGAGCATAAGAAGGTTCTGACGATTCCCGAAGGCGCGATCCTTTATAACAAAGACAAATCGACATCTGTGCAGCTGCCCGATCCGGCGGCCGAGAAAGGCGTGAAGAAGCTCGCCATCAAGACCGGCATTTCGAACGGCGCACGGACCGAAGTCCTGAGTGGTCTGAGCGAGGGGCAGCAGGTCGTCCTGCAGTAGCGCGCCATGACTTACCTGACCGAACTGCTGCGGCAGGTGATGGGCAGCCTGTTGCGAAACAAGCTTCGCAGTTTCCTGACGATGGCTGGCATCGCGTGGGGCATCACGTCGATTGTGCTGATCGCCGCCATGGGTGATGGCTTCAAGGAAGGCCAGCACAACAACATGAAGTCACTCGGAGAGAATCTGGTGATCGTGTTCGGCGGGCGTACCGAGTTACAGGCAGGCGGCGAACGCGCCGGGAAGCGGATCCGGCTGAACTACTCGGACGTGATCAACATCCGGCAGGAGGCCTATCTGGTGCGGCTGGTTGCGGCGGAACTGCAGGGAAACGTGAAGGCGACCAGTCCTCACAACAGCGGTTCATTTGATACCAGCGGCGTTGAGGCTCACTTTACGCAGATTCGCAATATCCCCATCGGCGAAGGCAGGTTCTTCACGGAGAACGAGGAGAAGGGCGGGGAGAGAGTTTGCGTCATCGGCGGAGCGGTGAAGAAGCAGTTATTCGGCATGCGCACCGGGATCACGGGGCAAAAGCTGTCGCTGAACGGGTTCCCGTACCGCGTCATCGGCGTGATGGCGGACAAGCAGCAGAACAGCAGCTATTCAGGGCTCGATGAGAAGAAGATCTGGCTCCCTTACACGGCGATGACGCGTGATGTTCCGCCACCGGCGCCGAGGTTCTACTCGCCCGGGCTGCTGGACGAAATCCTCTACCAGCCGAAGTCGCTGAGCGAGTACGAAGCAGCCCAGCGGCAGGTGAAGGCGATCATTGCGCGGGCCCACCAATTCAATCCGGCGGATCAGTCGGCCCTGGGGATGTGGGACACGGTGGAGGACCAGAAGCAGGTGGACGGCATCTTCGATTCCATGACCGTCTTTCTGGCGTTCATCGGCCTCGTGACTTTGTCGTTGGGAGGGGTGGGCGTGATGAACATCATGCTGGTCACGGTTTCGGAACGCACCCGCGAGATCGGGCTGAGGAAAGCTCTGGGCGCTACACGGAACCGTATCCTGACGGATTTCTTGGTGGAGGGATGCGTTCTGGCGTTTGTGAGCGGCGTGGTGGGGTGGAGCGTTGCGTTCGGGTTGTCCAGTTCACTGAAGCTGGTGAAGATGCCGGACATGTTTCCGGGCCTGCCGGTGAGGGCTGAGACCACAGCCGTCGCGTTCGGCTTTCTGACGCTGATTGCGATCGTGTCATCACTCATCCCGGCATGGAAGGCCGCATCTCTCACCCCCGTGGAAGCCTTGCGGGACGAGCGGTAGCGATGACCATCGGCGGCGTATTTCGCGAATCTTTGGCGGCACTTCGGTTTAACCGGCAGCGCAGTCTGCTGACCATGCTGAGCCTTGGCTGGGGAGTCTCGTGCTTCGTGATCCTTTACTCCTATGGCGAGGGCTTCGGGACGGCGCTGCGGACATCGTTTCAGGCGGTCGGTCAGGATCTGGTTCTGGTGTTCGGTGGCCAGACGTCGTCGCAGGCAGGCGGTGAGAGGGCGGGCCGGCGCATTCGGCTGGACGCCGACGATGCGATTGCAATCCGCAATGCTGTGCCCATGGTGGCCG
>JAOAPO010000378.1 GCA_025462945.1 Bryobacterales bacterium
GTGGTTGACACCAGCGAGCAGGACCCGATGTACGAGGACGCCATCCGCGTGGTTCTCGAAATGGGTAAAGCTTCCACTTCGACGCTGCAGCGCCGGCTCCGCTTGGGTTACGGCCGCGCAGCCCGCATCCTGGACATGATGTACCGCGACGGCATCATCGGGCCGCCCGATGGCAGCAAGCCCCGTGAAGTTTTGAAGCGTCCCGACTGGATTCGCGAAGTCGAGCCAGTGATTTAGGCCGGGCTAGTCGCGGCCGATTGCCATCACGAGCGCGAACGGGATGAGAATGACGAGCGCGGCCACGCCGCCGAAAAGCCCGACGGTCTGCCAGTGGACGTCGATCGACCCCGCCAGCCGGACTACGGTCTGGAACCACTCAGAGGTGGCACCGAAGCACGCGCCCAGCAGGCCCATCGCTGCCGAGAACGCCAGCACCTGAACGGCAGTGATTGGTCGCCCGGCCGTCTTGGCCGCCTCGCGGCGAGCCCGCATCTGGGCTACCCACCAGACCCGTCCTGCGTCGGGGATATTCCCAGCCGGCAAGGTCTGCTCAGCTTCGCAGTGAATGGCACCCGCGACGGCCACCACGTCTGAGCAAATCGGACAAGTCGCAGCGTGCGCCCGCAGCGAGCCGTCGGTGCGTTCCGGCCACCGCGATTGCAGGACGGCGGTGAGGACATCCGCTTCGAACTCGCACTCCACCATCGGCGGCCTCATTGCTTGCCGCCTTCCAGCAGCGACGCCAGCTTTCGCCGTGCGCGGAACAGGAGCAGCTTCAGGCTCGCGGGCTCCACTCCGACCCGGCCGGCGATTTCCTTGTGCGACGCGCCTTCCGCATAGGCCAGCCACAAAATTGCGCGCTCACGTGGTTTCAGGCGCGCCATGGCCTGCGTGACCTCCGTTGACGTTTCGTTGGACGACGCCGAATCGTGTCCCCTGGCTCGTTCGATGTCGTGTCCCACAAAGCTTGTGGCCGACCGGATCGCTTCGCGCCGGCGATTGTCCCGCGCCAGGTTCGCGGCTATGCGGTACAGAGAATTTCGACGGTGCTCATCGCTCTGGTATTCGGAACTGGCCCGAAGGAAACGATAGTACGTCTCCTGCACGAGGTCGTCCGCCACGTGGCGATCGCCGCTGATACGCGCCAGATAAGCCCAGACGCCGCGCGCGGTGCGATCGTAGAAGGCGCAAAATTCGGTCTCATCCATAGCGAAATTCGCACGCTCGACTGTGGCGTCGAGACGTGCGGCAACGTCATAAGTGGAATCACGAAACATGATCGCCCCGAATCGTCATCCTTGCACACCTGGAGCCTCGGTTTTGGCCTGCAAAATCCCCATGCGCTTCGAGATCACGTACGAGGCCAGCGACGATCCGATGAAACCGATCCCAAGAGCCAGGCCGAGAACGCCCAGCACATGCAGAGTTTGAACTGCCGAGACGTCCAGTCCCGTCGCCGAATACTGCATCCCAAGCCCGGCCGCGGCCAGCACGAGTCCGGCCTGCAACGACCAAAGAATCCGGCCCAGTGGAGCGCCCATCGCTCGCTGGCCCGGGTCAAGCATGATCGGCGAAGACTCCAAAAACTTCGAACCAGCCGGTGATTGAATATAAGCCAATAGATCCTCATTCGCGGTGAAGCGTTCCAGCAGCCGGGTATGTACGTTCGTCTGGACAGTGGCCAGCCGGTGCCAGCGACGGTAGTCGATCAGCGTCCGGATCAGCCACGTGAGTAGCCCGATCGCCATCCCGAACCCGGCAAAGACGGCCAGACCTTCAATGACGTGATCCATTCGGTTTCGTCCGTTATCGGCCTGCTCGAGCCGGAAATCCCGGCCCATTCGCCCCGTGTAAAAAGCGGGGTCGCGGGTGACCTCCGGGTGCGAGCTGAGGTAGGCTGAGAGCGCGGGGTACGGAGCCAAATACTCCTTGTTGCCCAGCAGCCCGCTATCCAGTGAAAGGGCGGCCCGCACCGTGGGCGGGTACTTGTCGAGCAGCGCGACGAACTCTTCTCGCGTCCGCTGCGCGTCGGGCGTGCCGACTTCCACTGGCCTCTGTGCGAAGCCGGAGACCGCCAGCAGCCCCAATCCAAGTAACCCAACCGTTCGTTTTGTTGACATGATGTTCTTCTCGCCAAATGATTACGCGGGAAGACCAAACGGGTTAACAGACCAAACTAGATTGCGTCTGAAATCGATGGCAGCGGGAAGTCAGTCGCCACCAGAGACGGCGCGATCATCATGCCTCCTTCGAGCCCGCGTACCCGCAGGGCCGGCCCGAGTTGTTTTGTGTTCCTGAGCAGACGAACAGGGCTTTCCAGAAACCGGAAGTTCATCACCGGCTGCGTGATCTTGCCGTTTTCGATCAGGAATGTGCCGTCGCGCGTCAGACCGGTCTGCTGCAAGGTCTGCGGGTTGACGTTGCGAATGTACCAAAAGTGCGTGATCAGTACGCCGCGTTCCACCGAGGCGATCAGCTTCTCCAGCGGATCCGTGCCGCCCCCGAGGGTGAGACTCCCGCCTCCCTGTCCACCACCGCCGCCGTTCGCGTCTTTGCCCGTCTTCATCGCCCAGTAGCGGTCGTAAGCAAGGTTCGCGACTACTCCCTCGTCGATCCACGTCACTGCTTTGTTCGGCAGCAGATCGCCGGTCCACGGGGAAGACGGTTGCCTGCCATCGAAAGGATCGGAGCGGAGTGTGATGAGCTCGGGGAACAGTTTCTCGCCGAGAAGGGAACCGCCGCCTCGCTTGCTGAGGAACGTCCGCCCTTCTTCGGTACTGCGGGCAGAAAAGCCACTCTGGATCA
>JAOAPO010000398.1 GCA_025462945.1 Bryobacterales bacterium
TGTCGTTGCCACCCCTCATCCTCCATCCCTTCGGCGGAGGCGAGTCCGTGGACGATCTGCTGGCAGGCTCCAAAGCCATGCTCGCCCTCGAAGGGCTCTCCGGCAACGAGCCACCGGAAGGCGATGAACGCTACGAACTCCAGAGGAAAGCTTTGGTCGGCCGCTATCAGGAAATTCGCATGCTTCTTTTCCTCGGCAAAGACATCTCCCGCTGGCTGCAGCAGTGTGTCGATTTCGCCCGCGGTTCCGACCCTGAACTTTCCGCGCAAAGCTTCGCAGAACTGCTGGTCGACAATGCCCCGGCGAACGTCACCCGCAAGCTCCAGACGTGGGGCGTCACAGACCGCCGCACCATCTTCTCCAGAGCGATTGGAATCTATAGCCTCTTCGTGGTGCCACCGCCGATCTGGTCACTGGCCCCCACGTTCCTGAACAACTACCACCGCTACGCCGATTACGCCTACATCTGTTTCCAGCACCTCAAGCCTTTCGAGCCGGCCAGACCCGAAGCATGCGCCTTTGATCTTTATGCCTCCGAAGAGTACTCCCGCCGCCTCTCTGAAGTGTGGGAACGGGTCTGATCCGCGCACGGCGATGCGGCCGGCCCACTTGCCGCGATTGATATAATTCACCTCATGCCGCTGCCCCAAATGCTTCTCGTCAAGCAGATCTTCCCTGACCGCCAACTCGCCGACATCCCCGGCACCGTCGCAAAGGAACTCCAGGAAGCGGGCTTCGGTGCCAATCTCGCCCCCGGCGCCGCGGTCGCAATCGGAGTAGGCAGCCGAGGCATCACCAACATCGCCACCATCGTCAAGTCCGTAGTCGCTTTTTGGAAGGAGAAGGGCATGAGCCCGTTCATCTTCCCCGCCATGGGAAGCCACGGCGCCGCCACTGCCGAAGGCCAGGCCGACGTCCTCGCCCACTACGGCATCATCGAAGAAACCATGGGCTGCCCGGTGCGCAGTTCGCTTGAAGTCATCTCCCTGGGGCGCACTCCCGAAGGCATCGAAGCCTTCCTCGATAAGCACGCCGCGAGCTCTGACGGCATTATGCTGGTGGGCCGCGTGAAGCAACACACGGACTTCGAAGGCAAAATCGAAAGCGGCCTCTTCAAAATGATGGGCATCGGTCTGGGCAAATGGGCCGGAGCCAAAAACTATCACATCCACGCCTACAAGCTGGGTATGGAAGCCGTCATTCGCAGCGTCGGCACCCAGGTTTTAGGCTCAGGCAAAATCCTCGGCGGCATGGCAATTCTCGAAGACGCCTACCACAACACCGCCAAACTGACCGCCGTCCCGGTTGGCCGCATGCTCGAGATGGAGGAAGGTCTCCTCGAAATCTGCAAGTCCTGGGCTCCGTCCCTCCCGTGCGATCTCGACATCGTGATGATCAACGAGATCGGCAAGCAAATCAGCGGCGCCGGCATGGACACCAAAGTGGTCAACCGCGGCACCCAGGGCGAGTACAACCCGTGGAGCAACACGCCCAACATCGCCCGCATCTACCTCCGCGATCTCAACTCCCTCAGCTATGGCAACGGAGTGGGTTTCGGCCTTTCCGACATCGTGAATGACCGCCTGCTCGCTAAACTCGATCCCCACCCCACCTGGATCAACGCCCTCACCGCCTCCACCCCCGGCGCTGCCAAGACCCCCATCCACTTCGCCACCGACCGCGAATGCCTGGATCGCATTGCGCTCACCGTAGGCAAGCACGACGTCTCCGAGGTCACCATCGGCTGGATCCACAACACCCTCGAACTCGGCACCATCGCCCTGAGCGCCAACCTGCGGTCCGAAATCGAAGCGAATCCCAGGCTCGAAATCCTCGAAGAAGCCCACGACCTCCCCTTCGACCGCGACGGCAATCTCCCCTTTGATGTCTTCATCAAGGAACCCGTCCACGCTCACTAAGTGTCCGGCGCTGTGTTACTGTGGAGTCATGCGCAACATCACAGTCACAGTCGATGACGACACGTATCGCCGTGCGCGCATCGCAGCCGCCGAGCAAGACACCTCTGTCTCCGCCCTCGTCAAGAGCTACCTCCAGACACTAGCTGCGAACGAGACCGAGAGCGAGCGACTGAAACGACAGGAACGAGAAATCCGCGAGAAGATCATGGCCTTTGACGGCGGCGATCGTCTGTCCCGCGAACAACTCCACGACCGTCGCTGAGCCGCCTGCTCTCGATGCCCCACTTCATAGACACCAACGTTCTGCTTTACTCGATCAGCAGGAACCCCGCCGACGCAGCGAAAAGGGATCGCGCCGTAGCGCTGCTGGCCGACGATGACGGCGTACTCTCCATCCAGGTCTTGCAGGAATTCTACGTCCAGGCTACCCGAGTAACCCGCCCCGACCCGATTCCCCATCACTTTGCCGCAGCCCTCATCAAGTCCTGGACACGCTTCCGCATTCAGGACATGACCCTCGCCGTCCTCGACGGAGCCCTTCGGATTCGCGCCGACCATGGCTTCTCCTTCTGGGACAGCACCATCGTCTCTGCAGCCCAAACTCTCGGCTGCAACACTCTCTACACAGAGGATCTCAACCACGGTCAGACACTCGAAGGTTTGACGATCCTCAATCCATTCCGTACCCTGAGTGACGCACCTTAACCGCGCGGCTGCCCCGACCAGCGAGCACCGCAAAAGCTGCAGCGATCCCCGCCCCGGGCACCTCTCCCGCCTACGCTCGATCGCGAGGGCTTAGCGTTAAGCCCGTCCAGCCTTAATTTCGGCTGGGAATCCGGGTCGCCGACCCCACTCTCGCCCCGGCTGGTGATATGTTCGTAGGCAACTCTCGGGAGAGACCATGAAAACACCTGTCAGCCGCCGCACCTGGCTCGCCTCAGCCGCCGCGCCCCTCGCCCTCAACACTCCCCTCACTGCCGCCACCCCGGGCCCGCCTCCCTACACCCTCTCCATCAACATCGAAGTCATGTTCCCCCGCACCGTGCCCCGACCTGAGCGCATGCAGATCGTCGCCGACCAGGGCTTCAAAGCCTACGGCTTCTGGAACACCAACGAGGAAGAGCAGGACGCCATGCTCAAGGTCCAGCAAAAGACCGGCCTCAAATGCACCGGCATTACCGGACCCGGCAGTTCCGTCAGCAGCACAGGCCTCACGAAACCCGGCATGGAAGAGGTTTTCCTGAAAGACATGGAAGCCCGCGCGAAGATGGCCGCTAAATTCGGCGGCGCCCAGTCCATCATCTTCGTCGGCAAACAACAGCCTGACGTCCCCTGGCAACAGCAACGCTCCCAGATCGTCAGCGGCCTGAAAAAAGTCGCCGAAATCGGCGCCCGGAACAACATGACGTTCATCCTTGAGCCTCTCAGCAGCAACCCAGGCCAGGGACGCATGGCTCTCGACACCGCCGCCGAAGCCTTCCCCGTCGTCGCCGAGGTCAACCACCCCAACCTGAAAATCTGCTTCGACTTCTACCACCTCCAGCTCATGGAGGGAAACGTCATCACCCACCTGCGCGAGGGCTTCGCCAAGAACCTGATCGCCCTCGTCCAGATCGGCGAAGTCCCCGGACGCAAGGAGCCCGGCACCGGCGAAATCGACTACGCCTATGTCTTCCGCGTTCTCCGCGAACTCAACTACAGAGGCTACGTCGACACGGAAATGGGCACCTCGACCACACCCGAAGCCGCCATGCAATTGACCCGGAAGATGACAATCGAGAATTAGGCCCCAGCCGCAACTGCGACTGACCGGGCCAGAAGAAAACGACGTCCGAACTGCCTTTACCCGCGCGGCTGCCCGACGATCGAGCACCGCACAAGCTGCAGCGATACGAGCGAACCTCCCCGGTCGGCGCTCGACGACAGTACCGGACGGGCGTGAGAGCCATTATCTAGCTGTCGGCCTGCTCCAAAACGACTCCGTCGAGGATAGCAAGTTCGTCATCCGAGAACCCACTGAATGCCGCGCGATAGTTTCCCACAATCTCCGCCAGCCGCTCGCGTGCGGCTTCCACCCGAAGTCCCTCTGCAAGGGCCTCGGCGATGACCCCGCTGACACTGACCCGCCGCGAATGCGCGATCCGCTTGGCCTCCTTAAGCGATTCGGACAATGAAGTCAGAGTGCTGTGAGTCATAGGTCTGCTCAGCGTCATGCACGCATCATCGTATCAAAAGCATCCTTCGCATAAGCTCCCCCATCACCGTCCGAAAAAATAAATCGTCCTAATCTTTCTAACAACTTACCTCTCCACCACCCAGTTCTCCCCAATCCTTTCGGCTAACTCTGGTATCGAGCCCGGACCCTTGTAACGGAGTCGGGACCGACTAAGCCAAAGGAAAACGAAACCAATGATCTCCGAACTCCAACTCATCGCGAACCAGCTCAACGCCCTGAAATCCACCGGCCCCCGCACTGAACCCGGCAAGAACGCCGCCAAATTCAATGCCCGGCGCCACGGCCTTACCGGACAGTTCTACTGCATGTCCGAAGGAGACGAAGCCGCCTACAAAGCCTTCGAAGCCAACCTCCTCTCCAACCTCAAACCGGCCACCCACTACGAATCTCAGATCGCCATCTCGATCGTGCAGGACCAGTGGCGCCTCAACCGTTCAAGGGGCACGGAATTCAATGTCTACGGCCAGGGTCACAACTATTACGCCGACGAGAACAACGAAGTCTCGCCCAACATCCAGGCCGCTCACACGATGGCCAGCACGGCCCTCGAAGAGCAGCGCTACTTCGCGAACATAGCGCTCTACGAAACGCGGCTCCACCGAATGATCGCCAGAAATGAGAAACGCCTCGCCGAACTGCAGGCCGAACGCAAAGCCGCTGAAGCTGCCGCTCTCGAAGAGGCTGAACTCCTCACCCGCCTCGCGCTCATGAAAGGCGAAAAGCTCAACCCAGAAGCGACCATCGAGACCAATGGGTTCGTTTTTTCCACCGCCGGAATCCTCAAAGCCATCAACCATAGAGACCAGCTAGCCGAAGCTCGCCACTACCAGCGAGAGCGCTGGGACGCCAAAAAGGCGTTTCCAGGACCCCGGTCGCCCCTCCCGAAAGCGGCCTGAACAACCCCCCATTGCTACAATGACAATTACCCCACCCCCTGCCTCAAGGAGAAATTTGTTGGATTCTGCAATTCTGGCTCTGGAAGACGGAACCGTCTTCGAGGGCAGGAGTTTTGGTGCGCCCGCCGAACGTGCCGGCGAAGTTGTGTTCAATACAGCCCTTACCGGCTATCAGGAAATCTTCACCGATCCCTCGTATACCGGGCAAATCGTTGTCTTAACCAATCCTCAAATCGGGAACTATGGCACAGCTGTCGCCGACAACGAAGCAGCCAAGCCCGCGATTCAGGGCTTAGTCGTCCGCGAATTCTCCCAGGTCACCAGCAACTGGCGCTCTGACGTCCAGGCCAACGACTTCCTCTCCCGTGCTGGTATCCCTG
This sequence comes from Bryobacterales bacterium, assembly GCA_025462945.1. Taxonomy (GTDB): domain Bacteria; phylum Acidobacteriota; class Terriglobia; order Bryobacterales; family Bryobacteraceae; genus BOG-234. The sequence goes on from JAOAPO010000398.1 coordinate 5,432, forward strand.
TCGTTTCCGACCTCGACACCCGCACACTCGTTCGCCATCTCCGCAGCCGCGGCTCCATGCGCGGAGTCCTCTCGTCCATTGAAAAAAATCCCGCGAAGCTGATCGCAAAAGCTCGCGCCATCCCTTCCATGGCCGGACTCGATCTTGCCACCCGCGTCTCCACGCCGGCCGCGTACCAGTGGTCTGAGCCGGACGCGCCCTGCTCTCCCTCCGAGCGCATGGTCACCGCTGCCACCCCCGAATTCCACGTCGTCGCCTACGACTTCGGCATCAAGAACAACATCCTTCGCCGCCTCGTCCACGTTGGCTGCAAAGTCACCGTCGTGCCGTCCCTGACCTCCGCCGAAGACGTTCTGGCCCTCAAGCCCACCGGCGTCTTCCTGTCCAACGGACCGGGCGACCCTGAGCCTCTCACCACCCAGATCGACAACGTCCGCAAGCTCATCGGCAAGACGCCAATCTTCGGCATCTGCCTCGGCCACCAGATCCTCGGCCTCGCCCTGGGCGGCAACACTTACAAAATGAAATTCGGACACCGCGGCGCCAACCACCCGGTCTTCAACAGCATCACCCGGCGAGTCGAAATCACCTCGCACAATCACGGCTTCGCAGTCGACCCCGACTCCCTCAGCACCAACGACATCGAAATCACGCACCTCAATCTCAACGACAACACCCTTGAAGGCTTCCGCCACCGCCGCGAGCCCGTCTTCTGCGTCCAGTACCACCCCGAAGCCGCACCCGGCCCTCACGACTCTCACTACCTCTTCGACGACTTCACGAAACTGATGAGGGGAGTCTGATGCGAACCACCCCGGCCCCGAACCGCACGCCAAACCAAACCGCCGCGAACCGTCTTCTGAGCCGTGACTGTAAGGGAGCGGGACCGATGACCTCCCACAACCCACCGGTAATCACAAAACTCACCCCCGCGGAGCCGACCCTCTAATGCCCCGCCGCACAGACCTCCACCGAATCCTCATCATCGGCTCCGGCCCCATCATCATCGGCCAGGCCTGCGAATTCGACTACTCCGGCACCCAGGCCACCAAAGCCCTGCGTGCAGACGGCTTCGAAGTCATCCTCGTCAACTCCAACCCGGCGACGATCATGACCGACCCCGAGCTCGCCGACTGCACCTACGTCGAGCCCCTCACCCGCCAGTACCTCGAAGAAATCATCGCCCGCGAACGGCCCGACGCGCTCCTCTCCACCGTCGGCGGCCAGACCGGCCTCAACCTCTCGGTCGAACTTGCCGAAGCGGGCATTCTCGAAAAGTACGGTGTAGAACTCATCGGCGCCAAGATCGACGCCATCAAGAAGGCTGAAGACCGCCTGCTCTTCAAAGACGCCATGCGCAAGATCGGCCTGGAAACGCCTTTCTCGCAGCTCATCACCGACGTCGAAGGCGGCCTCGACTTTGCTGAAAAACACGGCTACCCCGCCATCCTTCGGCCCAGCTTCACCATGGGCGGCTCCGGCGGCGGCATCGCCTATAACCGCGAAGAACTCATCACCATCTGTGAACGCGGCCTCGACCTCTCACCCGTCCACGAAGTCCTCATCGAGATCAGCCTGCTCGGCTGGAAAGAATTCGAACTCGAAGTCATCCGCGACCTTGCTGACAACGTCATCATCGTCTGCTCCATCGAAAACTTCGACCCCATGGGCGTCCACACCGGCGACTCCATCACGGTCGCCCCTGCCCAGACACTCACCGACCGCGAATACCAGATGATGCGCGACGGAGCCATCCGCTGTCTCCGCGAAATCGGCGTCGATACGGGCGGCTCCAACGTCCAGTTCGCCATCAACCCGCAGGACGGCCGCATGGTCGTCATCGAGATGAACCCGCGCGTATCGCGCAGCTCCGCGCTCGCCTCCAAAGCCACCGGTTTCCCCATCGCCAAGATCGCCGCGAAGCTCGCCGTCGGCTACCGTCTCGACGAACTCAAGAACGACATCACGCGCGTCACCCCCGCCTCCTTCGAACCGACCATCGACTACGTCGTTGCGAAGATCCCGAAGTGGGCCTTCGAGAAGTTCCCCGGAGCCGACACCACACTCGGCACCCAAATGAAGTCCGTCGGGGAAGTCATGGCCATCGGCCGCACCTTCAAAGAGGCGCTGGGCAAAGGTATCCGCGCGCTCGAAACCGGCAAGAAGTTCGGCACAGAGAACTTCGACCCCGCGCTCATCCCGCAGAAGCTCATCACCCCCACTCCGGACCGCCTCAGCTACCTTCGCTTCGCCCTGCAGTCCGGTTACACCGTCGAGCGCATCCACGAGATGACCTCCATCGACCCCTGGTTCCTCGAACAGCTCCGCCAGGTGAACGAGCTCGAAAACGGTCTCGCCGCAGGCTCCCTCGAAGCCGCCGACAAAGCCAGCTTCCTTGAGGCCAAGCGCGCCGGTATCTCCGACACGCAGATGGCGGCCTACTGGAAGACCGACGAAATCACCGTCCGCAATCGCCGCAAGGAACTCGGCGTCGCGCCCGTCTTCAACCGCGTCGATACCTGCTCCGCCGAATTCGAAAGCTTCACGCCCTACCTCTACTCCACCTACGAGTCGTCCTGCGAAGCCGAACCGACTAATCGCAAAAAGGTGATGATTCTCGGCAGCGGACCTAACCGTATCGGGCAGGGAATTGAGTTCGATTACTGCTGCTGCCATGCCGCCTTCGCCCTCCTCGGCGAAAATGTCGAGTCGATCATGGTCAACTGCAACCCCGAGACCGTCTCCACCGACTACGACACCAGCGACCGCCTGTACTTCGAGCCCCTCACGCTCGAACACGTTCTCAATATCGTCGACGTTGAGAAACCCGACGGCGTTATCGTTCAGTTCGGTGGCCAGACGCCTCTCAACCTGGCGCTGCCCCTGAAGCGCCTCGGCGTGCCAATCATCGGCACCGACCCCGAAAACATCGACCTTGCGGAAGATCGCAAACTCTTCGGCAGACTCCTCGAAGAACTCAACATCCCGTCGCCCGAAAACGGTACCGCCACCAGCGTGGAAGCCGCCGTCGCCATCGCGGCCCGCATTGGCTACCCTGTCCTCCTCCGTCCCAGCTACGTTCTTGGCGGACGAGCGATGGTCATCGTCTACGACGAAGAGAGCGTTCGCCGCTACATGCGCGAAGCCGTCACGTTCTCGCAGGACCGCCCCGTTCTCGTTGATCGCTTCCTCGAAGACGCTGTCGAAGTCGACGTCGATGCTCTCTGCGACGGCGAAGACGTCCTTATCGCGGGCATCATGGAGCACATCGAAGAAGCCGGGATCCACTCCGGAGACAGCTCCTGCGTCCTGCCCCCGCAGTCACTCAAGCCGGCAGAAATCGCCTGCATCGAGGACTACACGATCCGCCTCGCACGCGCCCTGAAGGTCATCGGCCTGATGAACGTTCAGTACGCCATCAAAGACGGTAAAGTCTACGTGCTCGAAGTAAACCCGCGCGCCTCGCGTACCGCGCCCTACGTCAGCAAGGCAACCGGCGTACCTCTGCCCAAGCTCGCTGTCCAGTTGATGCTGGGCAAAAAACTCCACGAAGTCACTGACCACCGGGGTACCCTTCCGGTCAAGCTGACCTTCGTGAAATCGCCCGTCTTCCCGTTCAACAAGTTCCCTGGCGTCGACCCGGCCCTCGGACCGGAGATGCGCTCCACCGGTGAGGTGATGGGAGTCGGTGAGCACTTCGGTGAAGCCTTCGCGAAGGCGCAGATCAGTGCAGGAACGCCAATGCCGCTGAAGGGCACCGTATTCATCAGCGTCAGCGACCGCTACCAGACCGACATCGTGCCCGTCGCCAAACGCTACGCCGAACTCGGCTTCAAGCTCGTCGGTACCCGAGGCACGGCCAGCTACCTTCGCAACGCGGGCCTCGAATGCAAGACGGTCTTCAAAGTGAACGAAGGCCGGCCCAACGCCGTCGATCTGCTCAAAGCGGGAGCAATTCAGCTCATCATCTACACCACCACCGGAGCCCTCTCGTTCGAAGACGAGAAGTCGATCCGCCGAGCCGCCGTCACCCACCGAGTCCCCTGCATCACCACCATGAGCGGAGCAAGGGCCTCAGTCGAAGCCGTAGCCTCCAGGCTGAACGACCCGATCCGGGTCTGGAGCCTCCAGGAGATTCACTCCGACCGGAGCGTATCGATCGGATCGACCGCCGTAGCTCTCGACGCCGGTACGTAGCTCGCCGCCAAAGCCGCAAGCACCATCGCGCCCGCCATCGCGCTCCACGTTAGTGGGTCGATAGCCGCCACGCCGAATAGCAGGGACTTCATGAGCCGGGTCAGCCCGACCGCCCCTGCGAGACCGCAGAGGACGCCGACGCCGGCTAGCCCCAGTCCCGAGCGGACGAACATGCCCCGAACCTGGCTCTGCCTCGCCCCCAAAGCCATTCGGATGCCGATCTCGCGTGTGCGTTGCGTGACCGAGTACGAGATAGCGCCGTAGATGCCGATCAGGCCCAGCACCAGCGCCATCACGCCAGCTATCGCCAGCATCACCAGTGTGAACGATGTTCGCCCCATTGACTTCTGATAGAGCTCATCCATCGTCCGCACGCTGGCGATGGGGATGTTCGGCACCACCGACCAGACGGTTTGCTGAACCTGCTTCAGAAAATCAGCGCTCCCGGTGCGAGGGCTGCGGATCGCGAACGCGACATAGCGGCGAACCCCGATACCCTCGCTTGCGAAGTTCTTCCGCAGCACCGCGCCGTAAACGATGGTTGGCGGCTTCTTGTCCACGCCAAGGTCGTAGACGTCAGCGGTAACCCCGACGACCTCCTGCCAGTCGCTCTTGAGATTGTCGCGGATGCGCTTACCCAGCGCCGCCGCTGGCGAGCCCCAGATCTCTCGCGCCATGTTCTCCGTCACCAGCACGGCCGGTCGCAGGTCGTAAACGTCAGCCCACGTCAGATCGCGGCCCGCCACCAGGCGGTTGCCCATCGTCGAAAAGAAGCCCGGCGACACGAACTTGAAGCGGCGGATAGCGGGGACTTTGCCGTCGGCCACGGGCTGGTCCTGGACCATGATCGGATCGCCCGACGAGTTGCCGTCCATCGTGACGCCAGTGGCGAAGCTCACCGACTGAACGCCGGGCAGTTGGGCCAGCTTGTCGTTCATGTGTTGCAGCAGCCGGGTGACTGCTACCGGATCTTTGACAGAAGTGCTCGGAATGCCCACCCGCAGAGTCAGCAATTCCTGCGGCCTGACGAAGCCCGGATTCACTGCATGCAGTGCCTGAAACGTGCGGATCATCAGCCCCGATCCGATCAGCAGCACCAGCGCCAGCGCTACCTGCGCTACCACCAGGACATGACGCGCGTGCACGCGGTCCTTCGAGTGGCTCATGCTTCGCCCGCCTTCGCGCAGCCGTATTGTGGCCCCGCTGTACCTGGCAGCCGGCAGGATGCCAAACAGCAGACCAGCTACCAGCGAGACGGCCGTCGTAAAGCCGATCACCAGCGGGTCGATCGTAATCTCCCCCAGCCGGGGCAGATTCGCCGGCGCGATGGAGATCAGCAGCCGCAGGGCACCATAAGCCAGACCGAGGCCCAGTACGCCGCCCAGCACGCCGAGCGTGAGGCTTTCGCTCAGAAGATCGCGCGCGATGCGACCCGGGCCTGCACCCAGAGCGGACCGGATAGAAAGCTCGTGCTGCCGCCCCTCGGCCCGAACGAGCAGCAGGTTCGCCACGTTCGCGCACGCAATCAGCAGAACCCCGCCGATCGTGCCCAGGATGACCCATAAGGTGCCGCCGACGTCGCCGACCACGTCCTGGAGCAGAGGGTGCAGGTTGGGCCCGAACCTGGCATCGATGAAGAGCTTCGCGCTGAAGCCACCCGGAGCGGGGAACAGGCTCCACGTCATCGGGATCATACGGGCTACATCGGCATTGGCCTGCGCGAGCGTCACCCCGGGCTTCAGGCGCGCCACGCCCCTTTGACTGAAGTTGCCGAGCACCGTCTTGTTCCGATTGAACCGGAACGGTAGCACAAGCGCCGGCTTCTCGTTGAGGAAGCGGAAGTCCTTCGGCAGCACACCGATGATCTGGCAATCCCGTCCATCGATCGTCAGATGCCGGCCCACCACGGACTTCTGTCCTCCGAAGTGGCGCTGCCGGTAGCCCCATGTGATCACCGTCGTTAATGGAGCGCCGTCGGCATCATCCTGAGCGTTGAAGCCTCGTCCCATATAAGGCTTCACGCCCAGCAAAGGCAGCACCGTGTGGGTGACGGTCAGGTTCTCCTCCTGCTCCGGTTCGCCCGCGCCGGTGACTGCGACCGAGTCCGTCCGGTACAGGCCGACGCTCTCGAAGGCCTTCCCGTAGTCCTGATAAACGAAGTAGAGAGACGGCGACATCTCGATCTCCTTCAGGTTTTCGAGCCCGGCCGCGGTGTGCCAGAGGCCGACCAGACGGTCCGGATCTTTGAAGGGCAGAGGCTTTAGTAAGATGCCGTTCACCACGCTGAAAACGGCGGTCGTGGCGCCAATGCCAAGCGCCAGAGTAAGAATGGCGAGCCCGGTAAACGCCGGAGCCCGCAGCAGTCGCCGCGCGATGAGCTTCATGCCTGTCTATACGCGCAGCCGGCTGTCTAGTTCGCAGGAATCACCCTGCGAGAATGTTTTTGCAGTAATCGAGGTTGCGGCGAGTCTCCGCCGCGTGGTCGATACTGGGCACGTTGTAGATGCGCTCGATCGAGAAGGTGAAGTCGAACCTCTCGTTTCGCGCCATCAGCAGCAGTTCGCGAGTCGGCAGTTCGCCCTCGCCGAACGGCACGAAAGCGTTGCCCTTGCGGTCGTGGAAATGGATCGACGTGATCCGCTGGTGGTGTTCCCGGATGAAGGCCAGCGGGTCCGGCCCGAGGTTCTTCCAGGCATAAAGGTCGATGTTGGCGTTGATCCAGGGCGAGATCCCGAAGCCCTCCAGATAGGAGGCGCCGGAGCCGATGCCGCCGCCCGAATGCAGCCCGACCCGCACCTTGTGCTTTGCCGCGAAAGGGGCAATTCGCTTCGCGGTCGGCAGCGTCGTGGTTGTGTTCAGAATGGCTGCACCCAACGCCTTCGTCTTCAGCACCACCGCTTCGATCTCAGCGTCTGTCAGCTTTTCGGGGATTGGGGCGTTAAACGCGTAGACCCTGAGTTGTTTGCGTGCCCGTGCCGGGTCATCGCTCCCCAGCGAGGAGGCTTCCAGCTCAACACCGGGACTGCCGGCCGAGTGAACGATGCGGGCAACCTCATCCAGCTTGAGGCCCCGATACGAGAAGGTGCCGATGCCCAGCCGCACGCCCTTGAAGCGAACGGCCGACGCAGCCAGTGCCCCGATGAACTCTCTGCGGCCGATCACAAAGGAGGCTGCGGCGGCTTAACCACCGACCACGCCGCACTGCCCTTGATCTTGACCGGTCGCCGATAGACAGCATTGCCCGAGGCCACATACAGGTAGTCGAGTTCCTGCCCACCAAACGCCATCGCACGAACCGGCGCGCTCGTCGGTTTGTTGACGATCCCGGCGCAGCGACCGTTCTGTTCGCAGTACTGAATGCCCAGCGGCGTGGCGAAGTAGATCTGACCGATGCTGTCCGACGCGATCGCCCTCATGTCGCTTGTGGCTGAAGCCTCCCACAGGTCAACCCGGAAGAACGGCTCGCCATTCGCAATACCGCCATCCGGCATGATCTGGTACGACCACTGGAACCGGCGGTCCCGATCGCCCACAATGAGCATTGCCTGGTCGGGCGTCAGCCCCACCGACGTCATCAGGCTGATCGCCGGATTGTTGAGGACGTTTCGCTTCTGACCGCTTGCATCAATCAGCCCGACCGTGTGCGTCGCCGGGTCCACGTAGTAGATGGCGTTCTTCGAAGTCAGCACCAGGTCGGTGGCGATCACGCCCTCCGCAACTATTTTTTCGTCGGGGCCGGCGCCATACGAAACCACGCGTCTGCGCCCCGTTTGTGACGCGTACAAGCGTCCGTCGGCACCCATCCGTAACGCCGTCGCGCCGCCCGTTACCTTGAACGGAGCCTCTTTACCCGAAGCATCTGCGCTGAAGATCGTGTCAGTGTTGGAGTAGAAAACGCGCCCGTCCGGCGCCGTGGCAAGAGCGGTGATCTCGCCGTGATTGCTGCCAACTTGCTCCCAGCGTTTGGCTGCGGACACGATCGAATAAACCTGGCCCCGAGGCTCCCAGTCTTTCTTGTTCAGTGCGGCCGGTTCGTGAACCTCGATCGGCTTGCCGTAATCGCGCCAGAGCCAGCGCAGAGCATCCGGCATGATCGCCGCGCCATGTTTCATGTTGTGGCCCTCAGTGCCCAGTTCGAACTTCACGTCGTAGCCCGAGAACTGCAGTGCCTCGTACATCAGCTGGTTCTGCATCGGCCAGCTGCCGCCATAGAAAACGCCGAACGGCTGACCCTCGCCGATGTGATCGTTCTTGCCCGCCTGCAGAAACACGCGCAGCGGCTTCGGCTCAGTCCTCCGAATGATGGCCGGAAACGAATCCGCGCCCTTCATGCTGACGAAGGTGCCGATGAAGCTGAGGACGCGCCGAAACAGATCCGGCCGTTCCCACGCGGCGACGAAAGCGCCGACAGCCCCGGTGCTCACGCCCTCGATCGCGTGGTCGTTCGGGTCTTTCGAAAGGTTGTAGCTCTTCGCGATCTCCGGAATCAGCTCCGTCTCCAGAAAGCTGGCGAACATCGGGCTCACGTTGTCGTACTCGAAGATTCGGTTGTACCGGCTCTGTGCCGAATCGGAAACTGCCGGCAGAACGCCTGGATCGACGAAGATGCCGATCAGCGGCGGCACATCGCCCTTCGCGATAAGGTTGTCCAGCACCGTGGGAACACGCTGTCCCTGACCAGCGGCACCGCTGCCATCGAGAAAGATCATGAACGGCGCAGGCTTCGACGCCGAGTACTGCGCCGGCACATAGATCTGGTAATTGTGGGGCACGCCCTGATAGATCTTGCCCGGTGGCAGAACATGGCGGGTCAGCTTGCCCTGTGGCACGCCAGGCTGGACCTCAGATTCCGGGCCCATCTTGTAAACCTGGGCGCACGACAGCATGGAAAAGCCGAGAGTGAGTGCAAGCAGAGTTTTCATCTTGAAAAAGGAAGTATATCGCTACAATGCAACCTAATGCCCGTCTCGCGACCGTTCTACAGAAGTCTTCATTTTCAGGTGCTGGCCGGGATTTTGCTGGGGGTTTTGTTCGGGGCGCTCTTCCCAGCAACCGCCGTAAAGATGAAGCCTCTGGGCGATGGCTTCATCCGGCTGATCCGCATGATCATCGCCCCCATCATTTTTTGTACCGTGGTCGTCGGCATCGGCACCGCGGGGGATATGAAGAAGCTCGGGCGCATTGGTGTGAAGGCCCTGTTCTACTTCGAAGTAGTCACCACCTTTGCGCTCCTGATCGGTCTGGTCGTCGTCAAGGTTCTGCAGCCAGGGGCCGGAATCAACGCGGACCCGAGAACCCTCGATGCGAAATCCATCGCGGCCTATGCCGCACCTGGTCAGGCTCTGTCGACCGTCGATTTTTTTCTGAACATTATCCCCGACACGCTTGTTGGCGCATTCGCCAAAGGGGAGGTTTTGCAGGTGCTGCTGATCGCCATCCTGTTTGGCGTCGCGCTGGCAAATGTGGAGCACGGGCATCGCATCATCAACGGCTGTGAGCATTTCTCGCATGCGCTGTTCGGCATTATGGAAATCATCATGAAAGCCGCGCCTGTCGGAGCCTTTGGCGCCATGGCATTCACGATTGGGCGCTTCGGGTTGGCCACGCTGATTCCGCTCGCCAAGCTGATGGGCTGCGTGATCCTGACCAGCGCCGCTTTCATAGTCTTAATTCTCGGCTCGATTGCAGCCTATGTGGGCGTCAACCTTTGGAAGCTTTTGAAGTACCTGAAAGAGGAACTGCTGGTGGTGCTCGGAACCTCGTCGTCCGAGGCGGCTCTGCCGGGACTGATGAAGAAATTGGAAGGCCTCGGCTGCGCCAAACACGTAGTCGGACTGGTCGTGCCGTCCGGCTACTCATTCAATCTCGATGGCACCTCGATCTATCTGACGATCGCCGCAATCTTTGTCGCCCAGGCAACGAACACGCACCTCACGCTGGGGCAGGAAGCCATCCTGCTGCTGGTGCTCATGCTGACATCGAAAGGCTCGGCAGCGGTCACGGGTGGTGGTTTCATTACCCTGGCAGCGACCCTGTCGTCGCTCGGTACGGTTCCGGTCGCCGGCATCGCCCTGTTGCTCGGCGTGGACCGATTCATGTCGCAGGTCCGCGCTTTCACGAATCTGATCGGCAATGCCGTGGCGGCGATCGTTGTTGCCAAGTGGGAAAAAGAGCTGGACGAAACGGTGATGGCAGCGGCTCTGAAAGAATAAAGACGTGCCTTCTTTAGCAAGGCTTTCATTCATCTTCTTCCGGATCGGCAACTTCACCTTCGGTGGTGGTGCGCCGACCACGGCCGCGCTCCAGCGCGAACTGGTTGCCAATCGGCACTGGCTCAGTGAGGAAGACTTCGCCCTCTCTTATGCGCTCGCCCGGGTCACACCCGGCACCAACCTGTTCGCGTTTTGCACCGCTGCAGCGTGGCAGATGCGAGGCTGGCAAGGGGCGATTTCGGCGCTCGTCGTTGCCTCCGTCCCGGCTTGCGCGATCACCTGGGCGATCACCGCTGGTTTTGACCGGTTCAGTTCCAATGTCTGGATCGCGGCCGGCATCGCCGGAGCACTGGCCTCCTCGGCCGGAATTCTGGTGGCCAGTTTCTGGCTGCTCGTGCGACCCGCCCTGACCGCCGGCAATCGCCTCCGGGCGACTGTCATTGTCCTCGCCAGTATCGCGCTCTCGTTCTGGCTGCAGTTGGCCCCGATACCGGTGCTGGCGATCGCTGCAGTCGCGGGCTGGTTCTGGCCGGAGCGGTCCGCGTGACGTTCCTGACGCTGTACTGGCTGCTCCTCAAGGCAACGCTCAGTTCCTTCAGTGGACTCGCCGCGCTGCCTGTAATGCGCAACGATCTGGTGCTTCACACCCACCTGATCACCGACCGGGAACTGAACACTGCTGTTGCGATCGGGCGCATCACACCGGGTCCGAAAGGCCTCTACATCGTTAGCGCGGGCTATTACGCCGCAGGCACGGAAGGCGTCTTTGCCGCATGGCTGGCAATCATTACGCCGGCGCTTCTCGTAATCCCGCTGTTGCAGTTCGCTGCGAAACGGACGAAAGATCCCAGGGTCCAGCGAACCTTGCGGGCAGTGGTGCTGGCAAGTGCCGGCATCAGCCTTTCCGCGACTCTGCCGCTGGGTGCGGACGCGCTCCAGTCGCCGGCGGCATGGGCCTTCGCCATAGCAAGCCTGGGCCTGCTGGTGTTCACGAAGATCGATACGACCGTGGTGGTGCTCGGCTGCGCCCTGATCAATGTTGCCCTGCTTGTACACTAAGCGAGCAAATGGCTGCCAAGACAACGAAGACGTGGAAGACTGACGCAGAGCTGTTCCGGCTCTTGCGGAAGAAGCTGTTTACGGCGGTGGTAGGCGACGTCCTCGATCACATGGGACTGCGCCGCCAGTTCCTGCCGCCGGCCATTCAGCCGCTGGATACAGCCATGATTGTGGCGGGCCGTGCGATGCCGGTGCTTGAGGCCGATTACTACACGTTCTCCGATGATGCCTCGCAGACCGAAGTCGGCAAGAGACCCTTCGGACTGATGCTCGAAGCGCTTGACGATCTGAAGACAGACGAGGTCTACGTCGCCACGGGTGGCACGCCAAGGTATGCCATGTGGGGCGAGCTTATGAGCACTCGGGCCACGCATCTGGGCGCTGCCGGCGCAGTGATGAGCGGTTATTCGAGAGACACGAAGGGCATCCTCGCCATCGGCTTCCCGACTTTCTCGTATGGCCGCTACGCGCAGGACCAGGGCTATCGGGGCAAGGTGGTCGACTTCCGTGTCCCGGTCGAGATCGAAAGCGTCAGCATTCGCCCCGGCGACATCGTGTTCGGTGATCTGGACGGTGTCCTGATTGTGCCGAAGGAAGCGGAGCGCGAGGCGATCGAAAGAGCCCTCGAAAAGGTGGCAGGCGAGAACGCCGTTCGCAAGGCTATTGAGAAGGGCATGAGCACCGTCGAGGCGTTTCGCAAGTTCGGCGTTATGTAGAGGAACCGTGATAGCTTATCCACATGTTTACCAGACGTGGATTTCTGCAGAGTGTGGCAGCCAGTGCCGCATTGCCCGCCCTTTATGGGCAGACGAATGAATGGGGAAGCCCCGTCTTCGATCTTCACCACCACCCGAGGCAGCAGGCCGCTGCTTCAATCGCGCACCAGGATGGCGCAGGCGTCACCAAAGCAAACCTGCTGGGTGCGTCTCTGGCTCAGTTCAAAGCAGTCGAGGCGCTCGCGCCCGGTCGGTTCATCTGGTTTGCCCGCGCTGACATTACGAAGCCCGAAGCTGTCGCCACACTAACGCAGGCAGTGAAAGACGGCACGCAGGGCTTTGGCGAATTGAAACATCATGTCGCCGCTGATGGTCCTGAACTCACGCGGATGTACGATCTCGCCGCGGAACTGAATGTGCCGATCCTGGTTCACTTCCAGGAAGTGGATCACATGGAGAACGAAGGCAAGTGGGCCAGCGGGTATGCGACGTCGTTCGAAAAGGTTGTGAAGGCTCATCCGAAGACGAAGTTCATCGCGCATGCGGATGCGTTCTGGGCCAACGTCAGCGCGGATTATCATAACGAGACTGCGTATCCGTCGGGTCCAATCAAGAAGGGCGGCATCTCGGACAAGCTGCTCAGTGACTACGCGAACTTCTACGGCGACTGCTCGGCTAACTCCGGCAACAACGCTTTGTCCCGCGACCCGGAGTTCACTAAAGATTTCCTGGTGCGTCATCAGAATAAGTTGATGTTCGGCAGTGACTGCAGTTGTTCAGACGGCCACGGTGGCGGCATCAGCCAGGCGAACAACCCTGCCGCCGCCCGGCTCTCCGGTAAGTGCGTCGCAAGGTCGACTCTCGGCGTTCTGAAGGGTGCGACAACTCCGGCGATCTTCAAGAAAATCGCGTGGGACAACGCGCACAAGCTCCTGAAGATCCCGGCTTAGTTCCCTCTGAGGTGAGCCAGCAGATGCTGGTTCACCTCATCGGCTCTCATCATCGGTGCGCCATGGGCGGCGCCTTTGATCTCGACGTACCTGGCTCCGGGGATGGCCTGCGCCATCGCCCGTCCGCAACTCGCGGGCGCGATTCCGTCATGCTCGGCTGAGACCACCAGTGTCGGGATGCCGGCGAGTTGAGCCAGTCGCGGCGTTGTGTCGTGTGCTCCGAGTGCTCCAAGTTGTTTGAGCGCGTTCGGCGGATGGTCGGCGAGGTCGTGTCCGAAGTACTGCGCCAGGTGTTCCGCGAGCCTTTCGCACGCGGCTGCGTCTTTCGGTACCTCGCCCGGAGGCAGCACCATGTGCAGGAACGCTCGGCGGCGTGCAGCGCGCGGTCCCACCCAGGTGCGGGTTCCCGTCCAGAAGCGGAACCAGGTCAGGCTTGTCGCATCGGAGCCTCTGGTGACGGTACACATCAGGGTCAGGCTTTTCACCCGACTTCGAGCGCGCAACGCCAGTTCCTGCGCGATGACGCCGCCCATCGAGTGCCCGACAATGTGAGCGGACTCCCAGCCCTGCGAGTTCATGAGAGCGAGCGAGTCGTCCACAAGCTGCGCAATCGTGACCTTTGCTCCGACCGGCTGGCTGGGGCCGATGCCGCGGTGGTCCCAGGTGAGGCAGTTGAAGTGTGGCGTCAAAGCGGCGAGTTGCGGCAGCCAGCCCGAGCCGTAGACTCCGACGCCCTGAATCATCAGCACCGGCGGGCCTGCGCCTTCGACACGGTACGCCAGCGTACAGTTTTCAAACAATTGAATGGGCAACTTCCAGGATAGAATACAGAGGTAAGGTTAACGCTTACGTGGTGAAAAAATAGATGATCCTTCGCCGTATCCAAGTCGTCTCCGCCGTCGCTTTTCTGTCGGTCGCACCCGCGTTTTCGCAGACGCCGGCGCAGGTTGAGCTCTTCGAGAAGTACGCGCGCCCCGTGTTCATGGAGAAATGCGCGGGCTGCCACAACGAGAAGCTGAAGAGCGGCGGACTGGACCTCACCTCCACCGACGCGCTGCGACAGGTAGCGGGCTCGGGCATCTTCGGCGAAGCGGCGCATCCGGAGAAGAGCGTCCTGCTGAAGGCCCTGGCGTATGAAGACCGAGTGCGGATGCCGCCGCAGGGCAAGCTGCCGGACGCGACGATCGAAGGCATCAAAGAATGGCTGACTGCGGGCGCGCCCATCCCTGGCGCTGCCACGGTTAGTGCCGAGCCGGGCTCCGGTACCGGACTGCGTGCTGTAGCACTGCGCGGCAAGATCACTGAGGAAGACAAGAAGTATTGGGCCTTCAAACCCCTGGTGAAGCCGGACGTTCCGGCTGTGAAGAACACCGCATGGGCGGGCACCGCAATCGACAAGTTCATCCTGGCGAAGCTGGAAGGAGCCGGGCTGCAACCCGCTGCTCCGACCACGAAGACCACGTTGCTGCGCCGGGCCACGTTCGACCTGACCGGTCTGCCTCCCACCGAAAAAGAGCTGGCTGACTTCCTCGCGGACAAGTCCCCCAAGGCGTTCGAGAAGGTAGTCGATCGCCTGCTGGCCTCACCTCGCTATGGCGAGCGGTGGGGACGGCACTGGCTCGACGTGATGCGCTATGCCGATTCGACCGGCAGCGACGAAGACCATCGCTACCCACACGCCTGGCGTTACCGGGACTACGTCATCGACGCGTTCAACGCCGACATGCCGTACGACCAGTTCGTGCGTGAGCAACTGGCCGGCGATATCCTCGCGGCTGACCCGAACTCGAACACCGGCTATCGCGGTGTGGTGGCGACAGGCTTCCTGGCGTTGGGCAAGAAGGCACTGGCACAGAAAGATCTGCCGCTCAAGCGCTACGATGTGGTCGACGATCAGATCGAGGTGACCGCCAAAGCCTTCATGGGACTGACCGTGAACTGCGCGCGCTGCCACGACCATAAGTTCGACCCGATCGCGACGAAAGACTACTATCAGCTCGCCGGCGTCTTTGCGAGCACCACGAGCTACGCGAAGCTCGCGGAGGGCGAGCCGATCCAGACGCCGCTGGTGCCCGCGGAGAAGTTCGAAACGTTCCGCAAGGCCTGGACGGACTACCTCGATGTCGAGAAGAAGATCGCGAAGATCATCGACTTCGACAAGGATGCCAAAAAGGCCCGCGACGCTGAGGAAGCGAACATCGCCCGCTACATGCTCGGCGACCAGACGCTGGATCCGAAGAAGCTGGCCGCGTGGTCTGCTTACCTCAAGTCCGATGCTCCCGAACTGGCCAAGTGGCGGGCGGCTACCGATGCCAATCGCAAGGAGATCGCGCAGCAGTATCAGGAAGAGTTCCGACGCGGCGCCTACCAGTACGACCAGGATCTGAGCTGGTGGAAGGGCGCTCGTAACAGCTATCCGAACTCCGGCAAGATCGCCGGTCCGCGGCCTGCTGTGTCGAAAGTGAAGGACCCGTTCTTCTACGCTGTGTGGCTTGATCCGAAGGGCCCCGCATATCGCTCGAAGGATGAGCAGATCGCGACGCTGCAGCCGGAGAAGGCCACCGAGTTACGAGCTCTGATGGCGCAAAGTGCAACGCTCGAAAAAACGCTGCCAACGGAAGAGATTCCAATGGCCTCAGCTGTGCGCGAGGGCGAGGCGGTGAAGCAGCATGTGTTCCTCCGCGGCGATTATCACAACGAGGGCGATGAGGTGGATCACACGCCCCCGATGATCCTGCGCGTGAATGCTCCGGCACTGCCCGTAAAAACGAACAGCGGCCGCCTGGAGCTGGCGAACTGGATTGTGGATTCGCGGAATCCGCTGCCGGCGCGCGTTATGGCAAACCGTATCTGGCAGGGGCATTTCGGCGACGGCATCGTGAGGACCCCGGATAATTTCGGGCGTCTGGGCGAACGGCCGTCGAATCCCGAACTGCTCGATTACCTGGCGACCTCGTTCATGGAAAACGGCTGGTCGGTGAAGAAGATGCACCGGCTTATCATGCTCTCGAACACTTACCAGATGAGTGCCGAATACGACGCGGTAAAGAAAGAGAAGGACCCCGAGAATCGGCTGCTGAGCCACTTTCCGCGGCTCCGGCTTTCCATCGAACAGATTCGCGATTCGTATCTCGCGATTGGCGGCGATCTGGACCTGAAGATGGGCGGTACTCTCGACCCCGGCGTAGGAACTGACGGTGAGACGAGCGCGAACCGCATCAGTATGAATCCCGAAGCGACGACGCGGCGAAGTGTTTACCTGCCGCTGCGCCGGTCGAACTTGCCGACGCTCTGGATGCTCTTCGACTTCGGGGATGCGACGACGCCGGACGGCAAGCGCTCGGCCACAACGGTCTCGACGCAGGCTCTCTTCGTGCTGAACAGCCCGCTCGTGAATCGTGAAGCGCAGGCGCTGGCCGAACGCGTAATGGCCGCGAGTAAGAGCGACCAGCAGCGCGTGGAATCGCTCTACCTGAAGATTCTGAACCGCAAGCCCGACGCACAAGAAATCGAATCGGGCATGGCCTACGTGAAGGATCTGCAGGGCAAGTGGAAAGACATTGGTCCACAGAAGGCGTGGCAGAGTTACAGCCACGCGCTGATGGCGTCGAACGAGTTTATCTACATCTATTAGGAGACGCAACATGGACCTGAAGAACTTCATCACAAAAGCGCCGCGGACGTCGCAGTTCTCCCGGCGGGCCATGCTGCGGGCTGCAGGCTGCGGGTTCGGCTTCATGGGTCTGGAGTCGGTGCTGGCACAGGCCGCATCAATGCCCAGCACCGATCCGTTGACTCCGAAGGCTCCTCACTTCCCGGCGACCGCGAAGCGGGTCATCTTCCTGTTCATGCACGGCGGGCCATCGTCGATCGACTCGTTCGATCCGAAGCCCTACCTTGATGCGAACGATGGCAAGCCGCTGCCCATCAAGCAGCCGCTGACGTTTGCACAGGGTAAGACCGGCGGGCTGATGAAGTCGCCGTGGCAGTTCAAGAACCGGGGCCAGTCGGGCATTCCGATTTCAACTCTCTTCCCGAAGATCGCAGAGTGCGCTGACGACTTGTGCGTGATCCGGTCGATGGTGGGCGAGGGCGTGGATCATGGCGCCGCCCTGCTGCAGACGTTCACGGGGACGTTTACATTCACGCGGCCCAGCATGGGTTCGTGGGCGCTCTATGGGCTGGGCACGGAGAACCGGAACCTGCCGGGTTACATCACCATCAAGCCCGCACTGTCACATGGCGGGGCGAAGAACTGGAGTTCGGGCTTCCTTCCGGGTCCGGTGCAGGGTACGGCGATCGGACATGCCGGCATGCAGGTCTCTGAGATCCAGAAAGAGCCCATTGAGTACCTGATCAACCAGGGTCTGAATCGCGAGCAGCAGCGGTATGAGCTCGATATGATTCAGGCGATCAACCGCAAGCATCAGGAGCTTTGGAAGTACGACGATGAGCTGGAAACTCGCATCCAGTCCTTCGAGATGGCGTTCCGGATGCAGGCGGAGGCACATAAGGTCTTCGACGTGACGGGCGAGTCCGAGGCGACCAAGAAGCTCTACGGGCTGGACGAGCCCAAGACAGCCGACTTCGGCTGGCAATGTCTGCTCGCGCGGCGGCTGGCGGAGTCAGACGTTCGCTTCATCCAGTGCACGCATAGCTACAAGTGGGACCAACACTCGGACCTGTTCGAGAAGCACAACGAGAACGCGGCTGAGGTGGACAAGCCGATTGCGGGACTGCTGCAGGATCTGAAAGCCCGCGGTCTGCTGAAAGATACGCTGGTGATCTGGGCCGGCGAGTTCGGTCGGACGCCGATTTCGGAGAGTGGAAACGGTCGCGATCACAATCCGTATGGATACACGATCTGGATGGCTGGCGGTGGCGTCAAGCCGGGTTTTGTCTACGGGGCGACCGATGAATTCGGCTATCACGCGGCAGAGAACCGGATGCACATCCACGACTTCCATGCGACGGTGCTGGCTGCGATGGGCCTCGATCATCTCAGGCTCACCTATAAGTACTCGGGACGAGACTTCCGCCTGACGGACACAGCGGGCAACGTTCACCGCGATATCTTCGCCTGACTGTATTTTTTCAGGCGGGACCGAATTAAAATCTTACTCGTCTTCTGGTAACCGGGCGCATAATGATTTCTGCACGTTAGAACCATTGCGTCTACTGTCTTTATACCGGGGATTTCACTTGAAGCCTTCTCTTTCCGCGCTCGTTGTTTTCGTTCTTTCCGTTGTACCCGCCGTTGCACAGCGTCGGACCGGGCTGCCTGACATTGACCTGAGGGATCAACCTGCGGTGCCAGAGGTTCGGACGGGCGGACTTCAGCCCCGGGCGCGCGCGCTGGTGACGGAACGCGGGGCGCAGCTCGCGTCACTTGTGGCTTCAAGTCAGGATGCCCAACCAGGTCTGCGAGTCACCGCGAATCGATGGGGCCTGCCCAAGCTGCTGCTTCGCGAGGGCAGCGCACTGACTGCACCGTCACCAGCAGACCCTGAAGCGATCGGCAGGAATTTCCTCCGGCAGAACGCGCGCATGTTCTCGATGGACGGCGCTGCTGTAGATCAACTGCGGCTGGCGAGCCGCGATGCGCAATCAGGCGCGACGTATCTGGGATTTACTCAGACGATCAATGGCCTGGATGTTTTCGAAGGGCACCTTCGCGTTGTGCTGAGTCCAAAAGGTGAAGTGGTACAGGCCAGCGCGGGCGAACTGATACCTGGCGTGGCGGTTGTGACCCGGCCGGTGCTGACCGCAGCGGAAGCCGAAGCCAAAGCGCGTGGGGCTGTGAAGGCCGGCGAGTTTATTCGCGCACCGGAGCTCATGATCTTCCCGCTGGATGCTGCTACCGGGCGTCTGGCTTACCGGCTCTACTTCGAGGCGGATCCGGCGCACACCTACGAGATTCTGATTGATGCTCGCGACGGCTCCACGCTCTACCGGCACAACAATACCGTGTTCGCGACGGCGCAGGGGCGCGTGTGGAAAGAGTCGCCGCTCGTTGGCACACGCGATCTGGTGGACTTTCCAGCCTGGTGGCTGCCGGATATCCCGGCCGTGACCACAGGAAATAATGTGGACGCGTTCCTCGATGCGAATGGTGATGAGAGGCCCGACACGACCGTCACGCCGGGTCTCCGCAACGCGCGTGCCGCTGCGAGTGCGGGCGTATTCGATTTCCCTTTCGGGGACGCGACGACCAGCTCCGATCCGCGAAATTACGCCGCTTCATCGGTCCTGAACATTTTCTACTTCCTCAACCGGGCTCACGACTACTTCTACGACCTCGGCTTCGATGAAGGGGCCGGTAACTTCCAGACCGACAACTTCGGGAAGGGCGGCAAGGGAGGCGACGCGGTTGTGGGACTCGCGCAAAGCAGCAGCAGCACCAACAACGCTTCGTTTACGCCAACGCCCGAGGGCACGCCGGGTCGCGCGCGTTTCGGAATCTTCACCCGGGGCACGACGAGCCGGCTGGACGACCGTGATGCGGCGTACGACGGGCAGATCGTGATCCACGAGTATACGCATGGCGTTTCGAACCGTTTAGTGGGCAATCTGACCAGCACCAGTTGCCTGGCAAGGATTCAATCGGGAGCCATGGGCGAAGGGTGGTCCGATTACTTCGCGGCGAGCTTCTTCAACAACCCGGTGATGGGTGCTTACATTGACGCGAATCCGGTGCGGGGTATCCGACGGCAGAGTTACGAAAACTACACGTTCACTTATGAAGACATCGGTAACGATGGCTATGAAGTGCATGATGACGGCGAGATCTGGGCAGGCACACTTTGGGACGTTCGTAAGACACTGGGCCAGGCAACAGCGGATCGGTTGATCATGGCCGGGCTGAAAGCGACGCCCTGTAATCCCTCGATGACAGATGCACGCGATGGCATTTTAGGCGCCGACCAGGCGACGAACGGTGGGGCGAACCGGGCTGCGATCTGGACGGTGTTCGCGCGTCACGGAATGGGCTTCTCTGCCAATGGGGTGGAGGGTTCAGACTTCAGCGGGCACGTCTACGACGCTGCCTTCGACAAGCCTGCTGACCTGCAGCCTACGCGCGGACCTGCCATCACCAGTAAGCCGCTTACCGTTGTGGCCGGCGCGGGTGACAATTACGTTTACACGGTGAGTGCGTCGAATCCGGGGCAGGGAACGCTGGTTTACAACCTTGCTGCGGGGCCGGCAGGGATGCTGGTGGATGCGAACTCGGGAGCTGTCTCCTGGACCGGTACCTTTACGTCGCCTCGCGTCAAGATCGAGGTGACTGACGGGAAGGGCGGCCGTGTCGTACACGGTTATATGGCGCCGATGCTGACCCGCATCTCACTGGGCACACCGGTAACGATCTCCGGCAGTATCTACAGCTTCGGTTTTGCTTACGTCGACGTGCCGGCCGGGCTGCCAGTGTTACAGGTGGCCACCCGAGGCGCAAGCGGTGACGCAGACCTCGCGGTGCAGGATCCGGCGCGCGTGCTGTCCTACACGGAACGCGACGGTTCGAATGAGACCCTCAGCTTCGCGCGGCCGTTGCAGGGGCGATGGCTGATCGAGGTCGACGGCTTTGACAACTACTCTGACGTGAGTTTGTTGACGACGGCAATCACGCCGTCACCGCTGGCGGCGAACAGCGCGGTGAGCGGACTCGGGGGCATCGCTGGTTCAGAGCGGTTCTACCGCGTTTCTGTTCCGGCGCAGGCGGCGACCCTGAAGGTAACTACTTCCGGCGATAACGGAGATGTCGACTTGTACCTAAGGTACGGAAACCCGGCGGTTTGCCAGGAAGCTGATTCTGTGCAGGAAGCCTGCTTGTTTACGGTCAGATCCGCGGGCGAAGACTCCAATGAAGCGTTGACGGTCCAGAGCCCGGCAGCGGGCGACTGGTACATCGGCCTGACCGGCTTTGGGGCTTATAGCTCCCTGACACTGCGAACCTTCGTGACCTTGCGTCAACCGGATCTGACGGTGACCAGTACTCATTCGGACGGCTTCACGCAGGGGAAGAAAGGCGGGGCTTATTCGCTCGTTGTAGCAAATGTCGGGTCCGTGGAGACGCTGGGAACGGTGACACTGGTGAACACGCTGCCCGCTGGCTTTACCGCCACCGCGATGGAAGGCGCGGGGTGGACTTGCGTACTCGGTACGCTCTCGTGCTCGCGAAGTGACGTGCTGGCTGCGGGAGCGAGTTTCCCGGTAGTCACTCTGACGGTCGACATCGGTGCTGGCGCGGGTGTCAGTGCTCTGAACGTCGCGACAGTAGCGGGCGGCGGCGAAGCGAACACGGACAACAGCACAGCCCGTGAGATCGCGCTGGTGGGCAATGGCGGACCGAGTCCGACTGTTCTGACGGGGGGCGTTGCCCCTGTGTATAGCTCGTCCACAACGATTCAGGCTGGTTCATGGATTTCGATCTACGGGACGAACTTCGCTGCCGGGGTCACGGAGTGGGCGGGCGACTTCCCCACGACGCTGGGCGGGGTGACGGTGACGGTCAACGGCAAGCCAGCCTACATCTGGTTCGTCAGCCCGACGCAGATCAACGTACAGGCTCCGGACGATTCGGTGACGGGCGAGGTTGATGTAGTGGTGGCTACCGGCAACGGGTCCGCCACTGCGAAGGTAACGCTGGGGGTGGCCGGCCCGTCGTTCAGCGTGCTTGGCGATGGCAAGCATGCCGCGAGTGTGATTGTGACGCCCGACGGCAGCGGCCAGTACGGGGGCGGGACCTACGACCTGAGCGGGCCAGCCGGCGCGTTCCCGTTCGTCACGCGATCGGTGAAGGCGGGCGAGGTGTTGATTCTGTACGGCGTCGGCTTCGGGGCGACGTCGCCTTCGGTGCCTGCGGGCCAGGTGTTCACGGGCGCCGCGCCTCTGGAGAGCCGAGTGGTTGTAACCATCGGGGGCATCAATGCGCCGGTGTCGTTTGGCGGCCTGACGGGAGCGGGACTTTACCAGTTCAACGTCACGGTGCCTGCAGGTTTGGGTGCCGGGGACAAGGCGCTCCGAGCCCAACTGGCGAACGGCTTCGCTACGCCGGTCGGTCCGGTAGTGGCGCTTCAGTAGCTACTTGCCGCCATTCAGGACCTCGATCGCTTTCTCAATCTGGCGGTCGTGGCCTGCGAGAAAGTCGGCCGGGGTGTTGTCGACCAGGATGTCGGGGGGCACGCCGAAGTTCTCCATATTTTCGCCCGTCGCTGTGTAGATGCCTGCGCCCGGGGTGCGAATGGAAGACCCATCGAGCAGCGTGAAGGCACCTGTACCGATGACGGCGCCGTATGTGGGCATGCCGATGATCTTGCCGAGTCCGAGGCGCCGGAAGCCGTCGGGGAACATTTCGGCATCGCTGGCGGAGCGCTCGTTTTGCAGCACCACCATGGGCCCGAGATAGGTGCGACCGGGTCTGACGATCTCGACTGAATCCCGGCCCCTGGTTCGCTGGTAGGCGACGCGCTGGTTGAGGAGTTCCAGCAGTTCCTGATCGATGCCGCCACCGCTGTTGAAGCGCTCGTCGATGATGAGGCCTTTCTTGTCCTGATTGGCGAGAAGGTCGGTCTCGAAGCGGCGCAGCGACGGTTCATCCATGGCGCGGATATGCAGATAGCCGAGGGTTCCATCGGTGAGGCGCGCGACCATCTGCCTTTTATCTTCGACCCACTGGGCGTACTGGAGGTCGACGAAAGCGGCTGAGGTGATGGGTTCCACGGAGACGGTCCACGCGCCGTCGTGGGTGGGTTTGGAGTTGACGACGAACTCGAACTTACCGCCCGGCAGAACGTTGAAGAGCTTCCAATAATTCTCGCCGGGAGTGATTTCGTAGTCATTCACGGCAAGGACGAAGTTGCCGGTCGCGAGCCTCATGTATTCGTGGTCGGCGGGGCCGTTGCGATAGATGGTGGAGATCTTGTAGAAGCCGGAGGGATCGGGGACGAGGTCGAAGCCAGGATAGCGCGTCTGGACGCGATCGATGGCGTTCTCACCGGGGATGCGATTGCCGCCAGTGATGCCGGTGTGAGAGGCGTTGAGTTCGCCGATCATCTCCATGATCAGGTTGTGGAGCTCTTCCAGATCGGCGACATGGGGCAGCAGCGATTCGTACTTGTCGCGCGCGGCCGACCAGTTCACACCGTGCATTTGCGGATCGTAGAAGCGGTTTTTCATCACCCTCCACGCTTCGGCGAAGACCTGGCGTTGTTCGGCCACGGTATCGAATTCCATACGCAGGGTGAAGTTGACGCGTCGGGGTTGTGCGCCTGTGGCAGCAGTTCCGGCTGCGGCAGCGGCGGCGGCTGCAGCAGCGCCGCGTCCAGCTCGACCTGCGCCAACGGCGGCGGCAGCAGAGGTATCGGAGGGTGGCGGAGTGACCGCGAGGTTGTAGAGGCCGCCGCCGGCGATGTAGTAGACGCTCCGGCTGTCTTTCGTCCATTGGGGTTCAGCGCCACCGCCGAAGCCGCCACGTCCACCGCCACGTCCGCCCTCTGCAGCGGTGTTCAGGCGAGTGATGCCCGAACCGTCTTCGTTCATCACCAGAAGTCCGTCACCGAAGGACGACATCACGATCATGCGACCGTCAGGGGACGGGACGATGGAGGTGACTGAGCCCGCCTGCCTCGTGAGTTGAGTGATGCGCCGAGTGAGGCCATCCCAGTCGATCTTCACCTGGACGGGCGGGGTTGCGGACGCGTCGCCGTGTGCGCCGCGTCCGGGCCCGGGCACGGCGGGTTCCTTGAGGTCCGCCTGCGCTTCCGTGTTGATGTCGCGATTGCCGGGATCCTTTTCCACGGGCTGGAAAGCGGCCGCGAAGACCTGCATGGCGTTGCCCCAGCCGAGTTGCGCGACACCGGGCACCGAGACGCCACCGAGGAAGAAGAGACGCTTTCCATCAGGAGCCCATTTGGCACCCGTGGAAACCTGGAAAGCGTCGTTTGTGATGATGTGTTCAAGGCCCGTAGAGAGTTCCTTGATCCAGACATGGGCGCGGAGACGCTTGTCCTGGCTGGTGTAGGAGAGCCACTTGCCATCCGGCGAGAGCTGCACGTCTGCGATGTTGCCTGCTTCGCCCGTCGCCAGAACTTGTTCGGCCCCCGACTCAATTTCCACCTTGTGGAGTTTGTGGTCCGATCCAGACCAGAGCAGCGACTCGGAGTCGGCCGTCCAGAGCAGGCCCGACTTGTCGCAATCGACGGTGGTTAATTGTTTAGGGTTTTTGCCTAACTCGTCGGAGATGAAGAGTTCCTCGCGGCCGGTCCGGTCAGAGACGAAGGCGATCCACTTGCCATCGGCGGACCAGCGGGGTTGCTGTTCCTTCCACGGGGTGGCACTGACGCGCTGGGGTTCGCCCCGGTCCGTGGCGACGGTGAAGATCTCGCCATGCGCCACGACAGCGGCACGACGATTGGAGGGGGACAGGCTGAAGTCCTGGGCGGTGCTGTTAAGGGTTATCAGTTCCGCTTCGTTTTGCTTCGGGTCCGTAGTGATCTCGATGCGGATTTCTGTGCACTTGCCACTGGCGATGTCGAGCTTCCAGAGTCAGAAGTTATCTTCGTAGACGATGACCTTGCCGTCGGCGGAGATGCTGGGGAAGAAGAGGTTGCCGTCCTCATGATGTGTGACCTGGGTTGCCCGCCCGCCTTTATCGGAGATCTTCCAGATGTTATTGACGCTCTTCATCACTTCGGGGCTGCCGTTTTTGACGGTCTTCTCGTTCGGTAGTTCGTTGGAGACGAAGTAGATCTCGCCGCCGGTGCTGTACATGGGCCAGAGCATGTTGCCTTTGTACTCGGGGTCGCCCAGCTTCGTGAAGCTCTTGGAGGCCACATCTTCGACCCAGAGGTCGGCCGCGTAGCTGCCGCGGTAGTGCTTGCGCGACCAGAGCTGGGGATGGCGCGTGAACGCCAGTTTCTTACCATCGGCCGAGTAACTGGCCCAGATCCCCCAATCGGTGCCGATGGCCGTTTCGATTCCGCCCTCGGCCGCTACCTGCCAGAGTGTCGTTACTGTGGGGAAGGCGCCGTTGCCGCGAGTGGAACTGAAGACGATCTTCTTACTGTCGGCGGTCCAGCCGACCACGTCGTCGTCGGCGGAGTGCCAGGTCAGCTGGCGTGGTTTTCCTCCGGTTGCGGGCATGACGTAGACGCCATAGTTACCGGCACGATCGGAGGAGAAGGCGATCCACTTGCCATCGGGCGAGAAACGAGGGTAGGTTTCTCGCGCAGTGTTATCGGTCAGCCGTGTGACGCCCGTCCCGTTTTCGTTCGCCGCCCAGATGTCACCGAGATAGCTGAAGGCTACTCTGCCGTTGAAGTAAGTGGGGTGCCGCAGCAGTTTCACCTCTGCCTGCGCGGTTACGCCAACGATAAGGGTAAAAAGAAGTACCAAAAATCGAGTGAACATGGATGAAAACAGTATGGCGTGGAATCCTTGTCTCCCGCCTGATAAAATTCGGGCATTGTGAGAAAGCTTCTTCCGGTTGTATTCGTGTTTGTTTCGGCGGCACTGGCTGCGAGCCCCAAAACGGTTTGGGACGGCGTCTATACGGACGCTCAGGCGACGCGGGGACAGGCGGCTTACATGACGGAGTGCAGCCGCTGCCACGGCGAGGATCACCGCGCTTCGGGCAACGTCATCGTGGGCGCTAAGTTCATGCAGCAGTGGCGGGAAGACAACCTGAATAACCTGTATACGATTTTGCGGAACACGATGCCGCGCAATGCTCCGCGCAGTCTGCCGGAAGGCACGTATCTCGACATTGTTTCTTACATGCTGAAGCTGAACGGGTTTCCGGCCGGTAAGGCTGATCTGGCGATAGCCGATGTTGCGGACATTATGCTGGTGGGGAAAGAGGGACCGTCCGCGGTGCCTGACTTTGCGCTGGTGACGATTACCGGGTGCCTGGGTCCGATCACGGGCGATACGAGCTTCGTGTCGGCGGCGACGGAACCGGTGCGCACGCGTCAGCCGCAGAAGTCGCAGGGTGACGAGATGGCGACGGCTTTCGCGAAGGCGGCGGGTACGCGCAAGCTTGCATTGATGGGCGTGGCCTATAACGCGGCGGGCGCGGAGCCGAGTCACCGGGTAGAGGCGAAGGGTTTCCTGATTCGTTTGCCGGAGGGCGACAAGCTGAACGTGACCTCGCTGCAGACCAACAAGACGGCCTGTACTCCGTAGGCTTCGGTCAGCGTTTGCTGGCCACGATGCGAAGGCGGCGGTAATCGGCGTGCCACTGGCCATCCACCCAGAGAGAACTGCGCAGACGTTCCTCGATTCGATGCTCGATCTCGCCCCGAGCGGGTCCCGGGACACCTTCGAAGTACGAGCCGCCGAACATTTCGAGCCATTCGCGGAGGCCGCGTTCGGGGTGTTCCAGCTTCGTCCACCGGGCGAAGTTCTGAGCTAAGTGGACTTCGAAGCCGTGCGCTTCGAGCAGGGTTGTGTATTCACCGATGCTGGGAAAGTACCAGACATTCTGGCCAGAGAAACCGGCGCCGCGAATGACCTCTTCGACCCCGGCCATAATGCACGCGACGTTGCCCTTGCCGCCCATCTCCATCACGAAACGACCGCCAGGGCGAAGGGCTGCGCCGATGCACTGCACAGCGGCTTCGGCCTCCTGCACCCAGTGGAGAGCGGCATTCGAGAAGACGGCGTCACAGGGCTCGTCCAGCATGAAGTTGCGGACATCGGCGAGGAGGAACTTCAGCTTCGGGAAGTTCTGCCTGGCCTGGGCGATCATGGACGTGCTGGAGTCAAGGCCGGTCACCTGTGCACCGCTCTCCGCGATTTTGGCGGTGAGGTGACCGGTGCCGCAGCCGATGTCGAGGATCTCTTCGCCGGCTTTCGCGTCGAGGAGTTCGAGCAGATCGCCGGCTGATTTCCAGACGAAGGAGTGGCGGTCGTCGTAGAGCGAGCTGTCCCACTTATCGGGCATTATGGGCGCTCCGCCGGGACGAGCGTGAAGTAGTCATAAACGGTTCGAGCGATTTCAGCCACGGCCTTTTCCGAAACTTCAGAGGGGCGGAAGGAAGCCTTGGTGAAGACGGAGATGGCCACGTGTCCGGCATCGCCCGGGAGGGTGATCACGCCGACGTCATCCACCACACCGCCGATTGAACCGGTCTTGTGGGCGACGGCGGTACCGGCGGGGAGCAGGCCCTTCAGGCGGGTCTTGCCGGTCTGGCAGCGTTCGAGCATGCCGAGAAGAGTGGCTGCATTCGCGGGGCTGAACAGATCTTGTTTCCAGATGCGCACCAGCAGCTTCGTCATGTCATCGGGCGTTGCGGTGTCGCGAGGGTCAGACCACTGGGCGCGGCGCGCTCGCATGTGATCGGGCTCAGGAACCGCGTTGTAGATCTGGTCCCACATATCGCGATTCCATTCGGTTTCGGGGGGAAGCGACTTCGCACCCATGAAGTCATGCAGGAGGAGCGCGATGTTGCGGTCGATCCGGATGCTGTTCAGGCCGAGTTCCCTCATTCGGGCGGTGACCGCCGCTGGTCCGCCTGCCTCTTTCAGGACAATGTCGGCAGCAGTATTGTCGCTGATCACGATCATGAGTT
>JAOAPO010000098.1 GCA_025462945.1 Bryobacterales bacterium
GCCTTTCGGCAAGTCGCGCCCTCAGAACTTGACCAATCAGCAGCCTTATGCGTTGAACGAGCTGCCGCAACCGCACGTGGATTTCACGTTTGGATTGTTGAACTTGAAGCCGGAACCCTCAAGCGATTCCACGTAATCTACTTCGGCGCCTTCCAGATAAAGCAGGCTCGCCTGATCCACAAACAGCTTCAGGCCCTCGTAGTTGAAGGTCTTGTCCAGCATGTTCGGAGCGTTCTCAAACGCCATGGAGTAGCTAAAGCCTGAGCAGCCGCCGCCCACGACCGAGATGCGCAGACCGGCCGGCTTCGGCTCCTGCGTGTCGATGATTTCCTTAACTTTCGTGATGGCTGTATCGGTGAGCTGTACCATGTGACTCGCTTTCTCCCCTGTGATGATTCAACATCAGTATAACAGACGCTGCAAGAGCAATTTTGGATTCAAACGCCTATAAACGCGTGCCTGGTGCGCGGAGGAGTTTTGGTTATCGACCTGCTGAACCGTCATAGAATACTATTCCGAATGGCATAGTTCTTTGAAACCCCGGTAACGAAAGTCGCGTCTGAGTCTGCAGTATGGGAATCCTCACCGCTACTCTACAGTCACCGGCTTTGACCGCAACCAGAGTCCGAGTGGATTACGAAACTACCCCCGAGGCACTCCTCGTGCGCCGCGCGCAAGCCGGTGACGAGACGGCGTTCCGTGAAATCGTGGAACGCTACCAGTCCAAGGTCTTCTCGATTGTGCACGGCATTGTCCGGCAGCGCAACGATGTTGAGGATATCGCCCAGCAGGTTTTCGCCAAGGTTTACTTCTCCCTGCGTAACTTCGATTTCCGAAGCTCGCTCATCACGTGGATTTACAAGATCACGGTCAACGAGTGCTTCGACTATCTCCGCAAGAAGAAGGTCAGGAAGCTGGTTTACGAGAGCGACATGAGCGAGGACGAATCGCGGCGCGTCGAGAACAGCGCACCAGCGGTCGATCGCGCTCCAGCTGCCGATACTGACCTCGCTCGCCGCGACTACCTGGTGAAGCTGCTCGACCGCGTCTCGGTCGAAGAGAAGCAGCTCCTGATGCTCAAAGAAGTGGAAGGCCACTCCGTCGAGGAACTCGCTGGTATTCTTGGCATGAACGAGAATACAATCAAAGTGAAGTTGTTCCGCGCCCGTCAAAAGCTTGTGAAGGCAGCCCAACGTCTCGGCCGTTCACCTTTGGTCGCTTAACACCTCAAAACGTGTAGAAAGCAAGTGGAGAAGTATGCACGAAGTTGTGAGAGACGAACTCGAACATCATCTGACAGGGAACGCGTCACCCGCTTTTTATACTCACGTGAAAGCCTGCGCCACATGCCGCGAGGAAATTGCTGAAATGGAAGATCTCGCCAAAATCCTGCGTGGTCTCACTACTCCGGCTCCTGGCGACATGCCGGTTCCATCTCCGGGCTTTTACGCTCGAGTCGCCAATACGATCAACGAACAGCAGCCGAAGTCGGCGTGGGCCAATCTGTTTTCGCCCGGCTACCTGTTTTTCCGACGCGTCGCTTTTGCATCGTTGTTGGTCCTGACCCTCCTCGGCGCGGTCCTCATCACGACGGAACGCTCAGGCGAGGGAGCCGATGCGACTTCCATCATGGCGCAATACGACTCGACCACATCGCATGCGCCAGCCGCTGAACGCGACAGTCTGCTGGTTACCCTGGCCGCGTACCACGAATAAGACGAATGACGACGGTCTCCCTGCCTCGGCCCGCGGAACGCACAGCAATCCTTTCCTTCGTGCTGGTGTTTATCTGTGGCGCCCTCCTCGGTGCTGTTGTAATGAGTTTGGTTCGGCCGCGTTTGCACGACAGGCCGACCGCGGCCGTCAGTTTAAACGGTTCCGTTTCAGAGTGGAAAACGCAGTTGAATCTTTCCGAGGAGCAGGTCCGGCAGTTGACTTCGGTCCTCGACGACTTCGGACACTATTACGACAACTTACTCGCGGACGGTAACAGCCGCGTCCTGCAGGTGCTGACACCGGAACAACGGATGCGTTATGAGGAGCTCAAACGCGAGCACCGGGTCAGGTAGCGTGACCTTCTCGACTTTCGCAGGAAGGATTTGAGATAATTCTCACGCCGTGACATTACTCAAAGCTTTCTCCCTCCTCTCCTTGATTCTTGCGCTGGCTGGCTGCAGCACTGCGCCGACAAGAGCTGTCAAGACGTACCAGTCGGGCGAGAAAGCGGAGCACGCCAAACTGATCTACAGTGTGGTGGACGCGCAGATTTTCACGCGACTCGGCGAAGAGCCCGGCCCGCGCATTCCCCAGAACCGATTCTACGTTGTACAGATTTCGATATCGAACAGCGGTAACAAAAATGCCCCCATCGGGCCGATGACTTTGGTGGATGATTCCGGCAAGATGTATCCCGAACTGGCGGACGGAACCAATATCCCCCGCTGGCTCGGCGTGGTTCGCACCGTGGACCCGGCGCAGACTGAAACCGGATATATTGTCTTCGATGCCCCTTCTGCACACTATAAGCTGAGGGTGACCGACGAGACGGATGAGGAAGACGTCTTTGTGGATATGCCGCTAAACTTCCTGCACGAACAGATGAACCATTCGATGGCGACCGTCCCGGACGAAAGGACGGCCCCGAACAAACGATGATCCTGGCACGCAGACTGACGTTTCTCACGATGCTCGCCGCCTCGGCAGCATTCGGTCAGACTGCACGCACACCGGCGAAGGTCAACTTTCGAGTGGCAGAGCCGGTGATCTCCCAGTTCGAGGATGGCGCGGCCATTTCGGGCAACCAGCGCGTAGTACCGGGCGAGACCGTCTTCTTCCGCTTCTCGGCCCTCGACTTCAAAGTTGGCGAGAACTCAAAAGTGATGCTGACCGGTCACGCACAGGTCTTCGACCCCCGTGGAGTGCCGATCGCGCCGATAGACGAGACAGCAGTCGCCACGTCTCTTCGCGAGGAGGACAAGGAGTGGAGGCCGCGGTTCCACTTCCAGTTCCAGGTTCCCTCTCTGGCACCCTCAGGAACGTACAAGGTCGTCTATGACGCCATCGATGACCAGACGAAAGCTACCGCGACCGGCCAGACCACCTTTGCCGTAGAGGGCCGCGAGGTCCAGGCATCACCGCAGCTTGTGATCCGGAATCTGGCCTTCTACCGAACCGCTGACGACGAAGCGCCCGTCCGCGTGCCGGCGTACCGGTCAGGCGATTTGGTGTGGGTGAAGTTCGATGTCACCGGCTACAAATACGGGGAACAGAACTCCATGGACGTTGCCTACGACGTCAACGTGACCGCGCCGGGCGGCAGGCAGCTGTTCAATCAGGAAAACGCGGCGGTCGAGAAGAATCAGGCTTTCTACCCACAGCCCTGGGTGCCGGGAGCCTTCAGTCTGACGCTGCAGGCGAACATGACGCCCGGCGACTACGCCATCACGATCACCGCGCATGACGGCATCGGCAAGCAGGACGCTTCAGCTAAAGGCGTGTTCCGCGTCGAATAGCCGGAACTACTCGCTGCGCAGTACGCTGGCAGGGTCTACACCAGCAGCTCGGCGCGCGGGAATCCACGATGCGGCCAGACAAACAAGCACCATTACTCCCACCACCGACAACAGCGCTGCGGGGTCCAGCGGACTGATCCCGTAGAACATCGACCGGATCAGATACGCCATTCCTACGGCCGCAGCCATCCCGATCGCAGCACCGACGCCGACCGCGCCCGGTAACTGAGAGAATACAAGGCGCAGCAAATCCGCTCTCCGGGCGCCCAGTGCCATCCTCACGCCCATCTCATGGAGCCGCCGATTGACCGCGAATGAGATCACTCCGTACAGTCCGATAGCTGCCACCAGCAGCGCCAGCAACCCGAGTGCTGACGCCGCCCAGGATGCGATCAGGACCGGCATAAGGGCGGTTTTCACATTGTCCTCAATCGTGTGGACACTGGGTGTCACCTCGGAGTCCGCAGCCTGCACGGCTGCTCGCAGCGCCTGAGTAACAGGGCCGGGTTGGCCACGGTATCGGACCCACAGCTTTGCCTCCATAAAGCGGAGTCCGCGCATGGGCGTGTAGTACCAGGGTCGCGGCTGCCGGCCCGCGGCCAGCGATCTTGTCCGAGCCGTTACCCCCACAACTTCAAACGACTCGCTTGCAGCCGGCCCCGTGGGGAGTGCCAGTCGTCTTCCGATGGCCTTGCCGGCGAACAAGCGTTGCGCGAGGTCCTCGTCGATGACCCCAACCTGCGCGCCGCTCTTCACGTCGGCAGCTGTGAAAGTCCTGCCTTCCAGAAGCCGGATACCAGCTGTCTGGAAGTAGTCGGGGCCAACTTCATCGAAATTCACCCGAACGGTCTCCCCCTTCAGGTCTTGATCGGCGGCCGACACCGAGGAGCCATTCATGGATACGTCGGGGTCCAGCGAGCTGACACTGACGGCTGTGACGCCCGGCAGAGCCGATAGAGCCTGGCTGATGCGCTCGTGAAGCAGTTGCGCCTTCTCCGGCGTGTACTGCTGCTGCCGCAGGTCGAAGCTCGCAATCAGCAGCCCATGCATGTCCCTGCCTGTGTCGAGATCCGTCGCTCGGTCGAAGCCGCGCAGCATCAACGCCGCGTTGACCAGAAGCACGATGCTGACCGCCACCTGCACGCCAACGAGCGTGCGCTGAAGAAGGATCCTGCGGCCCTGCATCGCATCGAGCAGACCCTCCAACTTGAGCGAAGGTGTGAGATCGACCCGAAGCGCATGGAATGCAGGTAAGACGCCGCAAGCGAGCGCTGTCAAAACCGATGTGG
>JAOAPO010000434.1 GCA_025462945.1 Bryobacterales bacterium
AGCGCCTACTCCGGCGTGCTCTCGCTCTTCATGACGGCAATTCTCGATCGGCGTGCCCCGACCATCTTCGGTGACGGTCAAACCTCGCGTGATTTCACCTACGTCGAGGATGTGGTTGCGCTCAACCTGAAGGCCGCCGCCGCCCCTGCTTCGGCCTGCGGACGCGTCTACAACGGTGGCAACGGTGGCCGCGTCACATTGAACGAAGCGTGGGAGATGCTGCAGAAGATTGAAGGCGTCACAATTCCAGCCAACTATGGTCCGGAACGCGAAGGTGACGTGAAAGACTCGCAGGCTGACACGACGCTGGCCGTGCAGTATCTGGGCCACGCGCCGCAGTTCACATTCGAACAAGGCATGCGCGCGACCCTCGACTGGTACCGAAATAACCGCTAAGAGGCTGATGAAACAGGCGCTCCCCAAACGGAGCGGGGCCTCTATCTCAGTGACCGCCGCCGCTTTGGCGTTCACGTTTCTCCCAACCCGGTTTGAACAGGGGCAGGTAGTTCTCAGCTTTGTAAGGAACCTTCTCGATCTCCTCGATCACCAGGTCGAGGCCAAGGCCGGGCCTGTCTGAAATCGTGATATAGCCGTCGATGACTTCCACCGGATTGGTAATGATCTTCTTCTCCCACGGCTCGTTGAAGTCGTCGAAGATCTCGTGAATCATGAAGTTGGGGAGCGACGCATTTAACTGAGCGCACGCGGCGGAGCAAACCGGGCCCTGAGCAGAGTGCGGCGCGATGGAGCCGTAGTGGGCATCCACCATGTCCGCAATCTTGCGGGTGGCGAAGAGGCCGCCCAGATTCAGCGGTTCGGGCTGGAGGATGCTGATCGCGTTGTGCGAGAGCAGATCGGCAAACTGCTGCTTCGAGGACAGGCTTTCACCCGTCGCAATCGGCACCGGACTCCGCCGGGCCACTTCCACCATGGCGCCGATATTCAGGTGATGCACTGGCTCTTCGAACCACGCCGGACGGAACTCGTACATCTTTTCCGCCAGCTGCACAGCTGTTGCTACGTCAAAGCGGCAATGGCCTTCGATGAGAAGATCCACATGGGGTCCCACCGTCGAGCGCACCGCACGGATGATATCCAGCGACAGGTCGAAGTCATACCGGTTCAGCTGCCGCCAGGCATTACCGAACG
This sequence comes from Bryobacterales bacterium, assembly GCA_025462945.1. Classification (GTDB taxonomy): domain Bacteria; phylum Acidobacteriota; class Terriglobia; order Bryobacterales; family Bryobacteraceae; genus BOG-234. Next base: position 1,150 of record JAOAPO010000434.1, read on the forward strand.
GATCGAACTTCATGGCCGTGTAGCCCTTCGCCACAACCTTCTTCGCATTCTCCGCGAAGTTCTCCGGCGTGCGCGGGCCGCGATACCAGCCATTCGCATAAGCGCGGAGCTTCTCATGACAGCGTCCGCCCATCAGGTTGTAGATCGGCTGATTGCACGCCTTCCCGATGATGTCCCACAACGCAATCTCAATGGCCGAGACGGCGCACATGTGGATCTGTCCGCCTTCCGAGTAGATATCCCGGGTCAGGCGTTGGGTGATCGTCTCGATCTGAAACGGATCCATCCCGATCGCCATCGGCTTCAACTCATGTATGGCCGCCTCAACCGTCTTCGTGAAGTAGTTGAGCGTGCCTTCGCCAATCCCGTGAATCCCTTCGTCGGTAGAGACCTTTGCAAAGAGCCAGTTCTTCCACGGGTTGCCCGCAATGTAGGTGTCGATCGCTGTTATACGCATGAAACTGTCATTCTATCGAGCCACCTTTTGCCGACGAGCGGCTGCGAATGAGAAGTTGTGAAGGCGAGGCAGGCAAAGTAACATAGGCCTGTGACTTTAACGGCGGTCGACTATGTAATACTGGCGCTCTACTTCGCATTCGTGCTCGGCATCGGCTGGAAGCTGCGGAAGTCGGTCACCTCGGCCGGCGAGTTCCTTACTGGCGGCAACAAGGTTCCCGTCTGGATCACCAGCCTTGCCTTCCTCGCTGCCAACCTCGGGGCGCAGGAAGTAGTCGGGATGGCGGCGTCCGGCGCCAAGTACGGCATCATGACGTCCCACTTTTACTGGATCGGCGCCGTGCCTGCCATGCTGTTCGTCGGCGTCTTCATGATGCCGTTCTACTACGGCAGCAAAGCCCGCTCTGTCCCCGAATATCTCCGGATGCGTTTCGACGAGAAGACGCGAGGCCTCAACGCCGTGTCTTTCGCCATCATGACGATCTTCTCGTCCGGCATCTCGATGTACGCACTGGGCAAGATGTTCCAGCTCGTGCTCGGGTGGAGCTTCGATGCCAGCGTCATCCTCTCGGCCCTGATCGTCCTCGCCTACACCTATCTCGGCGGCCTGCGGAGCGCCATCTATAACGAAGTTTTGCAGTTCTTCCTGATCGTGGTCGGCTTCTCCCCGCTCGCCATCCTCTCGGTCCAGAAAGCCGGCGGCTGGGGCGGGATCCAGCAGCGCCTTCCAGACGTCATGACGCACGCCTGGAAACACATTGGTTCGGCGGACGCCAACCCCATGGGCGTGGAAGCGTTCGGCCTGATTGCCGGACTTGGGTTCGTTCTTTCCTTCGGTTACTGGTGTACGGACTTCCTCGTTGTCCAGCGCGCCATGGCTGCGGACTCCATGTCCGCCGCCCGACGCACACCTTTGATCGCCGCGTTCCCCAAGATGGTAATGCCCTTTATCGTCATCCTGCCAGGCATTGCCGCCATGGCGCTCACGAAGATGGGCTCGGGCTACGCGCTTCCGCCCAAAGGTGACGGCTACGACTACGACCAGGCTCTCACCACCCTGATGGCGCAGTTCTATCCCAGCGGCATGCTTGGCGTGGGGCTCACTGCGCTGATGGCCTCGTTCATGTCGGGCATGGCCGGCAACGTCACCGCCTTCAACACGGTGTTCACGTTCGACATTTACCAGAGCTACATTCGCCCGAACGCCAGCGACAGGCACTACCTGGCGGTTGGACGGGTTACGACCATCGTCGGCATCGCCCTGTCGATCGCCACGGCCTATCTCGCAGCGCAGTTCAACAACATCATGGACTTCCTGCAACTCGTCTTCGGGTTCGTAAACGCGCCCCTCTTCGCCACGTTTCTTTTAGGCATGTTCTGGAAGCGCGCCACCGGTCATGGCGCCTTTCTCGGCCTCGTCTCGGGAACGTTCGCCGCCGCCGCCACCCACGGACTCTCCATGGCCGAAGGGAAGGGTGCCTGGCTCGGCAATCTCCACACCTTTCCCTCGCAAATGGCGCAAAACTTCTGGATCGCCATCTTTGCCTGGAGCTCCTGCTTTCTCGTCACCATCGCGGTCAGCCTCGTCACCACCCCGCACCCCGACGAACACTTGCGCGGCCTTGTATTCGGCCTCACCGAGATCCCCCGAGAAGAAGGCGTGGTTTGGTATCGCCGACCCGTCCCGTTGGCTCTACTGGTTGCGGGTATCCTTCTGTTGCTGAACCTCATCTTTATCTAAAACGCTTATGCTCGATCTTCGACAACCCTCCGGCATCTTCTTCAGCATCACGGGCGCAATCCTCGTTGGTGTCAGCTTCACCAATCCGCACGCCGCTATGACGGACGCCAACGTCGACCTGTACACCGGCCTGGCGATGCTTGTTTTCGGAGGCATTCTGCTGGCACTGGCTTACCGGGGCCGTCGAGCGTGAGCGGACCTCGCCGGTTTCGTGCGCCCGGCCGCGTCAACCTCATCGGCGAACACACCGATTACAACCTCGGCTTTGTTCTTCCCATCGCGCTCGACCTGGCTACCGAGGTCGATACTCTCCCAGGTAGCGATAACCTTCTCGTCATCCGATCGGAAGACCGGGACGATCCACGCTCCGTGTCGGTCGACGATCTCTCTTCCGCGAAACCAGCAAAACACTGGAGCGACTACGTGATCGGGGTCGCCCGTGAGTTGATCGTCCGCGGCTTCCGGATCGAGCCGCTGCAAATGACGATTCGAAGCACCGTGCCCGTGGGCTCCGGCCTGAGTTCCTCGGCCGCCCTCGAAGTCTCGTCCGCGCTCGCATTATTGCAGGGCAGGGAACTGGACCGGCTCGAAATTGCCCGGCTCTGCCAGCATGCCGAGATCGACTTCGTAGGCGTGCCCTGCGGCATCATGGATCAGTTCGTTTCGGTATTCGGCGTTCAGGACGCCGCGCTCTGCCTGGATTGCCGCAGCCTCGAAGCGAAGGCCGTGCCACTCCCGAAAGGCGTCACGGTTGTTGCGGTCAACTCCATGGTGAAACACCAACTCGGCGATTCGGCTTACCGAACCCGGGTCGCCGAATGCGCCGAGGCATGCCGGGCGCTCGGCGTCGAGTCACTCCGGGACGCCACGCTGGAGACACTGGGCCGCACGAAGATGGCCGACAAGCCCTTCCATCGAGCGTGGCACGTATTGACCGAAAATGACCGCGTGCTGCGCTTCGTAACCGCTGCGGAAGCCGGTGACCTGAATGAAATGGGTCAGCTCTTCATCGAATCTCACGCCAGTATGAAATCGGATTATGAGATCAGCGCCGCCGAAATCGACTACCTGGTTGCGGAGGCAGTCCGTCTTCCGGGCTGCTACGGAGCCCGCATGACCGGAGGCGGATTCGGAGGCTCCACGGTGAATCTGGTTGCCGACGAAGCGGTCCCCGCGTTCGAAACCGCGATCGCGGCGAGTTACCAGAAAGCCTGGGGCATCAACCCGGCGATTTACCGCTGCAGGCCCGGAGTCGGCGCCGGAGAGATTCACTGAGCAAGTGAGAAATCTTCTGGCGCACCGCACTTTATAAGCAATTGAGCCCAGAGTAAGTCCTCGGCAAACCGGGGCCCGCATCCTCCGATCGGCCCCGGGTTCTCCTCACCGAGCCCTTAAATCCGCTTCAAAACCCTCGCCAAAGCCGCCTGACACTGGACCGCCTTCGGAGCCGCCAGACAAGCCGCCCGGAACTGGTCTGCAGCCTCGCTGAACCGATTCATCGCCTCAAAAGCCGACCCCAGCTCGTAGCGAGAGACGTATACGTACGGTGAAGCCGCCGCGACCGTGTTTAGTTCGGCAACCGCTTTGTCGAACTGTCGAAGCTCGGCCAGCGCAACTCCAAGATCCCGCCGCACGAGCAGATTGCCCGGGTCCGCAGTCAGGATCTGCCGAAACGCGAGCGCCCGCTTCGCTGCCGGAAAGTCGAGCGCCTCCTCATATCGCAACAGCAAAGGCAGCCGGTCCTTCGGGTCGGCCGCGGCCTTCGCTCCGGTCTTCGGCCCGGGCCCGATATATCCGAGCGACCGAAGTTCCGCGTCGGCCTGTCGAGTTTTCGAGACAGCAGGCGTCTTCAGCTTCTGCAGTTCAGCCCGAAGCCGCGCAGCGTCCGCTGGCCGAGAGCTAACCAGGTTCCGCTTCTCCCCGGGATCGGGAGCAAGGTCGTACAGTTCCGGTTTGGGAGCGTCAATGTACTTGAGTGACCCCAGCCGAACGCTCCGCAGCGGAGCCCACCCGAAGCTGTCCCTGGCATAGACACTCTCCGAGATCACGAGACGAGGGGAGCCGTCGAGGAAGCTTCGGCCGTGAAAAGCCGCGGGCCTGGGTACCTTCAGGTAGTCGAGAATCGAAGGCGCAACATCAATCAGGCCGACCGGTTCCGTCACGGTTTTCGGCCGTCCGGCATCCGCCTTCGGCCAGTGCACGATCAGAGGCACGTGCAGAGTGCTCTGGTAGATGAAGTAACCATGGTCGGATTCGCCGTGTTCGCCCAAACCCTCGCCGTGGTCAGCGGTGACGATGATGAGGGACTTGTCCCACCAGCCCGTTCGCTCAAGTGTCTGCCGGAAGCTGCCGAGCATCGCGTCGACCGCCGTGGCCTGCGCGTCGTACGTCGGCTGCGCCCACGGCTTGTGCATGTCGAAGAGATGAACGAAGAGAAACGCCGGCTGCTTCGAATTCGCCGCCAGCCACTGATTCGCCGCCCGAATGACCAGCGGCCCGCCGCGCCGAGCGCTTCGTCCCGGCCCGGCAGCCAGCGCCTCACCCGACAACCTGGAGAATGCACGGAACTCGAAGGGACTGTCGTAGGTTTCGAATCCGGTATCGAGGCCAAGCTGCTTTTCCAGGAAGATGCTGCCGACGAATGCCCCGGTCCGGTACCCTCGTCCGCGCAGGACAGTGGCTAGTGTCAAGATCCCTTGCGGAACGGAACCCGCATTCGATTGCACGCCGTTCTCGAACGGGTAAGTCGAGGTCAGCAGCGCCGTGTGAGCCGGCAGCGTCAGCGGGACCGGCGTCGTGGCGTTCGTGAACAGCGTCCCGTCCGCTGCCCAGCGGTCAAGATTTGGAGTGTTCCGGCCAACGCGATCGCCGCGAAGAGTATCAATGGAAATGACGATGACCGGAGTCGTTTGCGCGGCACAAGCCAGCGCCAGGAAGCCAACCCAGGCTTTCATCGGGAAAACGCGGAGAGAGGAGGAATGAAACAGCCCACAGGGTTCGACGAGGGCCTCGCGACCGGTTTACCGGCAACAATCGCATCGAGAGCATCGCGAAGATCGTGTTCCGTGGCGACGCGCCGCTTCTTGCCGAGGCCGGCATACAGATTGTCGATGCGCCCCGTGTAGGCAACCGAAGAATCGGGCCGAACAACTACGACCTGCGGCGTCACCGTGGCGTGAAGGCGCTCGACCAGTTCATGCTTCCGGTCGACAATCTTCGGGTAGGCCCCGTGCGCGTACTCGTCTGCGTGCTTCCGGGCTGCGTCGTCCGTCAGATTGGGATCGACGTAGACGAGAGAGCAGTGGAGCCCTCTGGCTCCGTACTGCTCGCACACACGTCGGATCTCCTGCGAGTAGTAGTTCGAGATCGGGCAATCGTGCGAAACGAAGAAGTAAGCGGCAGTCTCGCCTCCCTGCAACACAAGAGACGCCAAAAGGAGCAGGGCCGTCATTTAGAAAACGAACGCAAGGCCGCCGCGTACGCTTCGCGGCGTGTTGACCAGCAGCAGCGCACGCCCGTCGGTCATTGAAAGCGGCAGGTACCCCTCGGCCAGCATATTCCGCAGTTCAGCGGTCGCTTCCATCCGCCACGGTACGCCGGGAGGGCTGGGAATCGGCTGACGAAGCATGACGTTGAGTCCCGGGCCAGAGCGCACTGACTGGGTGGAAAACTGCGGCAGTGGCAGCGCTGACTGGTAGTTCGTCCACTGGTAGCTGGCAACGAAGCGCGTACCCATTTCCCTGATCGTGCCTGCCACGCGAAGCGTGAGCGCCGGCCGATTGCCCGCCTGCATCACTCTGCGCAGGTCGTCCGCGTTGCGTAGCGGCCCTGCGCCGGGAACCATGACGCCCGTGGAGCCGAAGCTGGCGCTGACGTGGTAGTTGTCGTCGATATCCTGCGTCACCGTCGCCATGTAGCCGATGGTGTCGAAACGGCCCGCATTGAACAGGGCGCTGCGCGAGAACATGTCGGGCAGCAGATCGCCCTGAAACAGGCTAAGATCGGGATTCGCAATCGTGAGGGTCGTATTCGAAATGCTCTCGCGATAGGCGGCGAAACGGTACTCTCGCGATCCGTAGCGCTGCGTGACGCCAAGCTCGTAGTCATCGCCACGCTGGATTCGGGCGCGGCCCCTGTCAAGAGAAACGCGGGGCATCGCAGCCAGAGAAGTGAGGTCGCGCTGCAGGTCGGCATTCGCCTCGGAGGCGCTCGTGTTCACTGCCGGACTCATACCGAGTTCCGGACGAGCGTTGCCAGATGTCCAGGTGATATCGGCTGAGCCGTGCGGAATCAGGTGAGTGATGCGGGCGTACGGGCTGATGTAGTGCAACTTGTCGATAAACGACATCATGTCGATGCCAACCCCGTACTCAACGCTCAGCGCATCGTTCACCTGGGTCTTGTCTCCAAGGCTGATCGAGATCGTCCGCAGCATAGGGAGAGAAGATGAAGTGGAAACAATTGGGGCGAGCGCCATTTGGCGCATGGTCACCGAGACAGCTGGCGTGGCGCCCAGCAGATCGCGGCTGTAAGTGGTCCGGATCGCCGCTGCGGGTGAACCTGAACTCCCGCCGTAGCCTACGTTGCCGCTGACCTTAACGTGGTTGTCGCCATAGACAGAGGTAGCGAACGCGAACTGCGTACCCAGATCCGCCTCGCCCGTGGCGGCCATCGTATGTAGGCCGTCGGAGGCGGAAATCTTGACCAGCCCGCGCGAACTGCTGAACACGGCGGACCGTGCCGGATCGGGAGCGGTATTCTGCGCATTCAACTGCGGAAGCAATCGAAGGACTGGGCGAAGCGAGGAATCCGTCCGCAGCGTCCACTTCCAGCTGTCATTCATCAACCCGTTTGGCGCGGGGATGGTCGTTACCAGCTGAACTGAGCTGAAAACTTTCGAGAGGTTGATCTCCAGCAGGCTCCGCATGCCGGGCTTCACCTGCACCCGGTCCTTCATCGCGGGGACGAAAGTCGCGAAGCTGACCTGCACGGAGTAGAGATCCGGGAGAAGATCGTCGAATGAGAAACTGCCGCTGAAGTCGGTAGCAACGCGCTGCAGCAGGCGATCCTGACGGTTGAAGAGTGTAACGAGAGCGCCAGCCTGGGGCTTGCCGGCAGGGTCCATCACCATGCCGCTGAGCTCACCGGCGATACGAACGGGAACGCCCGCCTGGAGCGGACACACGGAGAGTAGAGCCGTAGCCGCGAACGCAGCTACTGGCGCCAACCACAATCGGTTCGGAACTAAGCTCCGAGCGCCTGCCATACTCTCCTGTCTCCAGCCCATCATATTTGACGGGCGATCAAAATTCAGTTTACCGTAAAATTGGTCTGCTGCTGCAACGACTGGTTACCCTTGGCGTCGGTGGCCTTCACTTTGAGCGTGTAGGTTCCCGGATTCAGTGCCTTCAACGGAAGAAGCTTCTCGACCGTTACCTGGCTCGCGGAGGCGTTCGGAATCTTCGCTATGTCCTCGCTGAATTCAAGAACTTTATCCGTGGACCCCACTTTGCTGATCTCGTAAGCGATGGACCCGCTCGGCTTCTGGGTCTTTTCGTCCGGCAGGAAGTTATAGAGCTGCATGTAGATGCCCATCTTCTCGTCGCGGTTGAACTTGTCGCCGAGCCGGGGACGGACCTTCGTGTCGCCGATGGCGAACATGCCGCCGCCGATGCTCTTGATCGGCAGTTTCTCAATGGTATCGGCGAGGATCAGGCTGCTGGACGCCAGCTTCTCGTCGTCGAAGTGAGGCACGTCGAGAGCGATCTCGTAGTTATTCAGGTTGCCGCCGATGACGTCTTTCGCCACCACGTTGAGGCGGTAGCGACCGGGGGCGAGCGGAACGGATTGCTGATAAATCGACCGCTGCGTGGTCATCTTTGTCAGCATCTCGGGTGCAATGTTGATTTCGAGTGACTTCTCGAAGTTCGTAACCGGGCGGCGTGTCATGGTCGTGATCCGGCCCAGCATATTGATGACGGACTTCTGCAAGCCTTCCTTCGACTGGAACTGGAGATCCTTGTTCTCGAACTGGACCGTGATGTTCGCGAGAACCGAAGTCTCAGTAACACGGATGTAGTCGATCCGAACCAGCATCGGCAGAATGTTGAACGTGATGCGGCTGTTGACCACCGCTTCCAGGTCCTTGAACTTGATGGCTGGCGGCTTCTGGAGCTTGGCGAACTGTTCGAGACGCGAGAACTGGTTCATGCTGGCCGGGGTGCCGCCGAGCGGGGTGCCGAGGTGGGTACCATCGGTGCGCTGGAAGCGGGCGGTCTTCGAAGACAGGCCCATCTGTTCGGACAGAGTCAAACCGGCGTTCGGAACATAAAGGAGGGCGTCTTTTTCGGACGGATCCATCGTCATCCGGTATTCACCGGTCATTGTGGGATCGACAAACTCGATCATCACGTCGTTGCCGATGCCTTCGATGTAGCGATAGCGCCAGTCTTCGAACGGGTAGGTGGAGGTGGTGCCGCCGCCTTCCGCTGACGGACGCTGGTAAGAACCGCCGGACGGATGCGACTCGATTTCGTCAGCCGGACCGAACGTGATGTAAATGCGGCCGCGGTCAGACTTCCAGCCAGGGATACCCGAAGCGTAATGCTCGTTCGCGTAGGCAATGCGGCGGTAATGCTCTTCTTTGAATTCGTTCTCGACGGTGTCCGGGGTGGGGTCGCGACGCAGCCAGAAGCTTTCAACGAACTGTTCGCGCTCTTCGTCGGTCTGGAACTGCTTGAACGCTTTACGCTCTTCGTCGGTGATGATGTACGAGACGTCTTCGTTCTGCCACTTCTTCCACGGAGTCTCGAGTTCCTTCTTCAGACGCGCTTCTTTCGCCTTCCGCTGCTTGTCGGTCATTGGTTTGGCGACCGTCTCACGCGGCTTCTCAGCCGCCTTCTTCTGGGCGATGGAAGGTACAACGGTCAGAAGCAGCGTCAGACCGACCGTGGACGCCAGGAGGCCCACACTGGGTTTGGACGTGGAAGAACTCATTGGTTTGTGTCCTCGAAAATGAATGGCACCCTTCAGTGTAACGCAGACGTCGCCCGGCCAGATTCGGTTTCATATGGTAGACGTAAGTGATGCTGGCTCAGGAACAACCATATTCGTGGCGGGCGATACGCACGTTCCTGCTGGCCTGGCTGCTGGGCGCCGTCTTCGTCTCCCGCTTCGGCCTGCTGCACCGCAGCGTGCCCTCGCCGCAATTTTTACTGGTGGGAATGACGGCACTCTTCGCCCTTGTCGTCTGGCGTGTGCCCGCGATCCACAACGCCTTGTGGAACTGCGACATTCGTGTGCTGATCGGCGTTCACGTCAGCCGGTTTGTCGGGCTGTATTTTCTGGAACTCTACAACGAAGGGCGGCTACCCTACGATTTCGCGGTGAAGGGGGGTATCGGGGACATCGTCGTGGCCACCCTGGCGTTGATTGTCTTGATCATGCCCCGTCAGGTCCCGTTCCGCCGACAGGCCATCCAGATCTGGAATGTGATCGGCCTGATCGATATCCTGTTCGTCGTGGCGACCGCTGCCCGGATCAACTTCAGCAATCCCGCCAGCCTGAACGAACTCCGGACCCTGCCGATGAGCCTGCTGCCGACCTTCCTCGTGCCAATCATCATCGTCACGCACATGATCATCGCGCTGAGGACCTTTACCGCTTCCTCTTCTCGATGATCTTGATACCGGGCGGCAGTTCGAACAGCTCGGGGTTCAAATCCTCTCCGATCACGACCTTGTCGGCGTACAGTTCGTAGAGCTTCTCTTTGTCCCGCTCGCGCTGCACGTCGTAAGGCCACATCACGCCATTGCCGGACTCGCGGTACTTGGTGAAGCGGGTGACCTCGTCGCGGCGGTCGTTGATGTTCTTGTCCCAGCGCTGGAAGCTCTGCTTCACCGGCAGCAGCGTACTGGAATGGATGTAGACCGTCAGCTTCCGGTTCTCCGAGTCAACCACATCCAGCACCTCGACGGGCACGTTCTCTACCACGTCGCGACCGCGCGTTTCGAAGATGATCCCGGGTTCGTCAACACGCATCCGCAGGATGTAGAAGATATCGCGCAGGGTCGAGTCGCGATATTGCTGGATACGCTCATCCGGCAGTTTCCTGGCGCCACGAAAAGTTACTTCCCAGCCTTCCTCGGCTTTGAGAATAATCCAGTTGTCTTCCTTTTTCCCGAAGACCTGCCGCTGGACCTGCTTCACTTCACTCTTGCTGTCGGCTGGAAGGTACTTCGTATGGAATCGGGCAATAGAAAGACCGTTCATCTCCTCGCGATAGAAGGAGTAAGCACGGCCCTGCTCAACGCGGGTGTTCATGAACCGGAAACCGTCGCCCCCGAGGGCGTGGATCGTATCGTTCACGACTTTGCGCCCGCGCTCCTGTGGCGTCTCGGCTCGCAAACCGGCTGCGAGCAGTGCGCCTCCTGCCATCGAGATAAATCCGCGTCTGGTTGTCATGTCAGAGTTAAGGCTTCTTTGAGATCTGCTCCAAGGTGATTCCGCTGTTGATCGTAGTCGAGGTCACGGTGATGTCACCGAAATGACGGCCGCCCTGGTTCAGAGTGACCTTACGCGGCAGTTTGATCCCCGACGTGTCCTGCCAGTCCGCGTAGGTTTCTTCCACGGCGCCGTTCGCGTTACCGGGAGGCGCGTAGGACTGCGACTTGGGCAGTCCCGTAGCCGGGTCCAGCGTCAGCGTGACCAGGTGCCCGGCTCTATCCGAAACTTCCAGCTTGCCGCCCCCGAGATCGTTCACTGTGCGATCAGGGTTCTGATCACTCAAAAGCAGAGACCACCACATTCGGAAGGTCTCCAGGCCGATCTGCTTCAGTTGCGCGTCTGGCGCAGGCACCAGGCCCTGCGGCGTCGACGACCAGCCTGCCGTACCGTCTGAGTAGCTGATCACTTTGCCAAATGGCAGAACATTCTCTTGCCGGAAGTGATTCGGGGCCAGCCACATTTCAGTTTGGGTGATCTTCAGACCACCAGCAGCCGCATCCAGCTGCATAGTCGCGGACTGCGTCAGATCCTTCACTGCCACCAGATTCTTCTCGCCGCCCAGCGCTTCGCGTGCCTTCGCAAGCATCGCTTTGCCGCTCGCGAGACTGCCGGAGTTTGTCGCTGCCTTCGCCGGCTTCGGCTCCGGAATGCTGATGTCGAGGTTGCTCACCGGCTGATCGAGAGTGGACAAAGGCTTGCCGAAATCCCTGGGATTGCCGACGGCCACGGTCACAAACTTCGCCGGGTCGATATACTTCGCGGCCACGCGCTGCACGTCTTCACGGGTCACTCTGGCGATCGCTTTTTGGTAGGTGAAGATGAAGTCATCCGGGTAGCCATAGTAGCGATACGTGAGAATCCGATTCAGCGTCTTTGAAGGCGTATCGAAATTGAAGACGAAGCTGTTCGCCACTGTCTGTTTCGACGACTCCAGCTCTTCCGCCGTTACCGGCGTTTCACGGATACGCCGGACCTCCTGGTCAACGGCCTTGAGTGCGTCGGCTGTATTGGCTGACTTCGTGCTGCCGGTAATCTCAAACACGCCGGGATGGTCGTAACTCGCACCCCAGGCGGCGCTGATGCTGTAGGCATAGCCGAGCTGAGTCCGGACCTTTTGGAACAAACGGCTCTTGAAGCTGCCGCCAAGGATGTCGGACATCACTTCAAGGGCGGGGTAATCTGGATCCTTTAAGGTGCCGCCAAGTTGCCCGAGCGCGAAGCTGGTCTGCGTCACATCGGTCTTCGTGGCTACATAGATACCGGGTTTCGGGGTATTCGCGACTGGAGGAAAAGGCGGGACGGGAGCCTGCTTTGCATTCCACCCTGCGAACAGCTTCTCGATGCGCGCTTTCATCTCGGCGGCGTTGAAATCGCCCTGGACCGCGACAATCACGTTGGCCGGGAAGTAGTAGCGCTGGTAAAAGGCGACGACATCCTCACGCCTGATGTTGTCTACGTGCGAGTATTCCTGGTTCCAGCCGTAGGAGTTGTTGCGGCCATAGAGCAGGCTGGCAAACTCGCGCTGTGTGATCGCTGAAGCATCATCGTTGCGGCGGGAGATACCGCTCTTGATTTGGCGCTTCGAGAGTTCGATCTTCTCAGGCTGGAAGGTGGGAGCCGTCAATACGTCGCGGAAGACTTCGAGAACACCGTCCGCGCCTTCCTTCAAAGTTGAGAAGCTGATAGAACCGAAGCTTTCGCCGATATGACTTTCCACGGAAGAGGCAGTTGTCTCCAGCAGTTCGTCAATCTGATCGCCCGTTCGCGTGCCTGCTCCGCCGGAACGGATGTTCTCCCCGGTGATGCCGGCGAGGCCAACCTTATCGGCGGGATCGAACAGGTTGCCCGTGCGGACAAGTGCCAGGCCTCTCACCAGCGGCAGTTCATGATTCTCGAGCAGATAGATCTTCATTCCGTTTGGGAGAGTGGTCTCCTCAATTTTCGGAATCTTGACTTCGGGCAGCGCCGGGAACTTCAGGCTCTTCCACGAGGCAGGCGGTGCGGTCTGGGCCGACGCGATTGCCGCCAGTGCTACTCCGATGACGAGCAGTTTGTTTCTCACTTTGCACCTCCTTCGGATGCGCCTTCGGCTGCAGCCGGCTGTACAGTGACTGCCACCGTCCGGTTCTGCGTGGTGAAATACTGCTTTGCGACGCGCTGCACGTCATCCACGGTGACTTTGTCGATGTCCTCGAGCGAGGTAAAGAGCCTCCGCCAGTCGCCGTAATTGACGTGATAACTGGCCAGCAGCTGCGCCAGCCCCGAGTTGTTGTCCAGTTGCCGGATCAGCCCTGCGCGCGTCCTGGTCTTCACGCGAGCCAGCATGGCCGGGTCTATCTTTTCCTTCTTGAAGTTGTCCAGAATGCTGTCGAGTTCCTTCTCTATATCCGCGAGGCTGTGTCCCTGATTGGGAACCAGGAAGAAGACGAAGAGATTGGGGTACTTCCCGCCCGGCAGGGTCGCGATCGCCTGGGCAGCGAGTGCGATCTGTTTGTCTCGAACCAGCGTCTTATAGAGGATGCTGGTGCGACCGGCCGAGAGTACGCCGTCGATCACGTCGAACACCGCGTCATCTTTGTCGTTCTGGTCGGGCCGGTGGTAGGCAATCAACTCGATGGGCTGCGATGGCGACTCCACCTCAACTCGACGGGCACCGGATTGTTCCGGTTCCTCGGTGATCACTGGCTCCGGCAGCGGCTTCTTCGGGAGGCGGCCGAAGTACATCTCGGCCATTAGCCGGATCCTGGCGGGAGACACGTCGCCTGCAATCGAGATCGTGATGTTCGACGCAACATAGTACTTCTCGTAGAACTCCTTCGCGTCGGCAACGCGCAGATTTTCGATATCGCTGGCCCAGCCCACGCCAGGCACGCGGTACGGGTGAGCCGCGAAGGAAACGCCCAGCAACTGCTCTACAAGCTTGCCCTGCGGATCGGACTCGGTGCGCATGCGGCGCTCTTCGCGGACCACGCTGCGTTCTTTATAAAACTCGCGGAACTGCGGCTTCAGGAAGCGAGCCGATTCGAGGTAAAACCAAAGCTCAGTCCGGTTCGCGGGAAAATTGTAGTAGTAGTTCGTTGAATCTTCGCTGGTGCTGGCGTTCATCCCCACGCCGCCGTTCTCCTCGATGATCCGCGGAAACATGTTCGGCTCAACGTAGGTGTTGGCCTTCGCGATGGCTTTGTCGAGCGTCGCCTCAGCAGCCTTGATTTTGGCCTCGTCCGCGCGCGGCCCTTTGCGCTTCTCCGCTTCGAGGTCGTCGTACGCTTTCTCGATGGCTGCGAGGGCCAGTTTCTCAGCGGCCGGATAGGAGCCGCCGATTTCGGGAGTACCCTTGAACGCCATGTGTTCGAACATGTGCGCGACGCCAGTGCGGCCCTTCGGATCGTCCACCGATCCGGCGTTCACATAGGTGTGGAACGAAACGACCGGCGCGGCGTGGCGTTCCAGCACGATAAAGTGCATGCCGTTCTGAAGCGTAAACTCGGTGACGTTTTTCTCGAACTCTTTGAGGTTCTGCGCACCCAAAGGCGTCAGGCACATTACGGCCGTCAGCGGCACAATCAAACGGATAGATTTCACTTGTGGACCCTACCTGCTAATGTAGCCGATGTGACCGCTCAACAGATCCTGTCAGCCATTACGAATATTGGTCTGGTCCCCGTCGTCCGGACCCCAACTGCCGAAGCCGCTTTACTTTCCGTGGAAGCTATCTATAACGGTGGCGTGCGCGCCGCTGAGGTGACGATGACCGTCCCAGGAGCTTTGAAAGCGCTGGAGAAACTCGCTGACAAGTTCGGCGATAAGCTCGTTCTGGGTGCCGGAACCGTTCTCGACCCTGAGACCGCCCGCCTTTGCATGCTGGCCGGCGCGCAGTTCTTCGTGACTCCGAACCTCCGGCTTTCCACCATCGAGATGGCAAAGCGGTACTCGAAGGTGATCTGCACCGGCGCGCTGACCCCGACTGAAGTCCTTACCGCCTGGGAAGCCGGGTCGGACGTGGTGAAGATATTCCCGGCGGGCGCAGTGGGGGGCCCGAAGTACATCAAGGCTCTCAAAGGACCCCTGCCCCAAATCGAGATGATTCCGACCGGTGGCGTTAATCTGGAAACGGCGGGCGAGTTCCTGAAGGCCGGCGCCTGTGCCGTGGCCGTCGGCGGCGAACTGGTAGACCCGAAGTTGATCAAGGAAAATCGCTTCGAAGAGATGGAAGCACGCGCCCGCCAGTATCTGGAAGTGATCGCGAAGGCACGCGCGGAGATGGCAGCGTGAGCGTACCGCGAGCCGGGCAGGCCGACGACAGCCCGCGACAGTGGACCGTTCGGCATAACCGGCAAAATACGCGCTTCGAAGCCGGTACGTCTCGGAACCCGGCGCATCTCGACTACCTGCTGGCTGGCGATCTGCTCGAAATCTATCACACCGAAGTACCGGTGGATTACAGAAGCCAGGGTGTAGCCGAGAAGCTCACCCGCGCCGCGCTCGACTGGGCACGCGAGAGCGGTTACAAGGTGCTTGCCACCTGTTCGTACGTCGACGCGTTCATAACCAGACACAAGGAGTATCAGGACCTGCTATGAAGATCCGCGACGTTCGGTGCCACGTCGCGAAGATGGGTAGCTCCTGGCTGACTGAGACCGTCATCGCGAACCCGATGTCGGCCTACCCGGCTTACTGGGAGACACGATCGTCGTGGTTCCAGACCATGTCGGCAGGTGTGATCGAGGTCATCCTGGAAGATGGCACCAGCGGCTTCGGGTTCATCGGGGGCGGTAAAGCATCAGCCGCTCCCGCCATTCTGGACGAGCAGATGCGGGCGCTGATTGTCGGTCGCACGGTTTTCGAGAACGAGCTGATCCAGGAGCAGTTGTATCGCGCTTCTATCTTCTATGGCCGCGGGGGGCTGACGCAGGCCATTCTGTCCGGGATCGATATCGCCCTTTGGGACGCTCGCGGGAAACTGCTGCGGCAGCCAGCATATAACCTGCTGGGCGGCAAGATTCGAGACGTCCTGCCCGTCTACTACACCGGCTCTGACCCGAGCGCACTGCGGGCGTTCGGCATCAAAAACATGAAAATCGCGGTACCCTGGGGTCCAGCCCACGGGGAAGCGGGGATGGCGAAGAACGAAGTTGCCGTCGCCCGAGCGCGGGAAGTCCTGGGTCCTGACGCATTCATCGCTCTTGATATCTATATGGGCTGGGATGTTCCTTATACCCTGCGCATGTACGACCGGCTGGAACGTTACAACATCGCCTGGCTGGAAGAGCCTGTGATGCCGGACGACTACGACGGCTACCGGCGCATTCGCGAATCCGTGAACACCATGGTGACCGGCGGCGAGCACGAGTACACTCTGGCGGGGTTTCGACGACTCATCGAAGAAGGGTGCGTGGATATCGTGCAACCCGATATATACAGAGCCGGTGGCCCCACGGCGCTGGCCAAAATCGCGGCGCTGGCCAAGGCGCATCACATTAAGCTGGTCTGTCATGGCGTCGGTTCGGCCACGTATCACTTTTTGTCCACCTTGGGACCGGAGCTGACGCCTTTCGCCGAATATGTCGATATCTATCGGGGGGCTGAAAAGGATTGGGTGCTGACGGACGATCCGCGCCCGGAAGGTGGCGAGCTGCGACTGTCCGATGCACCTGGCTTCGGCTATGCGCTGAATGAGGATGTGTTTCGGTTCGGTCGGGCAGTGACGCCGATCTGGTGATGGCCCATGCTTGAAAACGTCAACCTGAAGCGCAAGCTATCCGCCGAGGAGTTTAGCCGGGTGCTGCCGGGCCTGCAGCGACGCATCTATGATCTGGAAAAGGCCTGTTGGGACAACAAGGTTTCTTCGATCATTCTGTTCGAGGGTTGGGATGCAGCAGGGAAGGGCACGGCCGTGTCCACGCTGACGCAGAGGCTCGACCCTCGCGGCTTCAAACTGCACCCCATCGGGCTACCCAGACAATTCGAGCAGAGCAGGCCCTGGCTGTGGCGCTTCTGGCTTTGCGTGCCGAACGCAGGCGAGATGGCGATCTTCGACCAAAGCTGGTATATCCATGTGCTGCAGGAGCGGGTGGAAGGTCTGGTCCCCGAGAAACAGTGGCGCGCCGCGTTTCGAGACATTGTGGACTTCGAGCGGATGATGGCAGACAACGGGACGACGCTCATCAAGTTCTTCCTGCATATCAGCCGAAAAGAGCAGGAGAAGCGTTTTCACAGCATCGCGGCCGATCCTCTGGAGTCGTGGCGGGTGACGAAGCTGGACTGGGCGCGCCACAAGAAGTACAACGAGTACCTCGCTGCCACCGAGGAGATGCTGGAAACAACTGAGACCACCGAGGCACCGTGGACGATCATCGAAGCGACGTCGAAGCGGTGGGCGCTGGCTCAGATTTTGAAGACGATTATCATGGCGCTGGAAGATAAGCTCGGATCGGAAGCGCCGCCGCGCAGCGTGTCCGCCGAGGCGGAAGCGGCCGATGCGGATTTGCGGAACGCGATGAACTGGCTGGATGACAGCGGAGCAGACGATGCTTGAAACTCTTGATCTGTCGCTGAGTCTGCCGCGCAGCGAGTACGTTACGGAACTGGCGCGCCGACAACTGCAGCTGCGGGAGCTGGCGTTTCAGGTCTTCCAGCAGAAGCGGCCGGTCGTGCGGGCCTTCGAGGGGTGGGATGCGGCCGGGAAGGGCGGCGCGATCAAGCGAATTACGGAGAAGATGGATCCCCGCGCTTACGTCGTTTACCCGATCAGTGCTCCGCAGGGCGAGGAGAAGATGCGGCACTACCTGTATCGATTCTGGACCCGCATTCCGGAACAGGGCCACATTGCGCTCTTCGATCGCAGTTGGTACGGGCGGGTCCTGGTCGAGAGGGTTGAAGGTTTTGCCAACCTTCACGAATGGCGCCGGGCTTACAAAGAGATCAACTCGTTCGAGCGGCAACTCCAGGATTTCGGGACGATTGTGGTGAAGTTCTGGATCCACATCTCGCGCGAGGAGCAGCTGAATCGGTTCGAAGTCCGGCGAACCACGCATTACAAGAGCTGGAAATTGACCGACGAGGACTGGCGTAACCGGGAAAAGTGGCCGCTCTATGAGGAAGCGGTCGAAGAGATGCTGGTCAAAACCAGTACGAAAAATGCTCCATGGACGCTCATTGAGGGGAACGACAAGAACTTTGCGCGGATCAAGACGCTGACCAAATTGGTAGACGTGCTGAGTCAGCAACTGAACTTCAAACCAACGGACCCGGTTGGAAAGCTGAAAACGAAGTTTTAAACTGCAACAGTTCTAAATCAGGAGATCCATGAAGCTTTTCAGCCTGTTCGTTCTGAGCACTGCATTGGCAGCGGCGGCCACCTGCGACAAAATCGGGAGCTATGGTCCAAAGGGGAGCGTGATTGACCCGCCCCAGACGGTCTCGGGCGAACTTACCCTGGCTGGCCGAGTCGTCAAAGACCTGCCAGCGTTCTGCCGCGTCTCGGGTTCTCTCCACCCGACGACCGATTCCGATATCCGGTTTGAGGTTTGGCTGCCCGCTTCAGGTTGGAACGGCAAGTTTCAGGGCGTGGGGAACGGCGGTTTCGCAGGAACGATCGGCTACGGTGGGCTCGTTGACGCCGTGAAGCATGGCTACGCGACGGCTTCCACGGATACGGGCCACAGCGAGCGCGTCAACACGAATGCGGCCTGGGCGCTCGGGCATCCGGAAAAGGTGATCGACTTCGGGTACCGTGCCGTCCATGAGACCGCTGTCACGGCGAAGGCGCTGATCCGGGCTTTCTATGGCGAGGGTCCCAAGAGGTCTTACTTCAGTTCCTGCTCGAACGGCGGGCGGCAGGCGCTGATGGAGGCGCAGCGCTTTCCCGAAGATTACGACGGGATCATTGCGGGTGCGCCGGCTTACGACTGGACCCGGCTGATTTCGGCCAGTGGAGAGAATGTTCGGGCGATGCTCGTGGATCCCGGCGGGTACTTTGGGCCCTCGAAACTGCCAGCAATTCAGGCGGCTGCACTTGCCCAATGCGACGCACTGGACGGGGTTAAGGACGGAGTCATTGAGCATCCGCCGTCTTGCCGTTTCGACCCGGCCGTCCTGCTGTGTAAAGGCACAGAGACGGATTCATGCCTGACCGCCGCACAACTTAGGGCGGTCCAGGTTCTCTACAAACCAAAACTAGATAGCCAGGGAAAGTTTGTGCTGGCCGGGTACTCCCCCGGAGCAGAGGCTGAGCGAGGCGGCTGGGCTTCCTGGATCACCGGGACGGCGCCCGGGGTGGAGGCTGCCGGCTTCGATTTCTTCACCAACTTCTTCCGGTTCGTCGTGTATGGGGACCCTGACTGGAAGTATCAGACCTTCAATCTGGATCGTGACCTGAAGGCTGCTACCGACAGGGTCGGTAAACATCTGAATGCGACCGAAACCGATCTGGGGGCTTTCCAAAAACATGGTGGAAAACTGCTGCTTTATCACGGGTGGTCTGATGCCGCGATTCCGGCTGCGGGGACGATCAAGTACTACGACGACGTTCGGGCCAGGATGGGATCCGGGAGGGCTGACAGCTTCGTCCGGCTTTACATGTTGCCCGGCGTGGAGCATTGCGCCGGCGGCTCAGGACCCTACGATTTCGGCCAGGGCGGAACCCCGGCAGGAGGAGATCCGGAACGCAACATCGACGCTGCCCTGGAAGCCTGGGTGGAGCAGTCGAAGGCTCCCGAATCGATCATCGCGGCGAAGCCGGGCCGGACCCGGCCTATTTGTCCCTGGCCGCAGGTGGCGAAGTACAAGGGCAGAGGAACTACGGATGATGCCGAGAACTTCTCCTGCGGTAAGCCCTGAACTTACTCGAAGAGCATACTGACGGAAGTCTCTTCGTGGATCGACTGAATCGCACGCGCAAGCAGGCTGGCCACACAGAGTTGGCGGATCTTCCCGCAATCGATCGCCGCCTGGGTTAGCGGGATGGAGTTCGACACCACCACCTCTTTGATGCGCGAGTTCTGAATGCGTTCGACCGCGGGGCCAGAGAGGACGGCGTGGGTAGCGCACGCCGTTACGCTGGCTGCACCGTGTTCCAGCAGGGCGTCAGCGCCCTTTACCAGCGTTCCGGCAGTGTCGATTAAATCATCTATTATCAGGCAGTTCTGGCCCGCTACATCACCGATTACATTCATAACTTCGGCGACGTTGGCTTCTTCCCGGCGTTTATCGATAATCGCCAGCGGCGCGTTGAGGCGTTTAGCGATGGATCGGGCACGCTCCACACCCCCTGCGTCCGGTGAGACGACAGTGAGATCCGCCATCGGCTGCTGCTTATAGTAGTCGATAACAACGGGGCGGAAGAACAGGTGGTCCACCGGAACATTGAAAAAGCCCTGAATCTGCGCAGCGTGTAAGTCCAGTGCCATGATTCGGTTAGCGCCTGCTGTTTCAAGTACCGAGGCCACCAGTTTGGCTGAGATGGGAACACGCGGCTTATCCTTGCGGTCCTGCCGTCCGTAGCCGTAGTACGGGAGCACCGCAGTGATCCGCTCGGCGGACGAGCGCTTGAGCGCATCCATGAGGCAGAGAATCTCCATCAGGTGGAACTCCACCGGCGAGCAGGTTGGCTGGATGACGAAACAGTCCGCACCCCGGACATTCTCAAGGATTTGGCAGTTAATCTCTCCGTCTGAAAAGCGGCGGAGCTTCAGGGCGGCTACGTTCAGGCCGAGCGCTTTGCATACTGCTGCGGTGAGCTGCGGATTGGCGCTGCCACCGAAGATTTTGATACGGTCCGAGTTCATCGGGCGTACAGGCTTTGGGGTACCCATTCGTTACCTTTCACATGAGGCTGGAGCGCCCGCATCCACGAGGACTGGTACCGTGCGCGACTCACAAACGAAACTGCGAAAACTCGGCAGCCCGAAAACGCGTTTCGGGCTTGAAGTAAATTTTCGGAGTCTTTGAAAACACCGAAGATAGCTGATCCGCTGCCCGTCATGGCAGCATAGGTGGCGCCCAGCCGGAGCAACCGGCGTTTGATCTGGGCGAGTTCCGGATGCCGCTCGAAAATGACTCCCTCGAAGTCATTCGCGGGTGCGACATCCCCGCTTTTCCAGGCCAGTTCCTGAAACGAACTGACTTTATGGGGGACAGATTCCAAAGTCAATTGGGCCGACAGATCGCGGTAGGCCTGCACGGTCGAAGAGTGGACGGGCGGCGCGATCACGAGTAGCTTTGAGCCTGCGACGTCCGGGAGCGGGTAAAGTTCATCACCCCTGCCCAGACCCAGCGCTGTACCGCCGCGCAGGAAGAACGGCACGTCGCTGCCGAGCTGCGCTGCCAGTTCCAGTACGATCTCCGGCTTCACCTTCCTGCCTGCGAGAACGGGAATGCTCAGCAGAACGGCGGCAGCATCGGAGGATCCACCACCAAGCCCGGCACCGGTGGGAATTGCTTTATCCAGATGGAACGCTACGCTGGCTGACATCTTCATACGTTCCAGCAACATACGACAGGATCTCTCGACCAGGTTATCGGAAATTTCGGGCGCGCCCGTAATCGTAATCGCGGTTTTTCGCGCCGGGGTAAACGTGACTGAGAGGCGGTCCGCCAGTGAGATGGTCTGGAAGATAGTCCGCAGTTCGTGAAATCCGTCTGGTCTCTTCGCAAGGACACGGAGGCCCAGGTTCAGCTTGGCAAACGCCTTCAGGCTTGCCGTCCGTGTCATTTGTCGTATTGGAGCAGCGAGAAGACGTCGTAGCCGTTGAGCTTGCCGCGGCCACCAAGGAAGGTGAGTTCCACGGCGAATGCGACACCAACGACGGTGCCGCCGAGTTGTTCGACCAGTTTAGTTACGGCGCAGGCTGTACCGCCAGTTGCGAGCAGGTCGTCCACGACAAGAACGCGGGAGCCCGGCGATACCGCGTCACGGTGAATCTCCAGGGTGTCGCTGCCGTACTCAAGGTCGTACGAGATTCTGGCGCACTCCGACGGAAGCTTTTTGGGCTTGCGGACCGGCACAAAGCCAGCCCCAAGCGCATACGCCAGAGCCGGGGCGAAGATGAAGCCACGCGCTTCGATCCCAATCACTACGTCCACCCCCAAACCTTTGTAATGGCTCGAAAAGGCATCGATAGTCGACCGCAGGCCCTGAGCGTCTTTCAACAGGGTTGTGATGTCGTAAAACAGGATGCCAGGCTTCGGGAAGTCCGGCACTTCGCGGATCAGTTTCTTCAGAGTTTCCAAGGGGAACTTAATTGTCACATGCCCGTGAAGGTGTGTTCAACCGTTCGCGGTCTGCAGGTTCCGGAAGTACTCGACAGTATGCCGTAAGCCTTCGTCCAGACCTACTTTAGGCTCCCAGCCGAGGATGGTCCTGGCCTTGGTGATGTCGGGTTGGCGCTGCTTCGGATCGTCCTCGGGGAGAGGCTGATAGATCACCCCGGCGTTGGTGCCCATCAGCTTCATGATCACTTCGGCGAACTCCCGAATCGTGATTTCCACCGGGTTGCCTACGTTTGTCGGGTACACTTCAGTCGACAGCAGCAGACGGTAGAGTCCGTCGATCAGATCGCTGACATAGCAGCAGCTGCGCGTCTGTGAGCCGTCACCGAAGATCGTGATCGGTAAGCCGCGAAGAGCCTGATCGAGAAACGCCGGGACAACGCGCCCGTCGTTGAGCTTCATCTTGGGCCCGTAGGTGTTAAAGATTCTGGCGATGCTGGTCCGGACACCACGGGCCCGGTGATAGGCCATCGTCAGGGCTTCGGAGTATCTTTTACTCTCGTCGTAGCAAGAGCGAGGGCCAACCGGGTTTACGTTTCCCCAGTACGTCTCCACCTGCGGGTGGACATGGGGATCGCCGTAGCACTCCGAAGTGGAGGTCGTCAGGAACTTGGCCTCGTACTTCGCCGCGACTTCCAGCATCTGTCGCGTGCCCAGAGAACCGACGTCGAGCGTCTCGATGGGATGCTCGAGGTAGTCTTTCGGGCTGGCGGGAGAGGCCATATTGATCACGTGCGTGACGGGGCCGACGTTGATCGGCTCGGTGATGTCTTGCCGGATGAAGCGGAAGGCCGGGTGGGCATCCAGGTGGGCGATATTTCGCTCAGACCCGGTGATGAAGTTGTCCATCGCGATGACGGAAAAGCCTTCGGCCAGCAGCCGGTCACACATATGGGAGCCGAGAAAGCCGGCAGCGCCAGAAACCAGCGCGCGGGGGTTAGAGGGGAGATCAGACACTTATTCGATTCTAGACGTCGACGATCTGCATTGCCTTGTCCAGCGTGGCAACCGGGTCATGACCCTGTTCGGGAGAGTACTCATGCGTGATGTAGCCAGTAAAGCCAAGGTCTGCAATGGACTTTGCGATGAACCGGTAGTTCAGTTCCTGAGATTCGTCGATGTCGTGCCGGCCCGGATTACCACCGGTGTGGAAGTGGCCGATCCACTGATAGTGATCCCGGATGTTCCGTACAATGTCGCCATCCATAATCTGCGCGTGATAGATGTCGTAGAGGATCTTCACCCGGGGCGAGTTGACACGCTTCATCACGTCGACACCCCACGCGATGTGGTCGAACATGTAGTCCTTATGGTTGACCTTGCTGTTGAGGTACTCCATGCAGATGGTGACGCCTTTGTCCTCTGCCCTGGCTTTGACCTTGTTCAGGGCGATGACGCAGTTGTCAGCGCCCTCGCGATCGTCCATGCCTTTGCGGTTGCCGGAGAACGTGATGATGTTGGGTACGCCGTTGGCAGCCGACTCCTCGATCGCGGCGAGCAGCGAGGCAACCAGCCGATCGTGGTTCTCCTTGCGGTTGAGCGCCTCCGGGATGGTGCCGCCGGGCCCCGGAGGGTACATGGACGGCGTGAGGCCGTATTTCTTTAGCACCGGCCAGTCAGCGGGACCGATCAGGTCGAAGCCCTGACAGCCCAGACGCGCAGCTTCGCGGCACATGTCTTCGAGAGCCATGCCGCGGCCGAAGACACCCCGCGTCACGCACTGCTTCATACGGCCTGTCCTCTTGACTGATGTGGGGGGCTGGGCGGCGGCGAACGGCGCCTCCGCCAGACCTGCGAGTATCTCCCGGCGAGTCATCGCTATTTGCCGTACATAACGAACCCAAACAGCATGTCGCCGGCCCCGACCACTACGTACTGTCGCCCGTCG
>JAOAPO010000445.1 GCA_025462945.1 Bryobacterales bacterium
TTGAGCGCCGTCCCAACCTCAGCTCGAAAGCGAGCGAACTCCGTGAAGCACGGGGAACAATGCGTGACGTGGTCGAGACGCGGATCACGAACGGACACGGAGCGACGGTCGGCAGCTAAAGTCCGGAGAAATTCCGTACCCGGGCAGCCGACCCGATCTGGGTTCGGAAAGTCACGAAGCGCCGCCTGTTCGGATGCGTCGAGTAGCTGCCGTTCGAGATGCGGCGGAAGTTTCTCCTCATCCATGAGCAACGCTATTGTCGCTCATCGTTCCTGCTGGCCGAAGAGACGTTTGAAAGCTTCCTTGGC
The DNA here is from genome assembly GCA_025462945.1 of Bryobacterales bacterium. Classification (GTDB taxonomy): domain Bacteria; phylum Acidobacteriota; class Terriglobia; order Bryobacterales; family Bryobacteraceae; genus BOG-234. Next base: position 309 of record JAOAPO010000445.1, read on the forward strand.
GCTTCGCCTGGCGCGCATGTTGAGAGTGTCCGCGGCAACTTCGGTTTCGTCCGCAATCTCCTCGAAGGAGCAGCCGAGCATGCGGCGCTCCCAAAGCCAACGCGCATCTTCCGGGAGTGCTGCCAGAAGCTGCCGACGATAGATTTCGCCGGTTATCTCTTCTTCCGCAATCTTTTGCCGCACCGGAAGTCCCGAGGTCGCGACAGATCCGATGGCGCTGGACCAAAGTGACGTCTACGTCATGCTGAAGCCGGTTTCCGAATGGCCGCAGAAACGCACGAAGGACGATCTCATCACCGCCATGAGGGCGAGGCTCACTCAACACGCCCCCGGTGCTGTCTACAGCTTTTCGCAGCCCATTCAAATGCGGATGCAGGAACTAATGGAAGCGGGCGTTCGATCCGATATCGCTCTGAAGATCTACGGCGAGGATCTGGCTGTTCTCCGGGAAAAGGCGAATCAGGTGGCGAGTGTTCTTCAGCGCGTAAGCGGCGCGGAGGATGTGCGAGCCGAGCGCGTGGCAGGTCTTCCCTATCTGCGAATTCGAATCCGGCGGGAACCAATCGCCCGGCACGGACTAAATGCATCTGACGTCCTGGACACCGTTGAGGCTCTGGGCGGCAAGCGGGTGGCGAGATGGTGGAGGGTAACCGGCGATACGCCATGCAGGTACGATTTCAGGCAGACCAGCGTTCCAGCGAGGACGCGATCAGAAAATTGAAAGTTGGCGATTCCGAGGGGCACTTCATCCCGATCAGCCAACTCGCGGATGTGGTCTCCGAACAGGGACCCGCTCAAATCAGCCGAGAGGATGTGCAGCGAAAAATCAGTGTCGAACTCAATGTCCGGGGCCGTGATCTCGGTGGCTTCGTCACGGAGGCCCGGAATGCCGTCGCTGCACAAGTGAGACTGCCGGAAGGGTACTCACTGGAATGGGGCGGGCAGTTTGAACAGCTTGCCAGTGCGAGCCGGAGACTGGCAATCGCTCTGCCTGTCGCCCTCCTGCTCATATTTGTACTGCTTTACCTGAACTTCGGAGCGTTCGGGCCTGCCGTCCTAATCTTTTTCAATATCCCACTTGCTGCCACTGGCGGCATGCTTGCTTTGCTCGCGCGCGGATTGCCGTTCAGTATCTCGGCAGGCGTGGGATTCATCGCTCTCTTCGGGATCGCGGTTTCGAATGGCGTCGTTCTCCTGACTTACATCAGAGAGCTGCAACACGAGGGCAAAGTGCTCCATCAGGCTGTTCGCGAAGGATCTGAGACGCGGCTGCGGCCGGTAGTGATGACGGCTTTGGTGGCCAGTCTGGGTTTCATCCCCATGGCAATATCAACGGGTGCGGGTGCGGAGGTTCAGCGTCCACTGGCAACAGTCGTGATTGGCGGATTGGTCACTTCAACTTTGCTGACCTTGCTCGTGTTGCCAGCCGTGTATCAATGGCTTGAAGCGCGAAAGGAAAAGAGTCCGCGTGAACAGTTTCCGGAAGAGAGCTCAACTTGATGGATATGAGTTCAAGAATCCTCGAAGTGCTGACGTACGCGGTGTTGCCCGTTTTGTCCGGAACTCTGGGCGCTGCCCTTAGCGCGTTTCGGCAACCCAGCCCCGGTATTCGCAGCGGCGTTCAACACTTTGCGGCCGGCGTGGTGTTCGCTGTCGTGGGCGTTGAGTTTCTTCCGGACATTCTCCATCGCCACAGACCCTTGCCGGTCATGGCCGGGTTCACGCTGGGGATCGCCACGTTACTCCTGATACGATCCCTCAGCACTGCAAGAGAAACCCCGTCGAACCCGAGGTCCGGAACACTTCCGATTGCTTTTCTGTTCGCGATGGGCATCGATATGCTCATCGACGGATCTCTTATCGGACTCGGATTTGTGGCTGGTGTTAAAAAAGGCAAGCTCTTGGTGGCCGCCATCGCAGTCGAGCTGCTTTCTTTGGGAATCGCTACGATCGTCACGCTTACTGATGCCGGGGTCGCCCGAACGAAAGCAGTAGTGGTCACGTCGTTAGAGGCTTCGATCATCTTTGTCGGCGCGGCGCTTGGAGGGACAGTCCTGCGGGGACTCTCAGACACGAGTGTGGAATTCGCTCTGTCCTTTGGCCTGTCCGTTCTCTTGTTTCTAGTCGTCGAGGAGTTGCTGGTTGAAGCACATTCAGTGCCCGAGACCCCGCTCATTACCTCCTCGTTCTTTGCTGGCTTCCTGCTCTTCCTGATGCTCGGGATGGTCGAATGATACGGAGCTTTGTGCGGAAAACTGCGACGAGTCCGGGGAGCACCCATTGAAACCATCACTTGATTCGCGGCAGGAGTTCCGGATTCACGGAATGGACTGTGCTGAAGAAGTCGCAATCCTGAGGCGTGAAATCGGACCGATTGCGGGGGGAGATGCCAACCTCGCGTTCGACATTCTTCGAGGAAAGATGACGGTCCTTCCATCGGGCCTGTCAATCTCGCCACAGAGTGTCATACAGGCTGTGGGCCGGACGGGTATGCGCGCGGAAGCGTGGGCCGATGAAATGCCCGCCGTCGACACGGACTTTTGGCAACGGCGGGGTCGAACGACGCTTACGGCCATTAGCGGTCTGTTTTTGGTTCTCGGTTTTTTGGTACACGCGGTCAGCTCCGGAGGGTTTCTACGCGCGTTGGGATCTGAAGGGATGGGGCCCCTCTCTTCCGTACCCCTGCTCAGTCGGCTCTGCTATGCGGTCGGGATTGCAGCTGGCGTGAGATACGTGCTGCCAAAGGCGTGGAGTGCCGTCAAAAGCCTTCGCCCGGATATGAACTTCCTGATGACGCTGGCCGTTGCCGGGGCCATTGGCATAGGGGAGTGGTTCGAAGCGGCGACGGTTGCTTTTTTGTTCGCTGTTTCTCTTGCGCTCGAATCGTGGAGCGTGGGACGGGCGCGCCGCGCTGTTGAGGCTCTCATGGCGACTGCGCCGCCGTCAGTCCGGGTGCGCGATGAGAATGGCTCGGAAAGGGAGATTTCGCCCTCGGATGTGCTCATCGGTCAACGCTTCGTGGTGCGGCCCGGAGAACGAATCGCACTCGATGGCAATGTGCTGCAAGGCAAGAGCGACGTCAGCCAGGCTCCTATCACCGGCGAAAGTCTACCCGTGTTCAAGGAGAAAGGCTCGCCGGTATTCGCCGGCACGGTGAACGGGGCAGGCAGCCTTGAGGTCGAGGCAACAAAGCTTGCAGGCAACACAACTCTCGCCCAGATTATCCGCATGGTGGGCGAAGGCCAAAGCCGCCGAGCCCCCACAGAGCAGTGGGTAGATCGCTTCGCCCGGATCTATACGCCGGCGATCCTCGCGGCTGCGGTCCTGGTCGCAATTGTTCCCCCCTTGGCCACTGACCAGTCATGGGCCGATTGGTTCTACCGCGCGCTCGTCCTGCTTGTCATTGGGTGCCCCTGCGCATTGGTAATATCGACACCGGTGAGCATCGTCGCAGCCCTCGCCTCGGCCGCCGGCCACGGGGTTCTTGTAAAGGGCGGCGCTCATCTGGAAGACGCAGCCCGGCTTCGCGCGCTCGCGCTCGATAAGACCGGCACACTTACGGTTGGGAAACCCGAGGTTGTGAGCGTCGTGCCGCTGAACGGGCACTCGGAACGGGAGTTGCTGGAGACGATCGGTGCGCTCGAACTTCCGAGCGGTCACCCTCTCGCGCTCGCGGTGGTGAGCTATGTGCGAAGTCGGGGGATTGCGCCGCAGCCGGCAGACCACTTTCAAGACGTTAGCGGTAAAGGCGCCACGGCGTCGCTGAATGGAAAACAATATTGGCTGGGCTCACATCGATTTCTGGAAGAACGTGGCCAGGAGACCGCTGAAGTTCACGCACAACTGGAGGCACTGTCCAACTCCGGGCGAACTGTAGTGGTTGTCGGAAACGAGGAACACGTGTGCGGCTTTATCGCACTCGCGGATAGTTTGCGGCCCCGAGTGCAAGCCGTTCTGAACGCGATCCGAGCCTATGGCATCGAACACATTGTAATGCTTACAGGCGATAACCAGGGCACGGCGGAGAGAATCGGAAACGAAGCCGGAATAAGCGAGGTCAGGGCAGAACTGCTGCCCGGCGACAAAGTAGACGCGATTGATGAGCTTGTTCGCCAGTATGGATACGTGGCGATGGTTGGGGACGGTATTAACGACGCGCCAGCGATGGGGCGCGCGACACTGGCGATCGCAATGGGGGCTGCCGGGAGTGACACAGCGATTGAGGCCGCAGACGTGGCTTTGATGTCCGATGACTTGGGCAAAGTCGCATGGCTGATCGGGCATTCGCGACGCTCTGTTTCCATCATTCGCCAGAACGTCACTCTCGCGCTGGCGGTAAAGGGCATTTTCGTGGCGCTGACCTTCCTGGGGCATGCAGCGTTGTGGACGGCGATTGCGGCTGACGCAGGCGTGTCGCTTGTAGTTATTTTCAACGCACTCAGACTACTCAAGACAGGTCGGCTCTAACGGCGGGCCGCGGGGCGTTCACGAGTGACGTTGTGGCGTAAGCGTTCAGAAGCTGTAGAAGGCGCGAAAGGTGACGCAGATGAGAATGCTGAGTGTTGCAGTCTTGGTTGGTTCGCTTGCCTGGACGGGCTGCGGTGGACAGCGAACGATCTCTGCCCGCGCCGGTGTGCCCGCCGCACCCGCTTCGGGGTTTGAACAGGAGTTCATCCAAAATCGCATCGCGCACCAGCAAGCTGTAGTGGAGATGGCGCGAACCTGCATCCAGAAAACCGAGCGGATTGAACTGCGAGAGTTTTGCAGAGAGTTCCTTGTCCACGAGCAGTCAGAGATGGACCGGATTGAAGTTTGGTCGAACACTTGGTATCCGGCCGACGCGGGTCGCCCCCCGGCTAAGGAAAAAATCAGCCGCGGCTATCAGAACTTTCAGGACGCCATCCGCTCGAAATCAGGGCCAGCATTCGATGAAGCACTCCTCCGAGCAATACGGCTTCACCACAACGAGGGCCTTTCTGAATCGGTCACTTGTACAGGTGGCTCCGTTCACGATGAGCTGAAGCTCTATTGCCAGAAGGCCCAATCAGAACAGGAACTGGAGATCAAGCAAATGAACGCATGGGTCTGCCAATGGTTCAAAGACTGTATCGCCCGGTAGGACGCCGTAATCGAAGCTCACTCGCCCGGGAAACTCAGTGGGACAGTATGAGGCTGCCGTCTACGATCCTAACTTGAAAAGCAGATGGCTTACTCCTTTGCTGGCAGAAGTTTGAACGCGGCATCCAATTTACCCCGACTGAATCACTTAATGCGGCGAGTGCATATCGCCTCGGGTCCGGCACATCAGCGGCTCGCGCGCGGAATGTGCCGGAATCGGTGCGTTGGCTGCTACTTCGAACCCTTAGCCATTGCTTCATGAGCGGCAGCCATCAAACGGTCCTCAGAAGCTGCTTTTCGCGCAGCCTGTGAAAAATACTTGCAGTGTTCAGCCGTCTTGCCCGACATCGGATGTTTCATGTCGTGGCCGTTCGGGTTTTTGGCGTACTCTGCAGCAAGTTCATCATGCTCAACCGCTTCGGCCTCCATCACGTCTGCTTTGTAACGGAAGTACGCCGCGATGCGCTGATGGTCTGCGGGCGTGCTGGCTTTGCTTATCAGTTCTTTGGCTGCGGATCTGCTCATCGGGGGCGAAGGTTCTACAGCGAACACGAGCCCGACCGCCAATGCAGCCAGCGCCAAAAAGCGCCCAGAAGCGGGAATTTCACGAAATGGATTTCTGCTACTCATCTTGAATCTCCAGTTAACTTGCGCCAAGGTAGCTCAGATCTGACAGGGAACGAGCAATCATTTTTACCGGCGTTGAGTTGTGACAGACAGCTCAGGCGCACTTTACCGACCTAACAGTTCGCGTTGCAGACACGTAACTTAGGCGCGCCACGGGCACCGGTGTTGCGCCACTTGACGCAGCTCAGCGGTCAGCTGCGACATCTGGCTCACCACTGCCAACTCATTGCAAGTGCGGCAGCTACAAGAGCACAGGCAGGCTGCGATCCCGGCGGCGGCAAATACCGACCAAGCCCCACGAGCCTGATCGATGGTTCTTCCTCTCACGCTCAGATCTGTTGCCTTCTTAGAAGAGAATGCGCCAAAGCATCAGAGTCGTTCTGTCCATTGCTGCCATAGTGCTGCTCGTGCGGCCTCTCGACTGCTTCTCCAGCCCCAAACGTGACCAAAAGGCTGTGGATTGCTGTAAAAAGGGCAAGTGCCGCCCTTCTAACTCGGACGACTGTTGCAAGGCTACTGTCCAGGGCGGCGACGAGCTTCTGGCATCCAAGTCGTCGGACCATTCGACTCCGGCTCTGGAACTTGTGATTCTCGACGTCCCGGGAATTCCCGCGCCACGCTTAGCTTTGGCTCCGTTGTTGGTGACAGTGCATGCACCTCCGGGGTCTCCTCCTCTACTCCGCATCACGCTTCCGCTTCTGATTTAGTTGGCACAGCAGCTTAGCCGAAGCCTCCAACCCGAAATCCAAACGAGATAAGTGCGCGGCCGTAAGCGCATCGGTGCGCTTACCTCGTTGCGACAGGCGGGGCTCTTTGCCACTCGCGGCTCGCGACGACTGACTGCCCGGACCCTTGCCCGCG
>JAOAPO010000470.1 GCA_025462945.1 Bryobacterales bacterium
TCAGTTCGTAGATCCCCAGGTTCTCGAAGTGTCCCCCATCCGAGAGGTTGAGGTAATCACTGGTCTCATTGGCTGCGCCGAACAGTTCCTCCGCGAGGTACCCAAAGCCCTTCCAGCTCAGATTGCCGCGCTGTGAGGAACCGCCCGACGGGTTCGGGAACCACCAGCCCAGTCGCACGTTGAACATCGTGAGCAGGAACGAAACCAGCGCGGACGTACTGTAACCCATGTTGGGACTCGCAGCCGCCCCGGAGACCGCTATGGCGTGTCCCAGTAACACAGGGTGGTCATACAGTTCCGTGGGTGCGTAGCCGATGCGATCGCGTTCTGAACCGCATCGCAGCGGAGTCATGGAGAACGCTGCGCTTTGCCGCGTCACCACGCCCAGGTCGTCGCTGCCGCCCAGGTTGACGGTGCAGTTCACGATCGGGAACGGGCCGCGGAACTGGCGAGCATCGGGGTCGGCGGGATCCACGGCAGTCGTTTTCAGCTTCCTGAGCTCAACGTCATCCGCCTCATCGAAATCGGTAAACCGATTCGGTTTCCGCATGCCCGGCCGCCACCGCGACGCGCCAAGATAGCACCGCACCAGCCGGTTTCGATAAAAGCTGTTCAGGCCGAAGATGTTCAGGTCCACGCGCCACGAAAGCAGCAGGCCCAGCAGCAGAGTGACAACCATCGCGCCGCCGATCCATTGCAGGGAAAACTGGTCCAGCGCAGTCCAGTATGTGGCGGCGCTGACGCTCAGGTTCGTGGAGGCGTTCACCAGGAAGGCATGCAGCAGCAGAGCCACCGCGAACAGACCCGAGACGATGAACAGGATCGCGCCGAATCGCGCCAGATACTCACGCCAGTCGGGGCTTTTCGCCTGTCCCTTACCTGTCTTCGAACTGTTGCCGGAGGCGACGGCGCTGATGATGGTTCCGACGATGCCGCCGACGCTCGCCAGCTTCAGGGTGCCGAGCTTGCCGAAGCCGAGCAGCAGCCACCAGGGGCTCAACACTGCAGCGACGCCGATGACATGGAATGCTATCCCGCTCATGCCAAGCCACGAGCCCATGCGCGTCCACCACTCTCGTGTACCCTCCGGGCTGGATCGACCGCAAAGGCCGATGAACATCACCACGGCTGCGGCCACGGCGACGGTCACCATAGCAGGACCGAAGACCATTGCGTACCATCCGTGCTGAGACGGTTCAGCGGACCAGCGGCGGAACAGCCACATCATTGCGCAGTAGATCAGATACATCACGCCGGTTGAAAGTAAGGCCGCGACGATGCTCCCCAACGCGATCCGGACCGTGCCCCAGAAGTTCGGTTCGTCGTCCGTGGCCTCCACCGGTCTCGCCGGACGCATGAGAAAGCCACCCAATGAGGCGAACACCAGAGCCTGTAAGGACAGCAGCGGCCACCAGGGCTTCCAGGCGCCGGCAAGGATCTTCGAGTACTGCAGTTCGTGCCATACGGGGGAGGCGTTCGACGAGTGGCCGTTCGCTGCTGACCACATCAGCGCAGCGGTGAGGAAGGCGACCGCCCACGCCGGCATAACGATTCCCCAAAGCACCGCCGTCTCTCCCCAGCCCGGCGTAGTGTCTTTTCTCCGGGTGCCATCCGTTCGGTAGAGATTCCACCCGGTGAAGACTGAGATGACTGCGAGCAGTACGCCCGCCGTCACGCGCGCCAGCTGATCGGCCGGCCAGCCGAGCCAGGCCACTGTATAGCGCCCGTCCACGGCACTGAAAACAGTCCTCGCCATCAGGCAGAGGGCAAGAGCCGTCAACAACCAGGCGGCACCGGTGAGTTGTACAAGGACTGCATTACGTGACCAGATACCGAAGATCGTCCACGTATCGGCGCTGAACAGACCACCGTGCGGAGCCAGGTAACGGGCGTGCTTTCGAAGATGTGCGATCGACTCGTCCCAGCTTATCTGCCGCCCCAGCCAGTAGGGCGTACGCAGAACATTCGCAACCAGCCAGGCCCCGACGTAGCCGCCCCCCGAGACAGTGGAGACATAGTCTGCCGATCGCAACAAATCAAATTCCTGGAGACCCTGAAGGATGCCGAGGCCGAAAGTCGCGCTGCGAATGCCGCCGCCCGAGATAGCGACTCCAATCACGCCTCCATCCGGGTACTCGCCCGTGACGGTGCGTCGACTCCACCAGGCCCGCCGCGGTGCGTTGCTGTTCGGGTCGGGGTTCGTATGCGGGTCCCTCGGTTCGAACAAGTGCGTCTGAACTCCGGACGTGCGCAGATGCCGCTGCTTTGCGATCTCATGCAACTCCTCATCGAAGTTCTGCCTCCAGCCAGCCGTCTCGGCCGGTGCACCTTTCGGAAAGCGTTCCGGCTCCCTGCGCAGCACCTCCCAGGCGCATGTCACCTCCACCGCATTCTGGATGACGTCGCAGGCATAGTCAAGAACTCCGCGCAGAACACGCTCAGCGCGGCGCATTTCCCGGGCCGCTGTGAAGTCTGCCATGTAGTCGAAGTGCAGAGCAAGCAACTCCAGCCAGCTTTTTTGCCTGTTGTTGAACGTCACCTGCCCCTCGCGGGAAACGTTCGCACGCAGCAGCCGGGCGAGCCAGAAAAAATCGACGATTCCG
>JAOAPO010000476.1 GCA_025462945.1 Bryobacterales bacterium
CGAAAGCCGCCCGACCTCTCGGAGCCAAGACGGTCCGCAATATCGCCGGAGTGGTTTCTAGCGCCTTCGCCAAAGGGCTGAAGTGGGGCATCGTCGAGAGCAACCCCGTCCACAATAGCGATTTGCCCAAAGCCCGCAAGAAGGAGGGGCAGGCTTTCTCCACCACCCAGCAGGAACTCTTGCTGGCCGCTTCCGCGATTCATTGGGCGCTGCCGGTCATACTGGAGCTTTCCGCCGGAACCGGAGCACGCCGCGGCGAAGTCCTCGCCCTACGCTGGTCGGACATTCAGGCAGGCAAGGCTTTTATCAGCCGATCGCTCACCCAAACCAAGGAAGGGCTGTTCTTCAAGCGTCCGAAGAACGAAAAAGCTCGGGTAATCGCCCTGCCCACCTCCACCAAAGCCATGCTGGCAGAACACCGGGTGAGACAGGAAGCCTTCAGCCTTCAGTTCGGCGATGACTACAAGGCAGACCTCGACCTCATTATCGCCAACCCGGACGGCACGCCTCTAAAACCCGACAGCATCTCCGGCACGGTCTCAAACCTTTTCCGCCGCCTGAAGCTTCCCAAGGGGACCAGTCTACATACCCTCCGGCACACCCACGGCTCCCATCTCCTCGCCGCCGGAATGGAGCTTCCCGCCGTCAGCGCGCGTCTCGGCCATTCCAACCCGTTCGTGACCGCGACGATCTATTCCCACATGCTAACCGGGCGGGATGAAGAGGCTGCAAAAAAGTGGGAGGAATACCAGAAGCGCAACACCGCGAAGCCGATGGCGGAGAAGCCGCTGAACTGAAAAGCTGTAACTGGGCTCAACTGGGCCTGAAAATGTGTGTTGTTGCGTGTTGAGATCAACTGGAAGGTGTTGAAAAGATGGTAGCGCTAACGGGAATCGAACCCGTATTTAAGCCTAGAGAGGGCTCTGTCCTAACAGTTAGACGATAGCGCCAACTTGGCCAACAACAACAACCAGCCTACCAGATTCAGGCTCCAGCTACCACATTTTGCCATCGTTGCGGCCCCAACTCACCCCAGAGCTAAGACGCAGCTGCCTACTCAGCCCCTGCGTCCCGACGCCCGTGAAGGTCCGGTAATCGACGCTGAAGCTCGAAACTACTCCTTTCGCAAGCGACCGCGACACCGAAAGCTGCCCGCCCCGCGTGCCGTAAGCTGCAGCGCTGGCGTCAACCGCGTTCAGTCGGTCGCTGTTGAATCCTACGTTTAAATTGAACCGCCGGAACACAGGAGCTCCGAAGCCCGCGCTAATCCCTTCGCGGCTCGATGCCTGAATCAGACCGTTTCCCGGTGCCAGACCCCTCACATAACTCGCCGTTACAGTCCTGCGATGTCCCAGGTCCCGCGCAACAGTCGCCGCAACATCTTTGAAGTTACTCTTCTGGAAAGCAACAACAACAGCGCTGGGTTGGCCCAGAATCGCGGCGATCAGAGGGTCCAGTGCGATCCGCGACAGGCTGAGTGTCTCCGCCTGGGAAAGACCGACTTTCAGACTTGCCTGGGTCCGTCGGTCAACCTGATACGAGACAAGTCCGCCGCCAGTGTTCGAACCAGTCACGCTCACGTGTTTCGAAGATACGTAGTTCGCGTACGAGTAGTACAACCCCAGCGTTAGCCTGGAACTGTAGCGGTGCCTCACGTCCCCCTGCGCCTGGTAGCCCGTCGTGCCAACAAATCCAGCACCCCCTCGCTCCACAACAAACGCGCCTCCTCCGAAGCTGAATAACGTTCGCGCTGTCTTCTGCCACGAAAGGTTAGCTGACGTGGACGCCTGCCGGGTTCCCTGATCGTATGCCGAGATGACCGGTGTCGTTGCCAGACTCAGCCCGGCAGCCAGATCTCCCGTACTCAAACTCTGATTCTCCAGCGAGTAGCTCTGATTGGTAGACGTAAAGTTCTGCGATACGCTCGCCTTTATGCGTCTTGAAAGAATTCGCGAATAACCCACGGTCAGCGCCTGATTGACACCGCTATACCGCTGTGTCCCGTAGTAAGAGTTCGCGGAACCGAAGTAGCCGACGTCCAAGCGATCCCATTTCCAACTGCGGCTGGCCGAAAGACCCCAGGTCAACTGACTCCCCAGCGACGATGTGCCCGCCGTATTTGGTCCGATTCCTGGCAGTCCCGTATTGAAAACACTGCTGTACCCCACAGTCGGCGTCCACCGAATCGTTTTCGGGCTGGATGGCCTCGACAACGTGTAACTCCGGCTCAGGACTGAAGGTCCGGCGTAATCCTGCGCCGAGTTGTCTACGGTCGGCTCCACAGCTGGTCCGCTGGAAGCTGTCGGGTTTCGCAAGGTCGGGCCACTCCCGCGTATGCTGGGCCCCGGCTGCGGTCTCGATTCCTCAAGCCCTGCCCCGCGACTCGGAAGTGTGGCGGCATCCGGAACACGGTCACCGAACCGATCATCCAGCCCCTTCTCGCCACGCCGGGCAGGGTCGTAAAGCCGGATCAGCCGCTCTCGCTCTTCCTGTGGCGTAAGAGGCCGGTCTGCGCGCTTGTCCGGGTCCACCTTGAGCAGCGACGGAACTGGTTCCGCCGGAGTTGGCTGAACCGTGGGCTGCTGCCCGTGCGCATACGTCGCAGCGATCAAAATCGCCGCCAACATAACAAACCTTTTAGCGAAAAACAGCACCATTCGTAACTGTGACGTCTCGTCCGTTTGATGTCAAGCGGGCAGTGTCTTCAGACACACTATTGCCATATCAGAGGGCTGTATCCCGGACCTCCAAACGCCAGCACCATATCCGCCGCACTGATGGTTCGGCTCAAGTCGTAGTCCAATATCCAGACACCGTTCCGATAGATCCCGATCGAGTCACCGAAGCCAGCCCAATTCCCCACCACCGGCCTGTCGCCCGCTTGCCCGAAATTGTACGCGGCGCCTGGTGTGTGTGCGCCAGTGAGGTCGAGTATCCATTGGCCATTCCGGAAGACACCCACCCGCGTAACACCTGAGTTGGACCAGTCTCCGGCAACCGCCGCGTCCCCTGGCAGCCCAAACACGAAAGTCTGGTCCAGCAGCCCGGTCGGCACCCCCGTAAGGTGCCCGCTGAAATCCAGAGTGAAAGTTCCCTGGCGGAAAAAGCCGAGCTCTGTCTTGCCGTCCCCGTTCCAGTCACCCACCAGCGGGGTGTCGCCTGCAACCCCGAAGCTCACCGTCTTGTCGGAGACGTCCACCACTCCATTCCCGTTGGTATCCAGAATCCAGGTACCGTTCCGGAAGACCCCCAGCCTCTTCACGCCTGAACCGGTCCAGTCCCCTGCGACGGGGACGTCACCGGCCAGCCCGTAAGTCGCCGCACCCAGTGTCGTGGCGGGGCCGTTATAACCAGTGTTCCGCCAAATGTCGAGAACGAAGTTAGGCGTCGCAACAGCAGCCATCGCGAATGAACCGCTGATCTTGGTCACGAAACTGCCCAACGTGCTGCCCTGAAAACCGGGCATACTGCCAGCCCTGGGAACATCCGGTGAACCGCTCGTACCGGCCACTGTGAAATTGAACAGCGAGTCCACTGCGACGGCATTCACGCTGTCGCTGCCCGACCCGCCAATGTAAGTTCCGTGAGTGATCGCGCTGTACGAACTCCGAACCACGAAGCCGTCCATCCCCCCCGCATTCGCCGCCTGCACCGGATTCTTGACAGGGAAGTCAGCCGATGTTGTGTATCCACCCACCACCGGACCAGCGCCATACGGGTCCGGAACCATTGCATTGATCCCGTCGTCTCCTGATCCCCCCAGATACGTTGACCGCCGCAGCAGGCCTGTGGGACCGATATTTGCGATAAAGCCGTCCGTCAGTCCTCCCGCAAACACCGTCTGGGCTGCACCGGCTACCAGCGGGAAATTCGGCGATGACGTCGTACCAGCCACGGTCACGTTCCCCGCAGCGGAGATGGAAACGCACGTTGCCTGTTCCGGTGTCCCGGCGCTCCCTCCCGACCCCCCGAAGTAGGTGCTGTAAATGAGTGCCGCCCCGGACGCACTAAGCCGTGCCACGAAAGCATCCTGCCCACCCCCTGATCGCGGCTGAAACGCGTTCAGCACAGGCATGTTCGACGAGTAAGTAGACCCAGCCACGACCATTCCGCCCGTTGCGTCAAGCGCCAGGGCTGTCGCAAACTCGTTTGCCGATCCGCCAAAGTAGGTCAGCATCGTCACCGCGCTTCCAGCGGCATTCAGCCTTGCCAGGAACGCGTCCTGCGCGCCGCCCAGCGATCTTTGAAAAGCCCCGGCAGTGGCCGGCAGATTCGCCGACATCGTGTTCCCCGCCAGCACCACAGTCGAATCCGAATTGACCCGGATCGCAGCACCCCAATCTACGCCGGTTCCTCCAAGGTACGAGCTGAAGATCAGGGCGCTCGCGCTCGGATTCAGTTTCGCCACGAACGCGTCGCGGGTTCCGCTCAATTTCGTCTGGAACGCGCCCACCACCGGGAAATTCCTCGACATCGTCCAGCCGGTGACATAGATATTGTTCGCCGAATCCACTGTCAGGCCGTACACCCGGTCGTCTCCTGAGCCCCCCAGGTAGGTACACGAAATCAGATTGCCTCCAGCCGGACCGAAGGTCGCCACAAAGGCATCCACGCCGCCGCCCGACACCCGCTGCGCTCCCGCACTCGCCGTTAAGTCAGTCGACAGCGTCCATCCCGCCACCACGGTGTTGTAGTACGAGTTCACCGCCATAGCCGTGATGGTGGTCTGCGCCGCACCCCCGAAGTACCCGCTAAACAGAATCGTCGGATCCACCACCAGCGGCAGCGCGTGATCCCACTGTTCGGCCAAAAAACCAACCGTCCCGTCCTCATAGATCCGAAACGCCCCGGCCACCTCGGTGCGTACTCCGTCTCGTTCCTGGTACAGGTACGGCCTATCTTCGTGGAACTGCCCCGACGCGCCGCGCACAGTTAAGCTGCCATCCGCGCCAATCTCCGCATTGCCGTCGAAGCGCAAACGAATCGCCTCAACCCCGGCTCCGGGCGCTACCAGATACTCCGCTTTAGCGCTCCCCCGCTCCCCCCGAAACCGCACATCGATTCCCGTCCAGACCTTCCGATAAAGCAGCGTGCGATACAGCGGGAGGTCATGCAGCCACTCACCGGCCGCTCCACCGCGCAAGTAATTAAGCGTGGCGCCGATAGGGTCCATCGCCTCCAGCACCGACTTGCCGGCCGTATCCGCGAAAGAAATGCGGGCCGTAGCTGAGCCCTGATGCACAGTGAAGCCATCCTTACGGAACTGAGCGCGGAAGCCGGGCCCGTTCCCCACGAAGAGTACATCGCGAGAGGCCTGACCGGCATTCTTCACGAAAGCGAACGGCAGCTCCGGTGAGCCTCCCCCCGGCTTCGCACCCGCAAACATTGTCGACACCACCATCAGCCCGAGGGCACCAAATCTGTAGAAGTTCATATCAATCGTCCCTATATGAACCCAATCGGCTCATTTCCGCTCACACTTTAGGGCTGGCGTTTCAAAATGAACCTGTACACTGCGGATAGTGCGCTGTCTCCTCGCCGCCATCCTCGCTGCCCCCACCCTTGTGGCGCAACAGCCGGAGTTGCACGAGTTGCTCGAGGCCCTCAGCCACACTGCTGAAATGTTCCGTCGGACGGCCCCAAACCTCGGTGCACGTGAAGTGCTCGACCAGCGTGGCCGGCGCAGCGACATGGAAGTCATCAAACGGGGGCGCCACAACGAAGTCAAAGAAGTCTCCTTCTCGGTACCGGAACTCTTCGAGCTTCACCACGTCGTCTCTGACTACACGCTGGGCTCACCGACTCCGGGCGCCGGCTTCCACGAACTCCGCAAAACCATCTCGATCGACGGCGTACTCACCCTCGACGCACCAGCAGGCGGAACCACTCGCCATGCGCTTACTCTCGGCCCCACCAGCCTCGACGACGAGACCAGACGCAAGCTGCTGGAAAACCTCCAGGTCGACCGCCCGCAGGGAGCGGCTACCGACTTCGGCCCGATTCTCCTGCTCTTTACCACCGCGCGCCAGCCCGACCTTAGCTTCACCCTGGCGGGCGAGGAACTGCTCTCGGGCACGCCCTTCTGGATCGTTCACTATCGCCAAACCGGTGGCGCGGGCACTCTCACGGAGTTTCGGAACAGCCGCGAAACCAAACACCTCGCTGAAGGCCGCATCTGGCTACGCCAGGCCGATCTATTGCCCCTCCGTATCACGCTCGACTCGGAGGAATACGTAACCCCTAAATATCTCTTCCGCAATCAGGCTGAGATCGACTATCACCCCACACCGTTCGGCCTCGCTCCACAAACCGTCGTTCACCGGCAATTCCTGAATCAGGAACTGCTCGTCGAAAATCGCTTTACTTATTCCGGCTACCGCGGGCAAGAGATCATCCCTTAGATATGAGAACAATTTAATGAGCGACCTTAAGACAGGCCAACCCGCTCCCGACTTCGAACTGAAAGACCAAAACGGCCACCCCGTGCGCCTCAGCCAGTTCCGCGGCCAAAGCCCCGTAGTGCTCTTCTTCTACCCCAAAGACGACACCACCGGATGCACCATCGAAGCCTGCAGCTTCCGCGACGAAACCCCACGCTTCGACGCTGCCGGAGCCCGCGTCATCGGCATCAGCTCCGATTCCGCCCAGTCGCACGCCCGCTTCGCCGCCAAACACAACCTCCCCTACACGCTCCTCGCCGACCCCGGCGCCAAGGTCCGCGCCCTCTACGGAGCCAGCGGGCTGCTCTTCGGCCTGATCCCCGGCCGCATCACCTTCGTCATCGACATCCACGGCATCGTGCGCCACGTCTTCTCGTCGCAGACCCAGTTTCAGGGCCATGTAGAAGAAGCCCTGCGCGCGCTCACCAACTCCACAGCGTGACCGTTCCTGACCAGAAGCAAGAGCGCCTCGCCCAGAAAGGCCTCCTTCACTCAGCCGGAATCGTCTCCGCCGCCGTCGCCTTCAGCCGCATCACCGGCTTTGCGCGCGAGACAGTCCTCGGCTGGTTGCTGGGTGCCGGAGCCATCTTCGACGCCTACGTTCTCGGCTACCGCGTCCCGAACCTGGCTCGCGATCTCTTCGCCGAAGGGGCGCTCGCCTCCGCGTTTGTCCCCGCCTTCACAAGGGCTCTCGCGACCGGCAACAAAGAGGATGCCCGCGAACTCTCCAACATCACCGCCACGCTCCTCCTCCTGATCGTCGGCAGCATCAGCGCACTCGGCATGTGGTTCAGCCCGGTCTTCGTCGAAGCCTTCGCCTCTGACTTCCACGCCATCCCCGGAAAGTTCGAACTCGCCGTCCGGCTCGTCCGCATCGTCTTCCCCTTTCTCCCCCTCGTCGCCCTCGCGGCGCAGGCCCAGGGCATCCTCTACGCCCACCATCGCTTCGGTCTCCCGGCCGTCTCATCCAGCCTCTTCAACATCGGCTCAATACTTTTTGGCATCACCGTCGGATACTGGGCCGGTCCGCAACTCGGTATTCAACCC
The DNA here is from genome assembly GCA_025462945.1 of Bryobacterales bacterium. Classification (GTDB taxonomy): domain Bacteria; phylum Acidobacteriota; class Terriglobia; order Bryobacterales; family Bryobacteraceae; genus BOG-234. The sequence goes on from JAOAPO010000476.1 coordinate 7,488, forward strand.
GTGGAAGGCATGGCCGCCGGCATCGTCTTCGGCGGCATCGCTCAACTCCTGTTCCAGTTACCCGCTGTCTGGAAGCTCGGTTACGCCTGGCGTCCACGCCTCAACCTGCAACACGAAGGCGTCCGCCAAATTTTCCGCCTCATGGGACCCGCCATCATCAGCGGCGCCGCCATCCAGATCAACGTTCTCGTCAACACCAACTTCGCCGCCGGCATTCGCGATGCCTCCGGCCATGTCATGAACGGCCCCGTCAGCTGGCTCGCCTACGCCTTCCGCTTCCAGCAACTGCCTCTCGGACTCTTCGGCATCCCCATCGCAGCAGCAGCCCTGCCAAGACTCTCTCGCAGCGCTGCCGCCGGAAATCGAGATGAATTCCGCGACACCCTCGCGCGCGCCGTGGGTATGTCTTTTCTCGCCACGGTCCCCGCCGCCGTCGGCCTCGCAATTCTCAGCGAAACCATGGTCGGCCTCGTCTACGAGCATGGCCGCTTCCTCCCCTCCGACACGAGGCAGACCGCGATCGCCCTCACCGCCTACGCGATCGGCATCCCCGGCTACGCTCTTGTAAAGCTGCTCAGCCCCGCGTTCTACGCTCTCGGGGACTCAAGGACCCCCATGCTCGTGAGCGTCGGCTCCATCCTCTTCAACGCTGTCTGCGCATTTACCGCCGTCGAAGTTCTCCACCTCGGTACTGCAGGCGTTGCGCTCTCGCTGTCTCTGGTTGCTATCCTCAACGCGTCCGCACTGCTCCTGCTCATGTCCCGCAAGATCGCCGGACTGCACGGCACCTCCATGGTCCGCAACTTTGCCAAAGTCGCCCTCGCGGCGTCTGCGATGGCCGTGGTCTGCCTTGGGATCGTCCACCTCACAAGCTCCCGATCCCTCCAGGCCCTGATCGGGATCCCGTGCAGTGCGGCCGTTTACTACCTTGTTGCAACAGCCCTTCGAATCCCCGAGACCGCCACGCTGAAGCAGGCGATCCTCGCTAAGTTGAAGCGTTGATAATAAAGCTGTCTGGTAAACTCACGTCCAAACATGCTTCCCGATATTCGACTCGCGATCAGCCTCCAAAACCTCGACGACCGCGCCGCTGTACTCAACAAGGAAATCGCGACGCTCCCGAAGCACATCGCCGAAATCGAACAGAAACTCGACAGCCACAACCGCCGCCTCGAAGCGGACAAAGCAGCCCTCGCAGCCAATCAGCGGGATCGCAAACGGCTCGAAGGTGAAATCGTTTCGCAGCAACAAAAAATCAGCAAACTTCGCGACCAGATGATGGGCGCCAAGACCAATGACGTCTACCGTGCTTTCCAGCATGAAATCGAGTTCTGCCAGCAGGAGATCAGCCGCACGGAAGACCGCATCCTCGACCTGATGGGCGAAGCCGAAGCCCTCGACACCAACGTGAAAGCGGCCCAAATCTCGCTCGATGCTGAGAAGAAGCAGGTTGCCGCCGAGAAGAAACAGGCCGAAGAACGCACCGCCATCGATCGCAAAGAGATCGAGAAACTCATGGCCGAGCGAGCCACGGTCATGTCGCAGATCACCCCCGCCGTTGCTGCCGAATACGAGCGCATCCGTAAGGGCAGGGCAGGCGTCGCCGTCGCCGAAGCCGTCAATGGCCGCTGCTCACGCTGCAACATCATCCTGCGTCACCAGTTCCTGCAGGAGCTTAGGAAGAACGACCAGATCATGCACTGCGAAAGCTGCAAGCGGATCCTGTACTACAATCCGCCCCAGAGCTTCGACGATTTAGTCCCCCAGTCCGTCCGCTAACGCGTCTGGCAGTGAGGGCAGGGAGTAGAGTTAAGGCTATGCGATCTATAACTCTGTTGTGCATCTCTGCAGTCATCCCGGCCATCCTCGCCGCGGCGCCGAACGCTGCCACCGAGCGCCTCGACGCTGCGGCCGACCTCGTCACCGACATGATGCAGGCCTCCGACAAAGGTGTGCCGCAGGATCTCCTGAACAAGTCCCGCTGCGTCATCCTCGTACCCGGCATGAAGAAGGCCGCTTTCGTGATTGGCGGTAAGTTCGGTCGCGGCTTCGTATTCTGCCGTCACGCCAGCGGCACTGGTTGGACCGCCCCCGCGTCAATTCGTGTCGAAGGCGGCAGCGTCGGTTTCCAGCTGGGCGCCTCCGAACAGGACGTCCTCCTGCTCGTGATGAACGACTCCGGTATGAAGCGTCTGCTCAACAACAGGTTCACGCTCGGTGGTGAAGCAACGGTCGCCGCCGGACCCGTAGGCCGTGATGTCAGCGCCCAAACCGACGCCGTCATGCGCGCCGAGATGCTCTCCTGGTCGCGTTCCCGTGGACTCTTCGCCGGTCTCTCGCTCCAGGGCGCAACGCTCCGTCCCGATGACGATGCGAACCGCGAACTCTACGGCAAGGACATGGACAACAAAACCATCCTGACCTCAGACATCCCCGCGCCCGCAGCCGCCGCCAAACTGGAGACGCTCCTCGACAAGAACTCCAGCCGCCAGTCCCGCTAACCGCCATATCTGCAAACGCAAAAAAGGGGCCGCTGAAAGCGGCCCTTTTTCCGTTCAGCTCAACTATCTACTGACCCCCAAAATACGCGATAAACCCCAGCGTCACCGTATCCTGATTCTTCCCAAACCCGGCACCCCGCTCGAAGTAAGCGCGATCCGACCAGTCCCGCCGGTATTCCAGCCGTGAAATCAGCCCCTGCATCCACTTGTACTCACCCGTCGCCGTGAAGCTGTTCAGCGCTTGCGCGGTACCCGTTATGAAGCCCTGACGATCATCGTAGTTCTCATACCGCAGCGAGACCGCTGTGTGCACCGTAGTCTGATAACGCCCCGCCACACCGATCGCCACCCAGGTCGCATTGTTGTTCTTCCCGAATGCCTCGCTCTCCTTGCCGTAGTCGAAGTTCACATAAAACGCCGTCTTGTCGTTCGGATTCAGGTTGAGTACAGTGTCGTAAAAGTTGCGGAAGCCGGCGTTCGTCTTGTTCTTTTCCGGTCCCGTGTAGTAGTTGTTGAACCAGGAGATCTTCTTCGTCGTCCACGCAGTCGTGATGCCGATCGTCTTCCCTGTGTTGTTGTCTTCCACGTTGTTCCAGCCGTTCACCACCTGCAGCCCAACCGTGAAGTGCTCCGACAACGGCTTCGTCATGCGAGCGCCAAAGTGGTAATACGGTCCGTTCGTGTAGAGGAAGCCGCGGCCATAGCTCCAGGTCAGATTGTTCTCCGTGAGCTCCGCGCCGGCTGAAGTATAGAACTTACCGAAGTCGAACTGAAAACCGCCCCAGCTCTTCGGCTTCAGGGTGATAAATGCCTGCGGGATGTAGCGGACATTGTTGATGCCGGCCGGATCGGTCGCGTGAAAAATCTCCCACGCCTTGCCGAAGCCGATATCCAAAGTGAAGCCCACCGGCTCCGCCGCGCGGCTCAGCGTCAGTTTCGCCATATTCAGCGCGAACGAATTCGACTTCACCTCGAAGTTCCGCAGCGTCGTGAACCCGCTCGCCGGATGATTGTTGTTGAAGCTGTAGTAGCCATCAATCAGGCCGCTGACGACGATGTTGCCGGGAAGGACCGTGCCAGTCGAGGGTGCCGGGGCCGCGTCGGCCTTCGCTGCTTCAGACGGGGGTGCGGAAGTCGTTTGAGTGGCCGGGGCCTGTTCCGGAGCATCCGCCGGTTTCGGTGTATCGTCAGCTGCGTACGCCGACACAACAAGCGCAAGAATACAGAGTGGTATTCGCATTACGGTATTTCTCCTCGTGGCTATATGGGGTCAACGTGGACGAACGTTCTGCGCCCCATATGAAACCCCAGTTTAGGAGTGGACCGTAACCCTATGGAAATAGATTTTTTGTATAGGAACTATGGCAGGCTCGCCCCTGCCGATCTATAGAAACTGGAATTCAGCCCCTGTTAGATGTCGTAATACAGTTCGAATTCGTAAGGATGCGGACGCAGTCGCATCGCTTCCACTTCATGCCGGCGCTTGTAATCGATAAAGGTCTCGATTAACTCCTCGGTGAACACGTCCCCGCGCAGCAGGAACTGGTGATCGTCCTCAAGGCAGGTCAGCGCTTCATCCAGCGATGTCGGCATCGACGGCACCGACTTCATCTCTTCCGGTGAAAGATCATAGATATCTTTGTCCAGCGGATCGCCCGGCTCAATCTTATTCAGCACCCCATCGAGTCCAGCCATCAGCAAAGCCGCAAACGCCAGATACGGGTTCGCTGAAGGGTCTGGCGGACGGAACTCCACGCGCTTCGCCTTCGGGTTTGCCGAGTACATCGGAATCCGGCACGCCGCCGAACGGTTCCGCCGCGAATAGGCCAGGTTCACCGGTGCCTCGTACCCCGGGACCAGCCTCTTGTAACTGTTCGTGGTCGGCGCAATGATCGCCGAAAGCGCCCGTGCATGCTTCAGCAGCCCGCCCGTGTAATGCAGCGCCATCTGACTCAGCCCTGCATAGCCGTCTCCGGCGAACAACGGCTTGCCGTCCCGCCAGATCGACTGGTGCACGTGCATCCCGCTCCCGTTATCTCCGAACAGCGGCTTGGGCATGAACGTCACGGTCTTGCCATACTGATTCGCCACGTTGCGGACAATGTACTTATAGAGCATCATGTTGTCCGCCGACTTCAGCAGCGTGTTGTATTTCTGATCGATCTCGCACTGGCCCGCCGTCGCGACTTCGTGGTGATGGCACTCGATCACCAGCCCGCAGCGCTCCATCGTGTTCACCATCTCGGCGCGCAGATCCTGATAATGATCCGTCGGTGGCACCGGGAAGTAGCCTTCCTTGAAGCGCGGCCGGTACCCGAGGTTGTTCTTCTTGCGCCCCGAATTCCAGCGACCCTCTTCCGCATCGATGAAGTAGAAGCCCGAGTGCGCGTTCTGCTCGAAACGAATGTTGTCGAAAATGAAAAACTCGGCTTCTGCGCCGAAGTACGCCGTATCGCCCACACCGGAGTTCTTCATGTAAAGCTCAGCCTTGGTCGCGATCCACCGCGGGTCGCGCTCGTAGTTCTGCCGGGTCAAAGGATCCCGAATATCGCCCGTCATCACCAGCGTGGGCGTCTCCATGAAAGGATCGATAAACGCTGTCGTCGGATCCGGGATGAGCAGCATGTCGCTCTCATTGATCGCAGCCCATCCGCGGATGCTCGATCCGTCGATCCCGAACCCTTCCGTGAACGAATTCTCGCTCATCTCCGAGAACGGGTACGAGATATGGTGCTGCAGGCCGGGGATGTCGGTGAAGCGAATATCAACCTGGCGGATGCCGTTTTCGCGGGCATAATCGAGGACTTCGGTTGCGGTCATATAGGGTTGGACAGTACCCGGGCACACAGGGCACCTTCAGTTTACTCCCGTCCTGGGTTACAATGCTAAGAGTTGCTCCTCCACGCTAAGAGTTGCTCCTCCACGGGGCGCGGTAGCCAAGTGGTAAGGCAAGGGTCTGCAAAACCCTTATTCGTCGGTTCGATCCCGACCCGCGCCTCCAGCCTTCAAGAAGTTAGGCCTTTCTCCTCTGCTCGCGGCTTGTGCGGCACCATCCGCAAGCAGGCGCAAAACCACTCGCGCCCGCCAGGAGAAGAGCACGGAAAGGGGATTGAAAAGGTGACGATGCCAATCATGCAGCCGCTTGCGCTACCTTCCGGCTCTTTTTTTTACGGGGGTGTGAGTATCCTGTTCACCACCACGCAGTGCCACCTGCCCGTGTTCGCTTTTTGCAGCCGCTCAGCGTTCATCCGTCCGACGATCCAAAGAACCTAAGCCTTTTTGGTCGCAGCTCCTTCATGCGGCTGATAGCGGTATCTTCGCTTACATGGAACTCGTATGGGTTCCGGCCCTCACAGCGGCCCTGCGCCGCGGAACTTCCCTACAATGTGGCACCTGTCGTACTACGCGACCGCACCCAATAGCTGCGCAACAGCAGTCGATTTGGGTCACTCGCCATGAGCTCCGGTTCGGAACAGAAGACAGTGTCAAGCCACTCTTCGAAGGTCCGCAATGGCGGCTTCTCCCACCATGAGGTCACCCGTCTAACGCTCCGCTGCTCCACAAGGATCGTCTTGACGCAATTCCAGTGCAGCGTCGCGAGCATTTCTGATCAGGGCAGCGCGAACGATTGTCTAATGGTTCGGCTAACGCCGTCTTCACGTCACGGAGCCGAAGGCGCTGAGGATTAGCGGGGGCAGATGATGCGCTGTCGGCCTCTTGCCGCGTCCCTTGACGCCGTTTTTCCGCTGCTGTACACTCCCCAAACACATGACAACTGCAAAACAGCAATATCTCGATTCACTTCGCCAGAACAGTGCTTACCCAACCTATCGTGGCGTGATCGGATTGATCGCCTTGGTGTTCTACGCCATAGCTGGCGTGTCTGCCATGGGTGCGCTCAT
>JAOAPO010000529.1 GCA_025462945.1 Bryobacterales bacterium
AATTTTCGCGAGATACCCTCTCGAACACGTGCCGATGGAGCACAACCTGCCGATGAGCCGAGTCAGTGGTGAAGCCGGCAGTTTCGTACTTGAGACGCTGCAGGCCGCGGTCCGCGCTTTTCGCGCCGGACGCATCGACGCTCTGGTATTCGCGCCACTCAACAAGCAGGCCATGAAACTGGCGGGCCTGACCGAAGAAGACGAAATGCAGTTCCTCGCGGCCCAGCTCGCCTTCGACGGGATGCGCTCAGAAATCAACGCAGCGGATACGCTCTGGACCACCCGCGTCACCTCACACGTTCCACTGCGCGCCGTGGCGGACCTCATCACCGAATCCGGCGTTGTGGACGCGACCATGCTGCTCGACCGTGTCATGCGGCGGCACCTGGGACGTGCTCCCCGCCTCGCTGTCGCCGGTCTAAACCCTCACGCAGGGGAGGGCGGTCTGCTGGGTACTGAAGAGGTGGAAATCATCGCCCCGGCCGTCGCTCGTGCCCACGCCGCCGGTGCCAACGTCTCCGGTCCATACCCGGCGGACACGCTGTTCATCGCCGCCCGACGAGGCTACTTCGACGGAGTCGTGACCATGTACCACGACCAGGGCCAGATCGCCACCAAGCTGCTGGGCTTCGAAAAAGGCGTCACCATCCACGCCGGCCTGCCACTGATTACAACGACTCCCGCCCACGGCACCGCCTTCGACATCGCAGGCAAGGGACTTGCAAACCCCGGACCCATCTTGGCCGCCTGGAATCTTGCGGTCCGTCTGGCAACACGGCAATCTTAATGCCTCGGCAATGGCGTCGGCGTTGACGCAACTCCGGCATCAGCGGTAAGCATCCTTGCGGTCGTCGACGCCAGTGATCTCTATCGCGTTCAGGCCCGCGGGATCAAAAAAGACGCGGTAGGCTCCGCAGCGCAGGCGAAAGTCAGAGCGCCTGCCCGCCACCTTCCCGACTCAACCCGGTAAACCGAACTCGCGCAAAATATCGTCGTGCGGGATGCCTTTCCCGCGGGCCAGTGAAGCGCGGGCACGGTCCAGGGCCGCCGCCGTTTCGGGCGTTATCTCTTCGTCATCCACCGGCACACGTGCCAGCGCACGGTCGAGGGGCTCTGGCACAGACGGTCCGACCATCACTTCCAGCAGATTGCGGACTACGTTCAGTTGTTCGGCAGGTAGCATATCGAGCAATTCATGGGCGTGCTGACGGTTTCGAAAGACTTCCTGTTCCATATGGATCCTCGTCTGCTACTCAGCTGCGGGTCGGCTGACGCTGGAGCGCCGTACCCAGACGCCCTCTGGTCTCATCTTAAAGCAGGTGTAGTGGGCCCTCCCGATTGTCGGAGGGCGTCCGCGCTCCCTCACTCCACCCGAGCCGAAATCACTTCCACTCGCCGCTTCGGACTCTCCCCCTCCAGCGGTTCCATCTCAAACGCATCCAGAACGTCAAGCCCCTCCACAATCCGCCCAAACGCTGAGTACTTCCCGTCCAAATGCGGCGACGGACCGAGCATCAGGAAAAACGACGTGCTCCCTGAATCCGGATCATCCCCGCGAGCCATCGAAACCACTCCGCGCTCGTGCTTCACATCCGCCCGAAACTCGCCCTTCAGCAGCCGGACCCAGCGGTCCGCGGGATGCGCCGGCCCGGTCGCGCGATCAGTCGGCATCCCGCCCTGCGCCACGAACCCTTTCACCACGCGGTGGAACGGCGTGCCGTCATACCAGCCCGTCGACACCAGCTTGAGGAAGTTCCGCACATGCTCCGGTGCCCAGTCCGGCTCCATCTGAATCCGCACCGTCCCCAGCGTGGTCTTCATCTCGACGGTCTTCCGAAGCTCCTCCACCGTTGCGTTCAGGAACGGCTCCACCTTCTTCTTCTCGATGGTCACGCTGACAATCCGCACGGGCTTTTCGGTGAAGGTCTTGGCATCGGCCGGAACGCGCGAGATCTTATCCGCCACGTCCAGTCCTTCGGTCACGCGTCCGAATGCCGAAAACTGCCCATCGAGTTGCGGCTGCTGGTAGACGCAAACGAAGAACTGCGTCCCGTCTGAGTTCGCCTTATCCGGTATGCGCACCGTGGACACCACCCCGGTCGCATGCTTCATATCGCTGAACTCGTTCTTCAACAGGTTCAGCCCGCCCGTTCCCCACAGCGCGCGAGGGGTCTTCGGATCCTTCAGCAACGGATCGCCGCCCTGAATCATGCCACCCGGCACCACCCGAAAGAAAGCGCTGCCATTGTAGTAGCCTTCGCGCGCGCGCTTGATGAACTCCTCCACATGCTTCGGAGCTTTATCCGGCGCGAACTCAAACCGGAACGACCCCAGTTCGGTCGTGACTACAGCCTCCAGATCGGCAGCAGATTGCGCGCACAGAGGAAGAGCGAACAGGAGAGGCAGAATGAGCTTGCGCATTTCCTCATGTTAGAGCAGAACGGCATCAGCCTCTCGGCTGTCGACCCTCGCAGCTTCGGTAGTGGCAGAGACGCCATCGACCTAGCCAATTCTGCCGGCCATACCTACCGTTTCCACGACCTCGGCAGTGAGGGCGGAGCTCCAAAGGCTATTTTCTGGCAACATCGATCAGGTTGTCATCGGAGATGCGGTCGATCAGTTTGTTATACGGATCGATCCCGGCGCGTGTGGGCTCGGTGTCGACCAGGATCGTGAAGGTTTGGTGCTCCTCGGTAAGCTTTTCGCGCTTCATGTAGAGGGGCTTTTCGTCGTTCTTCCTGCCGTTGAAGACTCCCACGTCCACGTAGTCGGCCATAGGCATCGGGCTTTCGACTCCGTTGCCATCGGCCTGAGTTTTGCGGGCCTGAACACTGAGGACCACCTTGTACTTTCCATCCGGCTGCTTCTGTGAGGTGGCGCTGATTGCTTTGTTGTTGTAGAGGACGATGCGGTTGAAGCCGTCGTCGATCAGGTACTGAAGTTCGGGTGGAGTCTGGGCGCGAAGGGCGTCCACCAGCATCCGGGTGTCGGGATAGGGCTGGTTGATCGTGTTCCCGGCGTTGGCGTAGCGGTACTGCATCAGGAAGTTGTGGAGGGCGAGAGTGATTCTATCCTCCCCGATGTAGTCGGCGAGGGTGTACATGATCTGGCCGCCCTTCTCGTACCAGACGTAAGGTTCGCGCTGAACCAGGGCGAGCGGGGGCTCGTGGCGGACTTCGCCGGAGCGGCCGCGAAGGTAGCGGTCGAGGAAGTGGCGGAGCACTTTCCGCATATAGTCCTTCCCGTACTTCTTTTGCATCACCATGTAGGCGGAGTACTGGGCCAGCGTTTCCGACATCATGTTGGAACCCTGGACGTTCGCTCCGACGAGCTGATGGGCCCACCACTGATGGCCGAGTTCGTGAGCGGTGACGAAATAGGTGAGATCGACATCATCCTTCTTTTTGAGGCGGGTGATGAAGCCGATCGATTCGGAGAACGGGACGGTATTAGCAAACGACTGGGCGAGGCTGCGATAACGCGGGAACTCCATAATGCGGAACTGAGTGAACTGGTAAGGGCTGAAGTTGCCCTGGAGATAGTCGAGTCCGGCACGCGTGCTGGCGAGCATGGTGTCGATGTTGTATGGGTGCGCCGAATCGTAATAGACCTCGAGATTAACCGGGCCGCCCGAGCCTTTGTAAACCTCCTTCCGAACGGTGTACGCGCCGGAGACCCAGCTGGGGAAGTTCAGAATCCGGGTTGCGCCCATGCCGTATTCGAAGTATCTCCGACCGTTCTGATGCCACTCGCGTTGCAGGTAGCCGGGAGCGATCGCGATCTGATCGGGGGATGTACTGACGACGGTATGGAACGTGATCCAGTCCGAGTTGGGCGTGAAGAGGTTCATGCGGGAGTGGACCTCGTCGCCGCGCGGAAACATCTCTTGAAGGGGACCGAGTTTCTCTTCGCGGCGGCGCCGGGGATCGTCGAGCTCCATGCCAGTGTTGTAGCCGATGGAGGGGAGGAACTCGGCATCGAAAAACGTTCCGTTCCGGGCGAACTGGGCGAGTTCATTACCGTCGCGGAAGCCTTTCGTCGTATGGGCTGCGCTGAACGTTAGAGTGAGTGTTTCGCCCGGGTTGAGGGGCTGCTCGAGGGCGTAGACGGAATAAAGGTTGCGGGGCGCGCGGCTAACGCGATGAGAAGGGCGGTCGAACTGGATTTCTACGACGGTCTCCGGATTGCCCGTGATGTGGATTTCAGAAATGGGCGAGACGGTCTTATTGACCAGCGTGAAGCGTCCGGTGGCGTCGAAGGAACGGCGCTCGGGGTAGATATTGATGGCTGTGTCCACCCCGGTGACCTTGGGCTGGGGGAACAGTTCGTACCTCTTGAAGTCGCGCTCGTAGTCCGCCTGCATCTTGCGCCGATCTTTGGCGGTCAGGTACTCGTTCAGGACGTGACCGTTGTAGAAGTACCAGGCACCGGACCCGAGCGCCATGAAGGCGAAAAGGCCGGCCACAGGAAGCAGGCGAGGCGCACGGAGGAGTGCCAGGCGTGTGCGGGCGGCCAATGAACTTTCGGAGCCACGGCGGGCGTACGCGATGGAGACGATGCCTAAGAACGCGAATATAGAGAACCAATAGGCGATGGCAGTCGCGAGAGGTGCGACGAAATGACCATAGCCGTTCATGTCCGAATAGGTATAGGACGGGATCGCTCCGAGCAGGAGCAGCGTATTTTCCAGGCCGAAGCTGAAGAGGATGGGCTGGAGTACGAAGATGGCGATCAAAATCCCGTGGCCCACGAACTTGTTCGAGACGAGGGTCTGGACGAAAAGGGCGAGAAACACAGCCCCTAGCAATAACGGGAAGGTGACGATGTAGAGTTCGCGGAGGTACTGAAAGACCTCGAAGTGGTAATAACCGAGAAAAGCCTGCATCCCCATGCCGCAGAGCATGGTGACGGTAAGGAGCACGAGTTCCACGAAGGCGATCGCGGAGACTTTCGAAAGCCAGTCGATGGATTCGCGCATGGGGAGCGCGTCGTGGATGCCGTCGAAACCGTTGTCGCGCTCGCGCCAGATGAGTTCCGCGGCGTAGAGCGTAGCGACGATGAAGAAGAACAACATGGAGCTCCCTTCGACGGCCTGGAGCATGAGGTAGGTGACGGGCCAAACGTTCTGACCGGCAACGCGACCTGCGTAGTAGCCGTTGTTTACGGCATAGGCCACGATGAGCCCCACGATGGCCCAGAAGGGAAGCTCGCGGGTGATGGTCCGGATCCGGAGGCGAGTGAGCGAGAGGTATTGGGCGAAGGAAGTGGCGACCCCGAAGACTCGGTGCACTTCAGGGAGGCGCGCGGCCACGAGTGAGCGGCCGGCAGCGGTGAGGGGCAGGTCCTCGGCCTCTTGGAGGAGGCGCGCTTTAGCGGCTCGCTTGCCCTGCGAGCGAGCGGTGAGGGCTTCGACCGACATGGGGAAAAGGGCCCAGAGGGTGCCGAGGGAGATGAGGCCCACAGAGGCCCAGAGAAGACGGTTGATGAGGAAGACGCCGGGTGAGTTGCCGCTGTAGTCCCAGGGAAGCAGGAGGCTGTTTTTCTCGATCACGGACCAGTAGCGGGTGACGTTGTCGAAGACGATAAAACCGACCGGATCGAGGATGCCGGACCAGAAGTGTTCGAGGGAACGGTCGGCGAAGTAAACGGTGAGGCCGATGATGTAGATCATCAACACAGCCACGCCCTGGAGATAGACGATGAAGATCTTGCGGGTGAGGGCGGCAACGGTGAAGAAGAGCGAACCCATAAAGAAGATCTGGACGACAGTGATGGAGAGGAAGGGCTGGAGGTACCACCAGAAGTGGTTGGGTGCGATGCGGGCGTGATCGGCCCACGGAGCGAAGGTTCCGGCCCAGGTACCGAGGAGCATGCCGGAGAAGGCGAAGACCGTGGTGATGAACGACCCGGCCCAGCGTCCGCCGAGATAGGCAGTTTTGGACACCGGCTTCGTGAAGAGGATCTGGACGGTATCGCGCTGGAAGTCGCGAAGGATGGAGGTACCGAAGATGGCGGCGATGATGATGGTGCCGAATAGGCAGGAGCCAAGGGCGTTGTAGGAATTCGCCCAGGGGCCGTTGAGGAGGATCTTGCCGTTGGAGGCGCCGACGGGGCCGAAGCTTTCCGAGGCGATGCAGAGGAAGGAAAAGGCGAACCAGATCGCGAAGTAGACCCACGTGGAAAGGCTCTTCATCCGGAAGCGCAGTTCAAAGGTGAGAAATTCGAGGAACATGGACATGGGTTAGTTCCTTATGTGCCTGGAGAGCTGGAGGAAGTAGACGTCCTCAAGGCCGCAGGGAACCTGGGCGAAGCCGGCGCCTGGCGAGGCGGGGGAGAAGACGCGGATTTCGTGCTCGCCGCCGACAAGGTGAGTGCTGACGATGTGGAGGGCGGCTTCGAGGGCGCGGAGTTCGTCGTCAGTGGCGACTATGCGGGACCAGATCTGGCCTTTCAGCGAGGCGAGGGCTTCGGCAGGGGAACCTTCGAGGATGACTTCGCCAGTCGCGATGATCGCCATGCGGGAGCAGAGTTCGCGGACATCATCCACGATGTGGGTGGAGAGAATGACGGTGACTTCGCGACCGATGGAGGCCAGCAAATTGAGGAAGCGGTTGCGCTCGGCGGGGTCGAGGCCGGCGGTGGGCTCATCGACGATGATGAGCTTCGGGTTCGAGAGGAGAGCCTGCGCGATGCCGAAGCGCTGCTTCATACCGCCGGAATAGCTGGAGAGGGCCTTCTTGCGAACGTCCCAGAGGTTGGTCTGGTGGAGAAGGGCGTCGACCATCTCTTTGCGTTCACCGGCGTTGGAGACGCCTTTCAGGACGGCAAGGTGGTGAAGCATGTCGATGGCAGACATTTTCGGATACACGCCGAACTCCTGCGGAAGGTATCCCAAGACTTTACGAACCTCGTCCTTCTGGCGAAGGACGTCGAGGCCGTCGAGGGTAATAGTGCCGGAATCGGCGTCCTGGAGAGTGGCGATGGTGCGCATCAGCGAGCTCTTCCCGGCACCGTTGGGGCCGAGGAGGCCGTACATGTTGTTGCCGATTGTGAGGGAGAGATTTTTAAGCGCGCGGACGCCGTTCGGGTATGTCTTCGACAGGTTCGTGATCGTCAGGGCCATGTGCGACTCCTCAAGCCATGGTTGAAGAAAAGGTCACTCTGCGTGGGTGATTCCCCGACTGGCGAACTCGTGAGGGAACGTCTCCAATGCATTCAACCTTTGGCCGTCATTGGTTGTATCACGTCTGGCCGTCGTTGGTGGTACTACCTCTGAAACATGGTAGGGACATTCCCCCGACCCAATCGAGCGCTGTTCAGATCCGAGAAGCGCTAAGCGCGACCTTGGCCGGATGCGCTATCGCGATCACGCGAAAGACAGACGTGTCTGGAATGCTCGCAGTGCAGATCAGGAGAATGTCAGATGAAGTCGAGACGAATACAGCTACTTCAGTGGCAATGAACTTGTCGGCGCCGGGGTACGTGGGACCAGCGGCGGGACTGCTCGGGCGCAAACGTTTCTTGCTTCACGAACTTGCCCATGTTACCGGCGCGGGGGAATTCTTGGATGGAGCCAGCGGAGTGGCGCTTACGCACGGAAAAATGCGGTTCACTGATTGGCAGCGTGGTTAACTGAGGAGATAATCAGCGTCGCAAGATCTCGGGTGTTGCTCCTGGCGCTCGGCATGGTTTGCCTGGCCGGCTCTGTTGGTGCAGCCGAGACGAACGTTGTGGCCAGTCACATCGTGGGTTTCGAATATCCGCGACTGGCCCACTTTGCTGGGGCACAAGGCGTGTTGGAGTTCAGATTGCGAATTCGACAGGACGGCGTTGTGGAATCGGCGGAGTTGGTTTCAGGAAACGGATTACTGGCAGAACCGACCTTGTCCGCTAAAACGATGGCGGTTTAGCGGGTGTGTTGCGGGCAACGAGTGCAGTTTGGTCATATCGGTACAGTTTGTATTGAGCGGAGGGCCCGTGAATATCTCGGAAGGCAAAACTGACTTTGTGTTCGACAGCCCCTCCCGAGTAACTTTGCGGTCTCAGTTCGCGCGAGCGATTGTGGATTGAACTTCCTAACTGCTCGATTTGCGTAGTCCAGTGCCGCTCTGCTGCCAGTAGCTGGAGTAGCGCGGTAATCAAGGTCGACGCCGGGCTGACGGTGGTCTGTTATTCAGAACAGCCGTTCCTGCTTCTTCAAATTCCCCACCGTAGCAATATTGGCAATCGAGAACGACACCAAATACGTGTTATCCCCCTGCCGCGTACCGAAATCAAAACGCCGTAATTGAAAGCTAATCCCGCAACAATCCGTGTTGTAAGTCACCTGACCCACACCGTAATTCAGTTCCTTTTTCCGGTAATCGTACACGCTCGAAAACGCCGCATTCCACCCCCGCCGGTTCGGATCTCCATACCCGAACGTATTCCGGAACTGATTCGCTGGAGGTGCAATCAGCGGATTCGGCCGCACCTGATCGCTGCCCACTGAAATGAAGTACTTCTTAAACCGGACATCCCCCGCCAGCGTGCTGTTCACAAACCGCTGCAGCAGCGGATCGTAATCCGCCATCCACGTCAGCCCAAAGCCCGGCCTCGGACTCACCCGCAATATCGAAACGACCGGCGAGTACGTCCGCCCTCCCGCGATGAAGCTGTACGGCGTCAGTTGCAGCGATGACATCACCGTATTGCGCTGCCCCGGCACAATCGAACCGCCGAACGTCGGATCGAAGTACCTCTTCTGGAACACCTCCCAGGTGAGTACTTCGTTGATCGAATCGCCCCGCTTCGCATACAGCCGGTTGATCACGCCCAACTGAATCTCGTTCGTCCCCGACAACAGATCCAGCGGATCGAAGCGCAGCGTCTGCGTGAAGTTCTTGATGTTCGACACGTATCGATAGGTCGCCCGCGGCTCGATAACATGCTTGATCTTGTCGCCCAGGAAGCTCTTCCGGCTGAACACCCTCTCGACCGTCGGCATGATGAAGTCGATGCTGATCTCCGGCGCCGTCCGTCCCAGGTTCACGCTGTCCACGCGCTGGCCCGTGAAGCTCTGCGTGTAGAAAGCGTTATGGAGCGTAAAGCTCGGCACCAGATGAAACTGCTTGAAATCGAACCGCGTAGTCACTGACGGATCTGCCGTCGCCCGCGTCGTGAACTGATTCGTCTGATAGAAGTCAGCCGACAGCGGACCCGGCGGCTTCGGCTGCCTCCGGTACTGCAGACCATAGCTGGACTCGAACGAAAACCACACCGGCAGCTTGCCCGAAACGATCTGCTGGTCGCGGCCCGAGAAAGTCACCTCCGGCAGCTTGCGCAGAATGATCGCGTTCCCATCCACATCGTTCAGGAAGTTCTCCCGCCGCGAAACGCCGATATCGAACGCGTAATACCCGAAGTTCTTCCCCACCGAAGCCGTCGACTGCGTCTGCGCGAAGATCGCCTCGTTGAACGATTCCGTGAACTGCTGCCGGAACGCCAGCGAACTGATGAAGTTGATGCTGCCTCGCGCCGTCCAGCCGTTGCCGAACTCGGTGCGCCCCGCGCCCGTCACGCTGAAACCCGGAGCCTTGCTCGTAAATCCGTTCTGCGTCACGCCCCGGTCCTGCACGCCAAAAAAGATCAGGTTGAAGTCAGTTCGCTGGGTCGGCTTCCCCCGGAAATCAATGTGGTGCGCCATGCCGCGCTTCGAGAAGTTCTGGAAGATGTAGGTCGCATCCAGACTCCGGTTGATCGCTGCGTAGTAGCCCGCCGAGAACACCCAGCCCCGCCGACTGCTGTGTCCGAAACTCGGCGTCAGCAAGCCACTCTTCCGCGGTTCTTTCTTCAGCGACTTCTGGAACCACGGGAAGTAGAACGCCGGTGTGCTGCGCAGCTTATAAACAGCCTTATGCGCAGTCACCCGGTCGTCCGGAATGATGTCGATCTTGCTGCTGTGAATCGTCCACCACGGCTTCGGCAACACGCAGTCCGTGATGAAGCCGTCGTGCAGAATGTAGCGGTCCTGAATCTTATCCGCCGAAACGCCTTCGAAGTAGAACGGCTCCTGCGTCGTCAGCAGCCCCGGCCGCGCCACGATCTTTGTCTTCAGAAAACCCCGCACATGGTGAAAGGTCCCCTTCTCCGCCGTCGAATCGTACTCGAGGCTGTCGCAGTAGATCACTTCATTCTGCTCATAGTTCCGATACTGCACCTTGCCGCGCGCCGTGAAGATACTCGTATCTTCGTCATAGTCGATGAAGTCTGCCTTGAGTGTCGCGTTGTAAAGCTCAATCACCACGTTGCCCCGCAGATGACGAACCAGTCCATCGGCCTCCTGGTTGTCTGAGATCACCAGATACTGACCCCTCGCAGGTGCATCCGGACGCGGGATCTTGATGCTGAAATCGGGCCGGTCAATCGGTGCGATCTCTTCCGGTGCGGCCAGCTTCGTGATTCTGCTGAATTGAGGTGACGCTTTTTGCGCCGCAACCAATAAAAGCAGGGGCAAAATGCAGCTGCGCGCGCGAATTTTCTCGTGACAAGACACTATGTTTATGTTACTCAGGGAAGTAGGTGTTTTTGAGCGGTAGATCGCGGTCCGGGACTGCATAAGTAGGGTAGCATTGCAGTCCCAAAACAGGACGCGGTTCGGGGGCTTCCCGTTTGGCGAAGCAGGGTTGGCAGGCCGGGTTGGCGAAAGCGCGCAAGGGGATTAGATGCACTGTGAGTTTTGTGGTTTCGCAAATGGGGATGATGATCACCGGTGCCTCCGGTGCGGCAGACGTACGACCGGTCGCGTCGTGGCTGCTCCCGTGGCGTATTCGGGCAACAACGCCCTCGCGATTGACCCCTGGCTCCTGCCCGAAAACCAGCCGTCACTGAACGACACCCAGGAACTGCCGCTTCTCCGCAATCCCGCGGCCCCCAGTAACCTCATCGCCTTCCCGGACATTCAGCGCCCCGCCGCCCGCACCCCCGCGCCGGCCCCGCCCCCCAGCGTTTCGATTCCACCCAGCCGGCCCGTCGCACCGCAGCGAAAACGGGCAGCAGGCGGCCGCGTGGACCAGAGCTCGCTGGATTTCACGCCCGCCTCCGTAGCGCAGCGCCGCACGCTCACCAACGGCATCCCGGCATCGAACCACTGCCAGCGCCCCGTCGCCACCGTGGCGCACCGTTTCTCGGCCAGCGTTGTCGACATTGCGATGATCGTCCTCGGCTTCGCCCTCTTCACCGGTACCGTTCAGGGCATTGGCTCACTGGCCGGCGTCCCGGAGATCCTTGGCGCAGGCCACAGCCTGCTCCTCTCGCTCGGAGTCTTCTTCCTCGTCATCACCAGCTTCTACAGCATCATCTGGCTCGTCGCCCAGCGCGAGACAGCCGGCATGCGCGTCGCCGGCCTCGAACTCGTCACCTTCGGCAACACGCCTCTCGACGCCCCCACCCGGCTCAAGCGCATCGCCGCCACCTGGCTCAGCATCGGCGCCGGCGGCCTCGGCGTCATCTGGGCCATCGCCGACGAAGAGAAGCTCACCTGGCAGGACCACATCTCCGAGAGCTTCCCCACCTTCCGCGAACGCGAACAGAGCTTCGTCCGCCAAACCCGCTAAGCGGCTACTTCAGTTCCTTAACCCGGATATTCCGGAACTCCACGTGAGTCCCATGTCCCAGAAACCCAATGTGTCCCGTCTTGTTCGCAAGCCCCGGATGCTCCGCCAGCACCTTAGCCTCCCTCACAATGTCCAGATCCGCATCGAGGATAATCACGCCGTTCAGCTTCACCGTGATCCGCCGCCCGTTCGCCGTGATCTCTTCCTCGTTCCACTCGCCCACCGGTTTCTTGAAACCCGTCCGCGCCGGAAACACGCCATAGATCGACCCGTGATACTGCTCCGGCCGAATCACGCCCTTGTACACCGCGTCGCCGTCGTCCAGGATCTGGATCTCCATACCCTTGTAAGCCGCATCCCCTTCGAAAGGCGCGCGAATCCCCACGCCGTTGTTCGACCCCGGCGTTAGCAGGAACTCGAACCGCATCACGAAGTTGCTGTACTCCTTCTCCGTGAACAGATTGCCGCCGCCCTCTTTCGTGCAGACGATCCGCCCGCCCTCGACCGTGTACCCCGGCCCTTTGCCGTTCATCAGCTTCCAGCCCGCCAGCGACTTGCCATCGAACAGCGGGGTAAACCCAGGTTCATCCGCCGCGAACAGAGAGATCGCGGTCAGAGCGAAAATCAGAAGTCTCATTCACAGAACTTTAACGCACTCGCACGAAATCTTAAAGAATCTTCCTCGCCTCCTGACGCATAATAAAGGCATCGACAGTCCGAACCATTACCGCTTCATCACCCGCTGGCGCCTCCAGGCGACCGCCGAGGAGGTCTTCGTCATCCTCGCGCAGCCCCTCGAATACCCCCGCTGGTGGCCGTCCGTCTATCTGACCGTTCGCGAACTCCGCAAAGGTGACGCCACCGGAAAGGGCCGCGAATTCCGCCTCAGCACCAAAGGCTGGCTCCCCTACACCGTCCAGTGGGACGCCAAAACCGTAGACACCCGCGCCCCGTGGCACATCGTCATCACCGCCTCCGGAGACTTCATCGGCCGCGGCATCTGGTCGCTCGTTCCCGACGGCGACTTCGTCGATGTCACCTTCGACTGGAAACTCAGCGCCGAGAAACCACTCCTCCGCTATCTCTCTTTCGTCCTCAGGCCCGCCTTCGAAGCCAACCACCGCTGGGCCATGCAGCAGGGCCTGCGCGATCTCGA
The DNA here is from genome assembly GCA_025462945.1 of Bryobacterales bacterium. GTDB lineage: Bacteria > Acidobacteriota > Terriglobia > Bryobacterales > Bryobacteraceae > BOG-234. The sequence continues at coordinate 12,751 of JAOAPO010000529.1, forward strand.
ACTCGAAATCGCCCGCGGCCGCGCCAACACCGTCGCCGAGATGAACGCCATCGACCAGCCTGCCGCCCCCGGCTTCCCCGGTCGCAGCGCCATCGCTGGTGCGCTTCTCGCCGCAGCCGCACTCGCCGGACTCGCTGTGACCTCGCACGAAAGCCGCACCCCAACCGTGCCGGCCATCGCTGCCGAAGACCCCGGCGGCACGAACTAACACCCGTGCCCGGATTTCCGCGCCGCATTGCCTGCCTCACCGACGAAACCGTCGAGATCCTCTACCTCCTCGGTGAACAGGACCGCATCGTCGGCGTCTCCGGCTACGCCGTCCGTCCTCCCGAAGCCCGCCTGAAACCCCGAATCTCGGCCTTCACCTCCGCCAAATACGAAAAGATCATGGCCGTCCAGCCCGACCTCGTGCTGGCCTTCTCAGACCTCCAGGCCGACATCGTCGCCGAACTCATGCGCCGCGGTGTCACCGTCTTCGCCTTCAACCAGCGCAGCATCCCCGAAATCCTCGACATGATTCTGGTCCTCTCCCGAATCGTCGGCGTGGAAGCCAAAGGCATCGCCCTGGTCGCGGAACTCACCGCCGGCCTCGACCAAATCCGCCAGTCTGCCGCGCTCTTCCCCCGCCGCCCCCGCGTCCTCTTCGAGGAATGGAAAGACCCTCTCATCAGCGGCATTCGCTGGGTGGAAGAACTCATCGAAATTGCCGGCGGCGACCCCGTCTTCCCCCACCTCCGCCACCAGCAGGCTGCCCCCGGCCGCATCGTCGCGCCCGCCGACGTCATCCCCCGCGACCCCGAAGTCATCATCGCCTCTTGGTGCGGCATGAAAGTCTCCCCCTCCTTCATCGCTGCCCGACCCGGCTGGAGCGCCATCTCCGCCGTCCGCAACAACCACATCTACGAAATCAAGTCCACCTACATCCTCCAGCCCGGACCCGCCTCTCTCACCGAAGGCGACCGCCAACTCCACGACATCCTCGCGCGCGTCGCCGCCCACACCACTGGCTAAACTTGTAGGATTATGTCCACACCCCGCCGGACTTTCCTCCAGGGCACGCTCGCCACATCGCTGCTCGCCGCCGCCGCGCCTGCCCAAACTCCCGGCCCGACACAGCTTCTCCCGAGAGCCCTCAAGGCCGGCGACACCGTCGGCCTCATTACCCCCTCCAGCTACGTCTCCGATCCCGATGAACTCGCCTTCGCCAAACGCTTCTGCGAATTCTTCGGCCTGAAGTGGAAGATGGGCGCGAACGTCGGCAAGCGCTTCGGCTACCTGGCCGGCACCGCCCAACAGCGCGTCGACGACCTCCACGCCATGTTCACAGACCCCGGCATCCAGGGCGTCTTTTGCATTCGCGGAGGCTACGGCTCCGCCCAGATGCTCGACAAGCTCGACTACACGCTCATCCGCAACAATCCCAAAGTCTTCCTCGGCTACAGCGACATCACCGCGCTCCATGTTGCAATCGGCCAGCGCACCGGCCTCGTCACCTTCCATGGACCCGTGTCGCTCAGCCACCTCACCGAGTGGTCCCAGCAGCACCTTCGCGCCGCGCTGTTCCAAACCAAAGCCATCGGACCCGCCGCCAATCCCCCCGAAGGCAACCCCCTCCGCGCCGGCCACACCTTGAGAACGGTGCGAGGAGGCAAAGCCAGCGGTGCCTTAACCGGAGGCAACCTGACCCTGCTCTCCACCACGCTCGGCACGCCGTACGCGATCGAAACAACCGGCAAAATCCTGCTGATGGAAGACATCGGCGAGGACATCTACCGCATCGATCGCATGTTCACCCAACTCCGTCTCGCCGGCAAACTCCCAACCGCCGCCGGAATCGTAGTAGGCGAGTGCAAAGACTGCCCGCCTCCCGGCCACGACT
>JAOAPO010000533.1 GCA_025462945.1 Bryobacterales bacterium
GTGGTAAGCCGGGGCGACAGGCTCTTTCAGCGGAGATTTGAGTTGACTTCGCAGGGCACCCAGACGAATGTCTACGAAATGGAAGCCACGCACGCGGTCGGCTCCGGCAATCATGCTCGCACGTGGCTCCACCGCTCGGACGCCGGGGAATTCACTGAGCTTCCGCTCACCTGGTACTCACAGGAAAAGCGTTGGGCGATGAGTCCTGGCTTCGACAACCCTGCTCCTCAGGATTTCACCCGCATCGTGGACGATCGCTGCCTCTTCTGCCATAACGGATATCCGAGCGAAGCCGGGAAACTGGCGGAAGGGATCGATTGCCAGCGGTGTCACGGTCCGGGATCACGCCATATCGAGATCGCTTCGGCGGGACGTGCCGCGCGGTCGGACATCGCTGCGGCCATTGTGAACCCGCGCAAGCTGAGTGCAGAACGCCAGTTCGATGTTTGTCTCCAGTGCCATCTCGAGACCACCAGCGCGCCACTGCCAGCCATCATGCTCCGATTCGACCGCGAGATGAATTCTTTCCGCCCTGGCGAAGCTCTGAGCGCCTACGCTGTGCAATTCGACGACGTGTCATCCGCCAATCGCTTCGAGATTGTGAACCAGGGCTACCGGCTTCGACAGTCTGCATGTTTTCGCGAGAGCCAGGGTCGCCTGACCTGCCTGACCTGCCACGATCCGCACCAGCACCAAACGTCGGCGGCGCGATATCGATCGCAGTGCGTGAGCTGTCATTCGTCCGTTGCGAGCGCAGGTCATCCTGATCTTCAGACTTCCGACTGCATCTCGTGCCACATGCTGAAGCGGCGCGCGCAAGATGTCGATCATGTGGTGATGACGGACCATCGCATCGAGCGTAAGCCTGCCAATCTCCCGAAGACGCCCGCGGCTTCGGGCAGGCCCACACTCTACTTCCCGGCGCAGCTTCCGGAGCCGGATGCAGGTCTCTACCTTGGTGCGGCCTTGATCGTGGGTGGTGCCGACCGTCGCGACGGCATTGCAAAGATGCAGAAAAGTCTCAACCCCAACTCACCCGCCAAAGCCACCGCAGTCCTTGGTGAGGGCTACTTCGCGGAAGGGAATTCTGACCGCGCCATAGAGCTATTCCAGCAGTCTCTCGCGAAGAATCCCGCGGCACCGAAGGTGCGATACAACCTCGGGGAGGCCCTTGCCCAGGCAGGGCGCTCTGGCGAAGCCCGCGTCGAATATGAACAGGCCTTGCGCTTGCGCGGCGCGTTTCCAGAGGCCGAGTACGCGCTCGCCAACGCGCTGATAAAGACAGGAGATACCGCCAGCGCCATAGCTCACTTTCAAAAGGCGATCCTGCTTCGGCCGAATTATGCGGAGGCGCATAACAACCTGGGAAATCTCCGGGCTAACGGTGGGGCGTTCGACGAAGCGCTCCGCGAACTGACAGTCGCGGTTCAGATCAATCCCGCGCTGACGGATGCCCACATCAATTTGGCGCGCGTCCTGAGCGCGCAGCACCAGCTTCCCGCGGCGATAGAGGAGATTCGCAAGGCGGTATCTCTGAACGGCAGGCATGCCGTGGCGCGATACAACCTGGCGATGTTGTTGCAGCAGACGGGTTCCTCTCTGCCCGCCATCGCCGAATACCGGCGAGCCGTGGACATCGATCCGGATTTTGTGGAAGCCCACCTCCGCCTCGCACAGGCGTTGGGTGACGCGGGTCAGCTTGATGCTTCCATTTCTGAGTTTCGCGAGGTTCTGCGACGGCGGCCGGCTGATCTCGCTGCCACGCAGGGTCTCGAAATGGCGACAGGTATGAAGCGCGGAGTGCGCTGATGCTGCGCTCCGGCGTTGGTCTGCTGCTCGTGATCAACGCAATCGCCCTCGAGCCCGGTTACACGGATCCGACGACGTGCCGCCCCTGCCATCAGGCAATTTTCAATAGCTACAGGCAAACAGGAATGGGTCAGTCGTTCACGCCGGTGGTCAGCGTTCCACCCCTGGACGGCTTCCTTCATGAGCCCTCCGGGCTTCGTTACTCAGTGGTCCCACGCAACGGATCGTTCTTCCTCCGCAGATCGACGCCAGTGATGGAAAGACAAATCGACTATGCGATCGGATCCGGCAGCCATTCGCAAACGTTCGTCAACCGCACCAGTGCGGGCAAGCTCACGGAACTGCCGGTGAGTTGGTATTCGGAGAGCGGCGGCTACTGGAACATGAGCCCTGGTTATGACCGGCCCGATCACTCAGATTTCCGCCGGGAAGTATCCGATTCGTGCCTGTTCTGCCACAACGGCTATCCGTCGCAGGCGAACGGCGGCCTCGCCCATGGTATCGACTGCCAGCGCTGTCATGGGCCTGGCGAATCGCACGCCGCACGAAAAGGGACTGTCGTTAATCCGGCGAAACTCAACAGGGCGAGAGGGCTCGAGGTATGTCTGCAGTGTCATCTGGAATCGGCAAGCCGAACGCTGCCTGATGCCATTCGTCGTTTCGGCCGAACCGTATTCTCCTATCGACCCGGAGAGGCGCTCAGCGACTTCATGCTCTACTTCCAATTCGAGCAAACGATCGCGGACGAGCGCATTACCGTTAACGGTGCCGGCTACGGCCTTCTGAAATCAACTTGTTTCCTGCGGAGTGGCGGGCAACTGACCTGCACCACCTGTCACGATCCCCACAGGGAATCGACGCGGGCCGAAGCAGACCTGCATTATCTCCAGGTATGCCGCGGTTGCCATGCCGCCAGCCACGAGACCGCCACGCGGGACTGCACCGGTTGTCACATGCAGAAACGCCGCACCGAAGACGCCGTGCATGTTGTCATGACGGATCATCGGATCCGCCGGACGCCCCTTCCGGGGGATCTGCTCGCGCCGCTCCTGGAGCGTCATGACCGGCTTGAAGGGAAGGTAGAGTTGCTGTATCCTCGCGAACTCCCCGCTTCGCCGGAGACGGCGCTCTATCTCGCCATGGCGCAGGGTGAGGCGGATGCTCTGGCGCGGGCCATCAGCCGGGCGAAGCCCGCGACGGCGGATCCGTACTTTGCGCTCGGCATGGCTTTACAAAAAGCAGGGCGGGTTCCGGAGGCAATCCTGGAATTCCGCAAGCTGATTCAAAGATTTCCGGCTGAGGCTCGTGCTTACGTCGCGATCTCACGTTTGATGATGGAGCCAGCGCAAGCGGACGACGCCATCGTCTTGCTGGAGCAGGCGGTGGCGCGTCTGCCCGACCATTCGGAAGTGCTCAACAGTCTCGCTGTTCTCTATGCGGGTAAGCAGCGTTTTCAGGACGCGCTCCGGCTACTCTCGCATGCTGTTCAGGTGGAACCCGAAGACCCCGTTTCGTGGCTAAACCTGGGGGTGTGTCTGGAAGCGTGGGGAGACCGGGCCGGCGCATCCGCAGCCTATGAGCGGACTCTGGAACTGGACCCGACCTCGGCCCGTGCAGGCGCCTTTCTCAGGCGTGTTGCTGCGCCGAAGATTCGCCCGTGATCGGGAGCCATGCTTGGTGGCGGCACCATTCTGATTCCAGCCAAACGCCGTCGAGCCACCTGAGCGACGATGCCGTATGCCTTATTTGCTCAGCGCAGCCACCACCATTTGGAGCGTCTTGCCCGTCGAGTCGCCCACGCCGCCAGCCGGCAGTTGCCAGTTGGCGCGCGACCCGTCATAGGTGTATTTCACAGGCAGACGCGTGAGCGCCGGGTCGTATTGCCCTTCGTTGCCGCCCATCTTGTAGATCACCATGTCGAGCGAGGGGACGACATAGATTGCGTGCCCCCCGGCTCCGGCCTTCCAGTACGCATCCGCGGGAACGTCTGCATATTGGCCCTCCTCGTTGACGTTGAAATTAAAGCTGTGATTGTAGTGGGGGTTGTACTTCACCATGCGTCCGCACGCCTGGGCGAACGCTGAAGTAACGATCTGCTCCTTTCCCCACTTGCCCTCATGCAGCATGAGGTAGCCGAAACGCAGCATGTCAGTGGAACGGACCGCAATGCTGCCGCCGCCGGGAGTGTGGAGCATGCGGCCATTGGCGTCGATCCCGCTGGGCAGGTGCGGCCGGTACATTGCATAGCCCCACGTCCCGAAGCCCAACGGAGTCGTCAGCTTTTTGCGCATGAAGTCTTCCATCTCCATGCCGGCCACTTTCCGGACCATCATGGCGGCAATGTGGGGCGACGACGTTGCGTACGAGTAGCAGTCGCCGGGGGCGCACGCCAGCGTTTGCCGCATCGCAACATCATCTGTGGTGGCGATCGGGCCATCCTGTGCCGGGTTTTCCAGCGGCTTCCGAACGCCGTTCACGTACATTGGACTTGTTCCGCGGATTCCTGCTGACATGGCGAGCACCTGGCCAAGCGTGATCTGGGCCTTCCTTGGGTCATCCAGGGGGAAGTACTGCTCCGGCAAGTACCTGGGCGTGAAGATCTTCTCGTCCAGGCCGTTCGGGATCTGGGAGGCATTGTCCTTCAGCATGATCCCGACGGCTACGGTTGTAAATGCCTTCCCGCACGAGGCCAGTTCTGGGAGCGCCTCCCGATCGCCACGCCCGAAGTACCGCTCGTATACGAGATATCCATGGCGCACGACGAGCAGACCCCCGTGTTGTGTGGTGGTTTGGACATAATCGAACGCTTCGTCGAGCTTCTGCTTATCAATCCCCGTCGTCTTCTCGATCTCGGCGCCACTGAGGGTACGCCATCCGCCTTTTTTGTCCGGCGGCGGAAAATAGGAATCGGCCGAAAAAGCCGACGAGGCGATGACCAGCGCGCAAAGAATCGATTTCATCAGCACGGGCCTATCATACTGCGCGAGCCGCCTGCCTGACGCGCTCCCATGGCGCCATGTTGCCCAGCATTCAGAGGATCGAGAAGGCTGGCGCGACTGGAACACGCGCACACTGAAAGCCACTGGAACGGATTCGAATCCTCATGATCTAGCTCCCGTACTACGGCGTATCGATGCCGGTTGCGGTGCTCTTAGCCAGTCCCAGACAGGGAGCATCATGAAGTTGCCCGCGAGGGGCGGCGTAGCATGCGAACGGCGAATCCATCGGCTGCCGAGACAGGCAGGGCGTGAAGATGCGTCCAGCGTGCCGATCACAGGCGACATGAAGAGCCAGGTTGAATAGCTTCCAGATACCTATTCCTTGTGTTGAGCTCCGATGAGTTCGCCAATCTGCAGAGCCGCAGCCGTAACATGCCCGGCGAATTCCTTCTCGCGCTCAGCTGGAAAGCGCGCAACCGGAGCCGAGATGCCGATTGAGGCTATTACGAGGCCTGCACGATCGCGGATCGGAGCGGCAATGCACCGTACGCCATCGAGAAACTCAGACTCGTCTGTAGCGTAGCCGCGCACTCTGATCTCTTCGCAGTGCCGGGCCAGTTTGGCGGTAGTCAGAACCGTGTTTCGGGTCCATGCCTGAAGGGGCTTATCGCCGAAGAGCGCGCCAAGAGATTGCTCGTCGAAATCAGCCAGAAGCGCTTTTCCGTGGGAGGTACAGTACAGGGGAACGAGTTCGCCCGTTTGCCCTGATATGGCGATCACATGCGGGGTTGTGGAGTGGTCAATGAACAGCGCCTTGCGTCCTTCGCGAACAGCAAGATGCGCAGTCTCGTTCGTGTTTACGGCCAGCGCTTTCAGATGCTCATGCGCGACCGTCGCAAGCATCTTACTCCAGTCATATTGCCGCGAAAGGCGCCAGACGGACGGACCGAGGATGTAATCTTTGCCCGCGCTCGGGTTCGCAAGGAAGCCACGCCGCTTTAAAGTGGTGGCGAGCCGGAAGGCGCTACTTCGATCTATCTCGAGCACGGCGGCCAAGTGCCCGAGAGATACGGGCAAAGCGGATCTACCCACTAATTCGAGAATCTGGATTCCGCGGTCGAGACTTTGAATCGAAGGAGTTTCTTTCGTCGACTTCCGCGCCGTGCGAGCAGAGTCGGTCGCTGTTGTTGGCATATTAGGGATTATAGAGCTATTGCATAATATGCAACAGTCGGTACGCGCGGAGTCGCGGAGCCTTCCTGTTGCACGCCGGCCGTAGTGTAAAGAGGCAGTCGACATGCTAGCCTGTTGTGGTTGAAAGCCAATCCCGTTCTTAACTTCGAGATCGACAGAAGCGCCCTCCGTTACACCGGCACTGATCTGCAGCGACCGGAATGTATTCTTGCGGAGCGCGACGGCACGCTTTGGGCTGCCGACGCTCGAGGCGGTGTTGTCCAGATCCTACCCGACGGTACACAGCAGGTTACGAGACAAACGCAATCTGGCTACTTCGAGGACGCTGCGAGCGAGGCAACGAGATATCTGGACGGCACTTTGCCGAACGGGTTGGCTTTTGCGCGTAACGGCGACTTCCTGATCGCAAACTTCGGTACTGACTGTCTGGAGGTGATGTCGCGCGATGGAAATTCGAAGGTTCTGGCTGACACCATCGATGGACAGCCGATCGGCAAGGTGAATTTCGTTCTCAGGGATTCCAAAGACAGGCTGTGGGTGACGGTCTCGACGAAGATGCGGAACTGGATGCACGCCTTGCGCACGGACCTGAAAGACGGCTATATCGCGTGTTTCGAGGATGGGGCGTTCCGCATTGTGGCGGATGGGTTTGCCTTCACGAATGAGATCCGGTTCGATGCCAAAGAGGAATACCTTTACGTGGCCGAGACTACCGGTGGATGTATCTCGCGGCTGCGCGTCGATGGTAAGGGAGAACTCAGCAACAGAGAGATCTTTGGGCCGACGAGTCTTGGGAAGGGCGCGTGGCCGGATGGAATTGCATTCGACGTTGTCGGCAACCTTTGGGGCACAATGGTGTACTCCGACAAGCTGTTCGTGCTGACTCCCGAGGGAGATCTTCGTGTACTCCTGGACGAGGGAGACACGGAGAAGGTTGATGCGCTGGAGCGCCAGTTTTTCAATAACCACGTAACCGAGGACGTTCTGTTCGCAACTGGCAGGGGAGTGGCGCCGTGGATGGCCAGCGTGACGTTTGGCGGACCTGACCTGCGTACTGCCTACATCGGATCGCTCAAGGGCAAGCGCATTCCTTATTTTCAGGCACCCGCACCCGGCTTGCCGATGGTGCACTGGACCGACAGGTAGTACTGTTTCATGCGCGTCGTCATCTTAGGGGGGAGCGGCCACATTGGTTCCTGGCTGACTCCTCGTGTCGTGGAAGCCGGACACACCGCTGTCTGCGTGAGCCGTTCACGACGAGAGCCATATCTCGCCCACGACGCCTGGGGGTCGGTTGAACGGGTTGCCATCGATCGAGTCGAGGCGGAAGCCCAGGGCAGCTTCGGGCCGAGCGTGCTGGCACTCCGCCCAGATGCAGTAATCGATCTAACGTGCTACACGCTGGAAAGTGCCCGCCACCTGGCCGAAGCGTTACGCGGACGCGTTGAACACTTTCTGCATTGCGGGACAATCTGGGTGCACGGAATGGCGATTGAGGTCCCAATTTCGGAGGAAGTTGCACGCCGTCCAATCAGCGACTATGGACGACGCAAGGCCGACATAGAGACGTATCTGCTGCACCAGCACGCGGAGTTTGGATTCCCGGCCACGATCCTGCATCCTGGGCACCTGGTAGGGCCGGGCTGGGTGCCGCTGAATCCTGCAGGCAATTTCGATCCGGAAGTTTTCGCCGCCATCGCGAGCGGCAAAGAGATCTTACTGCCGAATCTTGGCCGGGAAACTCTGCATCACGTTCACTGCGACGACGTTGCGCAGGCCTTCGTCCGCGCTATGGAAAACCGCTCGCGGGCGGTGGGCGAGAGTTTTCACGTCGTCTCCTCGAAGGCTTTGACGCTGGCCGGCTACGCGGAGTCGGTTGCAAGCTGGTTCGGGCGGGAGGCCAAAATCTGTTTTTTACCGTGGGAAGAGTTTCGTTCCAGGGTGCCGGCAAAGGACGCTAACGTCACCTGGGATCATATCGCGCGATCGCCAAATTGCAGCATTGAAAAAGCTGTCAGACTGCTCGGTTACGCGCCAGGATATTCTTCGCTCGAGGCAATTCGCGAATCCCTGTCCTGGCTTTGCGCACACGGGACGCTTTCCGCATTGACTTCATTCAAGTTGCCCTGATATTATCCAGCTGATTCAGTGCAACTGCCATTGCAGATCACGCAACAAACAACTCGGTGACGACCCTATGAAACTTCCTCTCTACGTCTTGACGATCTTCCTCGGCATCGTGCTTGCCGTTCATCTTGCGATGAATGGGAAGGTGGGTAGTGTGATCAACAATCCCCGAGTGGGGAATGCGCTGTTCTGGTGCATTGGTGCCATCGGGGCCGTCGCGATCGGGCTCAGCGGATGGAAGCAGGATGCGCTCCGGCCGCTGTCTCAAGTACATCCCCTGCTGCTGACCGCGGGTCTGATTGGGGCCTGTCTGGTATTCGCTATCGCCTGGATCATTCCACAGGTGGGTGCTGGGCCTTTGATGATCAGCATGCTCGCCGGACAGATCTTTGGCGGGATGATACTTTCGCACTTTGGGTGGCTTGGCTCGCCAGTCCAGCCTGTCAGCGGTATGAACGTGGTGGGAGCCCTTGTCATGATGGGTGGTGTGTTCCTGGCGACTTACAGCCCTGCTAAATAAAGTTTGCCTGAAGCAGGCTCACGCCGCGACATAAGACCCGGGTAACTAAGGATCCACTCCAGCTTTCTATGACCTTTGCGACGCCAACTCCCGACCAAGCTTTTTCCCCACGCGCCTTGATGGAGACGCCCGTCTATCTGTTACGTCAGGCAGTTCTGAAACTGCTGGAAATCAAGGACTCGGATATCCGGATCCTCACTCTTGAACAGTGCCGTGACGCGATCGATAAAGGACTCCATTCGGGAGGCGCGTTTTCCGCGACGATCCCCCTTGTAGCGCTCTTTTACGGTGGCTTTCTCAACCTCGATGTCGCCGACCCAACTCGGCTCGGGCAGGATATGTTCGTCCTCAGTAAAGGACATGCGGTGGCGGCGATGGCCTCGATCTATGCGGAACTTGGCTACTTCGACCGCTCCGTACTGAAGGGGTCAAGATCGTACGAGAGCATTTTGAACGGGCATCCTGGCCCCGTGCTCCCGGGAGTTCAGATCGCAACGGGGCCAATGGGGCAGGGAATGGCCGTAGCTCAGGGGTTTGCCCTGGCAGGCCGGAGCAGTCCGCACTTCGACTCGTACACGATGACCGGGGATGGCGAACTGCAGGAAGGGACCATCTGGGAGGCGGTGATGTTCGCCGGGCAGAAGCACCTCGATAATCTTTGCGTGCTGGTGGACAGGAATAACGGCCAACTGGACGTCGCAAACCGCATGGTTTTCCCGATGCCACGTCTCGAGTCGGTTTTCGAGTCGTTCGACTGGAGAGTGTTGAGTGTGGACGCCACTCGTTACAACGGCGTGTTCTCGGCACTCGAGCAGTTTCGCTACGGGCCGCGAAATGGCAAGCCGACCGCGATTATCTGTAACAGCACCAAGGGGTATGGCGCGTGTTCGGATTCTCTGAACCGGCACAAAGTTGCGCTGGGAGACGAGTTGATCAACCAGGAGATCTCCCTGCAGGCTCAGCGGCGCGAAGCCCGCGTGCAAGATCTCGCCTCGTTCCTTGTTCGTCTTGAGCCGGAACTGC
>JAOAPO010000541.1 GCA_025462945.1 Bryobacterales bacterium
ACCTCGGAAAGGTTCAGCAGGCCCACCTTGTTCTTGATGATCTTCTGATCTGCGTTCATCTCACATTCTCCTGATTTGCGCTACACGCATTCTATCGAAATGTCAGATCAAGTCAAGACTAGTACAGCATATGCCAGCAGGTCAACGCCACCCGCATTGAACAGCATGGCGTTCATGAAACGCTCTACAGCGAGGCCCATCACTAAGCCGATCGCTGTGCCTGTTCCCACCAACACGAGGCCATTACCGATTACCATCCGCAAAACATCGCTCGGGTTTGCGCCTATGGCCATCCGTATTCCGATCTCTCGCGTTCTGCGGCCTGCGTTGTAGGCGAGCAGTCCGTACAGGCCCGCCACCGCGAGCAGAACTCCGATGGCGCCCATTGTTCCCACCATGTTGACAGCGACCCGAGGTCCTTCCACCGTTTGATAACGGTACAGGTCGTCGTAGGTTCTGGTTTCAAGAATTGGCATGTTCGGATCAATTCCCCGTACTACTCGATTCATCGACTTCACCAGTTGCATCAAGTCTCCGTTAGATCGCAGCAGGAGCACGAGGCGCGGTACCGCGTTCTGAGCTGTCGGCATGTACACAAAGTCCATCGGCTTTTCCGTTGTGTTTCGGTACTTGATCGTTCGCGCAATTCCGACGATCTCGACCGCAGTTCCGGCACGACCTCCCAACCGAATGTGCTTGCCCACAGCATTTCCCTCCGACCAGTAGTGCTTCGCGAATTGCTCATTGACGACAGCTACACGTTGCGCACCTGCGGAATCGCTGAAAAGGAAGCCGCGGCCTTGCACGATGGGTATCCCAATAGTGGCGAAGTAGCCTTCATCAACGGTGTCCATCATGGCCGTGAATGTCTCTCGATCTCGCGGCATCTGGAAGCCTTCCGGCGAGAAAGCAACTTGGTCATACTGGTCCAGTCCCAGCGGCGGATCCAGAGTAAGACCGGCATTTTGTACGTCCGGCGCATTCCGCATGCGGTCAGTCAACAATCTGTAAAACTGCCGGGTCTGGACTTCGTCGTAGCGGGCGAGCCGGGGATCGAATCTCGCCATCAGCAGGTGATCTTTGGCGAACCCCGTCCCTTCGACGAAGCTTCGGTGGAAGCCGCGCATCATGAGGAACGAAGCGGTCAGCAACATCAGCGACGCCGCTACCTGCATTACCACCAACAAATTCCGGCCCCTCAAACGCTCGCGGCCGGGAACATCCACATCTGCGGTCTTCAGCCCGTTTACAAGATCTGTCCTGGTGCTCTGGAGGGCTGGTGTAATGCCGCAAATAAATGCGCTGATCACTGCAACAGCCACACTCATAACCAGCATTCGCGTATCCATGCGGAACGGTATCGTCATCGGCAACTCACTCGGAATTGTGAACCTGCTCAGCAATTGGATCGCTATGTAGCCAAGCCCAATTCCACCCGTGCCGCCGAGTAGCGCCAACATCATGCTTTCGGTCAGCAGCAACCGGACCAGCCGGAATTGCCCGGCGCCAAGAGCGAGACGCAACGCAACTTCGCGTGTCCGGGTGTGCGCTCGGCTAAGAAGGAGTCCTGCCACGTTGGTGCAGGCAACAAGGAGCACTGCGAGCGCGAGAGTTGTGAAGATCACGCTGAATTTCCAGTTGGGATCCTCGCCTCGCGTTCGCGCCTCAAATTGGGTTCGCACGGACGCCCCGCGATCGCGATTCGTAATTGGATACTCGCGTTCGAAGGTTTTTGCGATCATTGCAACTTCGCTGCGCGCCTCCGCGAGGGTCGCCCCGGACGTCAGCCGCGCTTTGACACCCAGTTCACGATCATCCCGATCTTCAAAAAAACTCTTTTGCGGACTCGTCGAAAACACGTGCGCCATTGCCAGAGGCACGTATATGTCAGGTCGCGTGAAGATCATCATCCCCGGAAACGACTCGGGAGCGACTCCGATCACTGTGAAGTCGCTGTTGTTGAGGCGAATCGTTCGCCCTGTAACAGTGGGGTCGGCACCGAACTCTCGCTTCCAGAAATCCCACGCAAGCACGACGACGGCGTCGCGGTTCGGCGCCTCATCTTCATCATTGCGGAAGCCGCGGCCCAGCCTCGGCTCCACGCCCAAGACGCGGAAATAGTTACCGGAAACCAACATGACGGCCTTCACGCGCGGTGTCAGGCCGGGCTTGGCTCCAAACGCGGCGGAGACCGGCCCGCTGCTGGCGATCACGCCCTCGAAGCTTTTGGCGGTGGTTCGAAGGTCGAGGTATTCGCGATAAGAGAACAAATCAAAACTCTTGTCGCGGGACGTCGTCACGATGTTCAGGACGTCGCTCGAATTTGGCACAGGGTAGGGTCTGAAGATCAGAGCGTCGACCATGCTGAAAGGCGCGCAAGTCATGCCGATCCCTAGCGCCAGGGTTATGACCACAAACGCTGTCAATGCGGGCGTGCGCCGCAGGCTCCGAACCGCGTAGCGACAATCGTCAACGCAATCTGTCACCCAGAGAACTCGCCGCATATCTCTGATCTTTTCTCGATTCTGGGCCAGCCCACCCATCGCTCGCATCGCGGCGTAACGCGCTTCTGTCGGACTGAGGCCGCTCGCAACGCCTTCGTCGATCTTGTGGTCGAGATGGAACCGTAGTTCCTCATCCAGCTCCTGCTCGACGACGTTACGGCGAAAGATCGACCGCAGCCGCAGGCGCCCCGTGAACCACCACTGTTCTATGCGCATGAGATTCTAAGCCTCGGAAAGTTCAACGACGTGGGTGATGGCCGACGACAAGCGTCTCCAGTTAGCAGTTTCTTTTTCCAGTTCCTTCTGTCCCAAACGGGTCAGCGTGTAGAATTTCGCCCGACGGTTGTTCTCTGTCTGCTTCCACTCGGCTGAGATCCAGCCCTCCTGCTCAAGTTTGTGCAGGGCCGGATAGAGCGACCCTTCACTCACTTGGAGGACTTCACCCGAGATCGACTTTAGCCTCATGGTGACGGCCCATCCATGTAGCGGCTCCAGCGCCAGAATCTTCAGCAGCAATAAGTCCAGCGTTCCCTGGACAAGATCGTTCGGCTTACTCATATCGGTTTCCGAGATGAGTATAACGCGTTGTTACTCTCGGTAAACAAGGTGAGCCAGAAGCAATCTCGTATTTGGAACGGGGATTCGCTTCTCTGGCAGGAACCCCTACTTGTCCGCGCAGTGGACACAGGAGGGTTGCGACACCGTGAAGCCGATCCGCTCCGCGCAAAATTTTCCACTCTCCTCGGAAAAGCGAAAACACGGCGGAAGGCTCTGTTTACGCCTTACTGGTGACCTGTTCGCGGTGCCGCGGTTTCCCTTAACTGCGAGCACCCACCAAGTGTTTTGCAGAACAAGTGTTTTGCAGAAGAGGATAGGCTTGAGACGAGCAGCGCCAGCGTTTCATCGCGCCTACCAACTGCTCCGTTATGCACAAATATCGGTAGCTATCTTATGCTCCCAGTTGCGCGAGAGCTGCCGCAAACTACTGAGATGAAGCACTCAGCTCCGGTCAATGGGCGGCGGCAAACTAGCAGGCTGCTGAAATTCAGCCTTCTTCAATTTTCGTAGTTTGTCGGTGCAAAGTTCTCGCGTTCGCGGGGGCACAGCGGGGCAGCAGGCGGCATTCTCGTGGGGGCCAGGCGGGCAAAACGCAC
>JAOAPO010000553.1 GCA_025462945.1 Bryobacterales bacterium
TTGAGCCGGAACTGCAGGACCGGATTGCTGCGATTGCAAGGAGCATGAAGCTTCGGATTTCGAGCGATTCCGTTGGAGGGTTTGCCGCAAGGCAAGTCGTTGGACCCGTTGTCACACGGCGCGCCACGCCCCGCCCGAAAGCGATCCAATATGACCGTTCCCTCTTGCCGCGAATCGACCAGAAGAAGGAGTATGCCGCCTCAGACATCGTGACGGCGGCGATGAAGGTGTTCGCGCGCGATCCGCACGTGGTTTCTATCGATGCCGACCTTGGTACAACCAGCGGGCTCGAAGCCGGCGTAGGATTTGTGGATCAGAGCAGGGCTCTAAACGTTGGTGTTGCCGAAGCCAACATGATGAACATTGGAGAAGCGTTCGGAGCGCTCGGCCACAACGCCTGGGTGAGTACGTTTAGCCCCTTCTTCAACTGGCAGGTATTGCGCCGCATAGCGGTGGGCCAACAGGAGCGGATGGAATCCATCGCCGACCCCACAAGCTGGCTGAGCGAAGGACATGGGATCGATCTAACGTTCCTCGCAACCGGGCCAGATTTCGAGACGCGCACAAACGGCGCTACTCACATGGGTAACGACGATATCACCATGTTCGACGAAGTGGCGCATTTAAGGATCGTAAATGTCTCGTGTCCGCGGCAGCTTCTTGGATTGATGACGTGGATCATGGCAGGCAATCGCGGCATGTTATACGTCAGAGTGATGCGCGCTCCTTCCGCCGTGATCTACGCCGATGGTTTCGAATTCGAATTCGGACGGGCGTACGTCCTGCGGGAGAGCCCGGAGGACAGGGCCGTGATAGTTACCAGCGGGCGGGCAGTGCATGAGGCTCTGGCAGCGGCAGCGGCTTGCGCGGCTAAGGGAGTTCAGGTGGGGGTAGTGGACATGCCATCAGTTGACGACGATAAACTGCTTAGCCTTTGCGACTCGGGAAAGCTTATCGTGTTTGCGGAACAGAATAACGGGTATCTCTGGAAGAACGCGATTAAGACCGCGGCGCGGCATGGGAAGCCGCTCGGCCCAACGCTCGCGGTCAACGCGATGACGGCGGAAATGAAGCCGCAGTTTATCCACTCTGGGACGTACGAGGAACTGTTGGACGCCTTCAATCTCTCGCCAGCGAAATTGGTGGATCTCATCATCGGCAGGCTTTCATGAGCGTACCTTCAATCCATGAGGATAGTGTTACGGCAGTTGACCTGCCCGGTCGGAATTTGCGTTGGCTGGTGAACTCGGAGGTTCTCGGCGCAAAGCATATGTCCGTCTGTGTCATTAAGGTCGCACCCGGTGACAAAGTCAGACCCGCTCATTCCCATCCAAATGGGGAAGAATCGATATACATCATCGCTGGCACAGGGCGGGTACTGGTGAATGGCGAGGTCTCCCCTGTGGAGCCGGGAACGATTGTTCTGTTCCCGCAGGGCGAGGTCCACATGCTGCATAACACCGGCACTACCGAGATGAAGGTCATCTGTTTCTTCGCTCCCGGGACGAATCTGGATAACTACAAGTTTTTTGAGGACATCGATTTTCCTGATCAGGAAGCCGAGCCGCCTTCGCGGAAAGTGCCGTAAGGACTGGAGCCAAGTACTCCCACGAGGCGACCCGGGACAAGCACTGGTTGACGCAGGTGGGCCCGGATATGAAACAACTGGGCGTGCAAACCATCGTCGCACTCGCCACAAAACGAGGCCGTTCCGCGCGCTGGTTCGCCCGTTGGCCGGAAAGAGGCTTCTACAGGAACTCCGGTTGGCAGGAATAACTGATCAGGAAGCGGCGAACCGCCTCCTGATCGTTGTCTTCAGTGGGCCCATTTCGAGTACGACCGTGCAAAAAGGTCGCCAGAGAAGGCTGCGGTCGTTCGCTGGTTGCGCGGTGAACTTACTCTACACGAGCGCCTGCCCCGATTCACGATCAAACGCCGAACTCTCGCTGAGGCCTGCCGGTGCGTACCGGTTCTCACACGAATGCGAAGTAACGGTTGCTCAGTACTGAAACCGCAGCAGGAGTTGGCCCTGGCGGGGATTCCCTCCCAGTCCTGTGTTGTTGTTGAGCGTTGAACCGTTGCCCAATGACTGCGAGTTAATATAGCCGAACCCGGCAGTCGGCACACCTGAAGGGTTTCGGGATTGCGTTGCCAGTGCATTCACTGAGATTGGATCTGCCATGTTCGCGCGGTTGAACACGTTGAAGAACTCGACCCTGAGCTGAAGAGTCATCTTCTCGCGCGGGAGCTGGAACACTCTGCCGAAGCTCAACTGTTCCGCCGGATGCCTTTGATACCGATAATCGTTGTAGTAGGCTGCGGCAGTGCCAAACGTGCCAGCCAGTGGCGACGACCACGCTTTCGGGTTCAGTACGAAATCCTTGTTCGGGTCGATGCAGTGGCAGTTCAGATCTTTGATGAAGAAGGGCTGCCCCGGAACACGGTTCATGAATGTGCCCGAGGCGGAGGTTGATGAGTTCTGCCCCGACGAAATCGCGGTATTGTTCGTCTGGAAAAGTAGCGTCTGCAAATTATTCTGCGCAATCGGCGACTCGATCGGAAGCCCGCTTGCGTAGCTTAGGAAGCCACCGACCGTCCAGTCCCGCAGAATCCCGCTCACGAACTTGTTCGTATGCAGAACTGGCGATTGATAGTTGAAGCCGGTCGATATCGTCAGCGGTTGTGAATAAGCCGAGATCGTCTTATTCACCTGCTTGTTATAAACGTCGTTCGGTACGTTGATTCCGTACTCCAGTTCCTTCGCCCAGCTAAAGGAGCCCACCACCTGCAGGCCGCGCGAGTAGCGTTTGGTCAGTTTCATCTGCAGTGCGTCGTACCAACTGTGTCCGTTATCCATCCATTGCACGCCGATGTTCCCAAACTGCGGATACGGGCGAAGGGTCTGGGCTACTGTTACCCCCAGTGGATATCCGGCATAGGGAGTCCTGATTCCTCGCTGGGCCGCAATCGCCGGGCTTAGATTGCTCAGCGTGGTATTCAGAATTCCCTGGTCGGTCGGATTCGTAATGTCGAATCCGCGGGCCGCCAGCATCTGTGGGGACAACGCGTTCGGTTCCACAGTATTGTTGGCGAGGATCCACGCTGAGCGATTCGCCACATACGACGCCTCAATCACAAGATTGGGGATAATCTCGCGCTGCAGCGATATATTCCATTGGTTGATCCTTGGTGGACGTCCCCCCTGCGGTGAAAGATACGAAGGCGGCGAGTTGATGGTCCCTGGCTCGGGCTTCACCCCCGGATCATAGGTCGCCGTGGTGAGAGCCGCCTGGTTGTATTGCAGCCCGTTCCGAAGATAGAGCGCCGGATCGCCGTACAGTCCCGACGAGTTTGCGAGGGTCAGCGTATTAAAGCCGACTCCCACCGTGGCGGTGGTGAAGTAACTCAGAACCGGAGTCTGCCCATACACTAACCCCCAACCAGCGCGGAGCACGGTCTTGCCATTCACTTGCCAGGCTACTCCAAGGCGCGGGCCGTACGCGTAGGGATAGGTCTTGGTGAAGCTGCAGTCGCAGCGCCCGGTTCCCGATCCTTCATAAGCAGTCGCGCCCAGGAGGTTGCCTGCAGACGGATTCGCGATGCCTGCTGCAAACGATGACGAGCGGCTGTGTAGCTCATGCCACCCGTTTTGCAGGTCCCAACGCAGCCCGTAATCGAATGTTAGTTTTCGGGTGATCTTCCAGGTATCCTGAAAATACATTGAGTAGGCCCACTTTCTTACCTGCGGATCGCTCGTCGGTTTGATGGTCGCCGAATCGGCGGCACCGAGCAGGAAGCTGGCATACGGGAACCCGATCGTCCCGCCCCCCACACTGCTTGAGGCCAGATAGGGTTGAGCGGTCTGGGCCGCACTGAAGTTGACCTGGCCCGAATCCACGATGTTCTTGAAGGTCCAGATATCCTTATGCCACTCGCCGCCGAACTTGTAGGTGTGGTTTCCTTTCACCCATGTCAGGCTGCCCGTGGCAGTGGGCTTGTCGTCCCAGTCATAAACGCCATTCGTCCACCCAACCAACGCGCCATTGGGTGAGTTGAAGCCTCCCTGAGCGGCACTCAAATTTCTCATTCCAGGAAAACCGGTGAAACCCTTCGCGTTCGGGACGCCACCGAAAAAGCCGAGTTTGCCCGGCGCGTCGAAATCCTGGCTGATGTCCGGGCTCGAATCGACATGGGCGTAGCGGAGATAGCCGACGCCGAGATGAAGAAGCACAGTAGGGGTGATCGTCCGATCGAACGTGAGCCGCTCGGTATTCGAGTGAGTGATGAATTGCCGGGTGTTCGAGATTGGAAACGGAATGCCGTCACCCGTGCTCTTGGGAACGTTGTTGATCCAGTCTGTCCAGAAGAACGCCACTTTGTTCTTGTCGTTGATGTTGTGATCGAGTTTGATACTCGGCAGGGTTGTCGTCGAAGCGACCTGG
>JAOAPO010000562.1 GCA_025462945.1 Bryobacterales bacterium
TCGTTCATGGCGGTGCCGCTGGGGCGGACGTACAGGAAGTTGTCCATGAAGGAATCGTCAATGGGACCCTGCAGGTCGTGGCGTATGGCAAGGTGGTTCGGGTCCTGCGCGCCGACGGCCCATTTGCCTCCGGTCTTCACGAAGTGCGCGGTCCAGGCGCCGTCTGATAACGCGCCCGGGACCGTGAGGCTTTGGCCGTCGAGAGTAACGGTGACCTTCGAAGCGGGGTTCAGCAGCGGCGAGCCGGTGGGCATATCGAAGCTGAGTGCGGTAACGCCGTTGGTGGTGACCTTGACGGCATGGTCGCCTTCTACTGTTGCGGTGACCCGGGCGCGGTCCCAGTGCTTCTGGATGCCGTCAACCACCACCCACCGCATGCGGTTGAACTTCGTGGTCCACGTAGTGAACCGGACTTCGCGGGGGAACTGCTGGCGACCGCGCTGCGCGAGGGCGTCCACGCGTTCGTCGATCTCGACGATGGCGGCGGGCGTGTACGCGTGGCCGATGTCCTTGCCGATCACGCGGGCGAGCGTGAGACCTTCGGCTTCCATGTTGCTGGCCATGACGTCGGCGGCCTGCTTCTGACCGTCTTTATCGCCGTTATAGGCCAGGACCGGGACGTTGAAGAAGTTGGCGGCGTAGTCGGTCGCGTTAGTCAGGTGGAGCAGCTTTTCTTCGAACCAGGTGAGCTTGACGTTGCGGCGGGTGTAGCCGAAGAAGTCTTTCGTTTCGGCGAAGCCGGCACCGGGGGCAATGGCCGCGAAGTCGGTGCCGTAGTGGGCTCCGATGTGCCAGGCGGAGGCTCCGCCCATGCTGAACCCGCGGACCAGGATTCGGTTCTCATCCACGTTGAAGTTCTTGCGGATGTCATCGAGCGCTTCGAAGAAATCCACTTCGCCTGCGAAAGTGCTTGCGTTGCAGTAGCGGCCGTAAAGATGAACCACGATGGTGTCGCGCGGCGTGAACTGGCCGGCGTTGTGGAGGCGGTCCCAAAGGAAGTTCACTTCGCTAAGAGTTTCGCTGCGGCCGTGGAACCAGGCGTCGACACGCCAGTGGTGGGGGCGGTCCGGGGCGTACGAGGCAGGCACAACCAGGCCGTAGGGCTGGACGCTGCCGTCGATTTTCGAGGTATAGGCACGAACAACGAGGCCGGTGGCTTCGGTCCACGGGGCACGTCCGCGTTCGAGGTCGGCGGCACGCTCGTTGCCGAGACGGAGAAGTTCCTTCGCTTTGAAGACGTCTTCCTGCGTGAAGAACTCGTTGCCATCGAGGGCATATCGGACAGCTTTATGGAAGATCTGGACGTCAGCGAGACGCGGGTTCGCTTTGAGGACTTCGAGGCGCTTGCCGAGACGGTCGAGGCCGGTGCGAAGCTGGCGCTGATCGGCTTCGGCGACCGTCACGCCGGGGGGCGGGATCAGGTACGGGTCGCGGCGGGGCGGGGTCTGCGGAAAGAGCGTGGCGGCGGCAAAGAGCGCGAGAATCACTGACTTCATGTGACGCCCATCATATCTCGCAAGCGGTCTCGCAAGCGGCGCGGGACGTGCGACACTGAACCTCAATGAGAGTCCTTGGCGGGTTATTACTGTGTGCCGTGCTGTCTGCACAGCAGGGCGAAGTGAAGTCGCACGTCCTGAGTAACGGCATGAAGGTGCTGATCCAGGAAGACCAGAACATCCCCAATGTGGCGATGTACTTTTTCTATAAAATCGGGGCGCGGAATGAGCGCCCGGGCATTACCGGGATTTCCCATTTCTTCGAACATATGATGTTCAACGGCGCGGCGAAGTATGGGCCGAAGCAGTTCGATAACGAGATGGAGAAGGCGGGCGGGAATAACAACGCCTACACGTCAGAGGACGTCACGGTTTACACGGACTGGTTCCCGGATACGGCGCTGGAGCTGATGTTCGACATGGAGTCGGACCGGATGCGGAATCTGGCGTTCGACCCGAAGCTTGTGGAGTCGGAACGGGGCGTCGTGTATTCGGAGCGGCGCACTTCGGTGGATAACAGCAACACGGGCCTGCTGCACGAGCAGTTGCGGGCGGCGGTGTTCACGGCGCATCCGTATCACTGGCCGGTGGTGGGGTGGCCGTCGGACATCGAGGGCTGGACCATGGACGATTTGAAGGCTCACTACAAGATGGGTTACGCGCCGAATAATTGCGTGATGGTGGTGGTGGGGGCGGTCACAGAGGCTCGGGTGATGGAGCTGGTGAAGAAGTATATAGAGCCGATCCCGTCGCAAGCGCCTCCGCCTGAGGTGAGGACGAAAGAGCCGGAGCAGATTGGCGAGCGGCGGGTGACGATCCGCAAGCAGGCGCAACTCGCGGTTCAGCTGGTGGGGTTTCATGCGCCGGATGCAAAGAATCCGGATATGACGGTGCTGGAAGTGATCGACGCGCTGCTGACTGCGGGGCAGAGTTCGCGGCTGTACACAAGAATGGTGGATCGCGACCAGATTGCGCTGAATGTCGGCGCGCAGTCGGAGAGATCGCTCGATCCTGGGATGTTTATGTTTCAGGTGACGCCTCGGGCGGGGGTAGATCCGGCGCAGACTGAGGCTGTGCTGTTCGAGGAAATCGGGAGGCTGCGGAGTGAAACGGTGTCTGCCGAGGAGTTGCAGAAGGCGAAGAATCAGTTGCTGAAGCAGCATTACTCGCAGCTGAAGACGATTGCGGGGCGCGCGAACCTGCTGGGGACCTTCGAAGTTTTCCACGGGGACTACAAGAAGCTGTTCACCAGCCCGCAGGAGATTGAGGCAGTCACGCCGGCGGACGTGCAAAGAGTAGCGGCGAAGTATTTTGCAGACAAGGGCCGAACCGTGGTGACTTTGATTCCGGCAACGAGTGCAACCCAGGAGGTGAAACAGTGAGAACGCTGGCCATAGGTCTGGTGGCAGTGGCGCTCGCGGGCGCGGCCGAGATTCGCATGCCGAAGTTCTCGCGGGAGGTTTTGCCGAATGGCGTCGTGCTCTATACGATGCCGAAGCCTTCGGTGCCGCTGGTGAGTATTCGGGTACTGGTGAAGGGCGGCGTGGAGTCGGAGCCGGCCGGGCTGGCAGGGATTTCGACGGCGACCGCTCAGTTGCTCCGCACCGGGACGGCGAAGCGGACGGCGACGCAGTTTTCCACAGAACTGGACGGGCTGGGCGGCTCCTTTGTGGCGGCTGCGAATGAGCAGTATGTGCTGGTGGCGACCGAGTTCCTGAAGAAAGATTTCGCGGCAGGCCTTGATATGACGGCGGACGCGGTGCTGCATGCGACATTTCCGGAGGCGGAAGTGAAGAAGGTGCTCGCGCGGTCGATCGACGCAGTGAAGGGCCAGAAGGACAATCCGCAGGCGGCGATCGGGCAGTATTTCAAGGCGTTCTACTACGGCGTCGGACATCCGTATGGGCAGACGCCGGATGAGGCGTCGTTGGGCCGCATCGACCGGTCGAAAATCGTGGAATACGTAAAGAGGATGTATACGGGCCGGAATATCACCGTGATCGTGGCCGGGGATTTCGATTGGTCGGCGGTGAGTGCCGCCGTTCGGGAGAGTTTCGGCAAGGCTTCAGCGGGGACCACCTGGGAGTGGGCCAAGGACGCCAAGCCGGCAGGCGGGGCGAGGCTGCTGTTGGTCGACAAGCCGGACGCCACGCAGACGTACTTTCGGATTGCGCAGCGGGGGATTTCGCGGACCGATCCGGACAGGACGGCGGTGTTGCTGATCAATACGTTGTTCGGAGGGCGGTTTACCTCGATGCTGAACGATGCGTTGCGGGTGAACAGCGGTCTAACCTACGGCGCGGCGAGTACGCTGGACCAGCACCGGCTCCCCGGGGCGACCTCCATCTCGACCTACACGCGGACGGAGACGACCGAGCAGGCGATGGACATGGCGCTGGCTCAACTGAAGAACCTGTATGAGAAGGGAATTACCGCGGAGCAACTGGCGTCGGCGAAGGCTTACGTGAAGGGGACGTATCCGCGTCAGACGCTGGAAACGGCCGATCAACTGGCAGCGATGCTGGGCGATATGGAAATTTTCGGGCTGAATCGGGGTGAGGTGGACGACCTGCTATCGCGGATCGATGCCGTGACCATGGAAAGGGCGAACGCGGTCGCGAAGAGGTACTACCAGACGAAGGATTTGACCTTTGTGGTGCTGGGGAATGCGGCGAAGATCCGGGAGACGGTGAAAAAATACGCGCCGGTGATGCAAGAGGTGAAGGCGAGCGCTCCGGGGTTCGGGAGTTAGCCCTTCAAGGGCGAGCAGAGCTAAGTCGTTTAGAACGTGCGGTGTTTATACCGTTTAACACCGTATAAGCGTGCAGGTGGAGTAACGGCGGGGCCGAAAGCCGAGTATCTTTAGGTGAGGGGACTCGGGTCCTCCAATCTTCCATGCTCCGACCTCTTTCCGGTTTCCTGTTCACCAGTGTTGCGGCTCTTGCTGCGACGGTATCTCCCACCTTCGACGAGTCGGTGAAGCCGTTGCTGACCGGCACCTGTGTTGCCTGCCACAACGACAAGAATTCGTCGGGCGGTCTGAGCGTCTCAGGGTTCCTGACGCCGGGTTCGATCGCTTCGAAGCGTGACGGATGGGAGTTGATCGTCCGGAAGGTTCGAGCGGGCGAGATGCCGCCAAAGGGCATGACGGCTCCTCCGGCACAGGTTGAGGCGATGTTGAAGCACCTCGACGGCGAGTTTGCGCGGATCGACAGGAACACGAAGCCTGATCCGGGGCGCCTGACCGCGCACCGGCTGAACCGGACTGAGTACTCGAACACGGTTCGGGATTTGCTCGGTGTGTCTTTCCAGGCCGATGAAGAGTTTCCCGCCGACGACTCCGCCTACGGCTTCGATAATGTGGGGGACGTTCTGACGGTTTCGCCGACTCTGATGCAGAAGTACCTGTCGGCCGCGGAGCAGATTGCTTCCCGCGCGGTCGGGGCAGATCCGCTTCCCAAGCCGGGTGTAGTTGTGAAGAAGGACCGGCTGCGCCGACTGGAAGCGACGACGGTCCAGATGAAGGACCGGATTGAATATGATGCAGACTACATAATCCGCGTGAATCTGGTGGGGCATCGCGGCGCCAAAGACAAGCCGGTCAACCTGCAGATATCAGTGGATGGCAAGCCGATCAAGACTGTTGAAGTGCCGGTCCAGATCTCGGCTGTCAATCAGCAGGGCGGAGCGACGCAGCGGAGCAGTTGGGAACAGAAGGTATTCCTCCCCGCAGGCGATCACGTCTTCCGGTCTGAGTTCCTGAACGATGAGGAAGGCAAGGCGCTGCCTCGGGAAGCCCGGCTGAATACGAACCGGAACATTTATCCGGACGCTATCGAGATTGCAGGACCGTTTCCTTCAGCGGAGCAGCATCCTTCTCAGAAGAAGGTCTTGATCTGCGATCCGGCCGTCGGCGTTACGTGCGTGAACCGGATTCTGTCGAGCCTGACGCGAAAGGCGTACCGGCGTCCGGTGACGGCGGCGGATGTGTCACCGCTGCTGGGCATCTTCAACAAGGCGAAGACTTCGGGGTACAACCCCGCGCAGAGTCTGCAGTTCTCGATTGCCGCGATGCTGGTGTCTCCGAACTTCCTGTTCCGGATCGAAAAAGACCCGAAGCCGGGGACAGTAGCGCAGGTCAGCGATCTGGAACTAGCCTCCAGGCTGAGCTACTTCCTGTGGAGTTCCATGCCGGACGACGAGTTGTTGCGGCTGGCAGAACAGAACCGGTT
>JAOAPO010000068.1 GCA_025462945.1 Bryobacterales bacterium
CCCACAGCCCGTGCGCTTTGCTCTTCCGCCTTCTGTATCCGGCGCTCAATGTCACGAATCGCCTCGAAGTATTCATCAAGCTTGCTTTTGTCGCGATTACCCAGGCCTGTCTGGAAACGAGTGAGGTCCGCCCGCACCTGATCGAGAATGCTGCCGTCTTCGCGGATGCGTTTCAGGCGAGCGGCAGGATCTGTTGTGCCACCATCGCCGAAGAGGCGTTCAAACACAGCTCTGGGGCTGATCTCGACGGGATTGGGTGTGGTGGGGCCTCTCCACGACAGCGTGTTGGTGTAGGCGCAGCTATAGCCGGAATCGCAACCACCGGCAAAATACGGTTCGTCAATACCGAGTTCAAGCGAACCGAATTGAGTCTGCTTACCGAGTTCTCTTGCTGCAATCTGATCTGCCGAAATGCCGGCGTGGATGTCTGCCCCTTCGGTCTTTTTCGGATGAACCCCGGTCAGCCATGCGGCGCCCGCGCGCGCGTGATCGCCGCCGCCATCACCAAGAGCCTTCGCATTGCTGTGGTTGAGGTTGCTTAGAACCACCAGCTTGTCGCGGAACGGCTCGAGCGGTTTCATGGTCCGCAGCATCTCGAAGCCCGGCCCGTCCGTCTTCGGCAACCAGTCCTTCATGATGATTCCGTTGGGAACATAGACAAAGCCCATGCGGATTGTCGGGTTGGTTGATGCGGCGGTGGCCATTGCCGGAATCATCGAATCCAACAGCGGCAGAGCCATGGCAGCGCCTATGCCGCGGAGAAAGGTGCGGCGGGCGAGCGCCTTCTTTGTGATGATCATGATTCTCGGGTTCTCCTCATCTGGAACTGGGGGCTGTTGACAATGGCGCGAACTAGCGCGGGCACTGTCAGCTTCTGCTTTGCAGCGTCTCTGATTATGGCGCGCAGGGCGGGCATGTCATTCGGCTCAAGTCCGCGTCCCAAGGCGTAGGTAAGCATCTTCTCGGTAAACGTTGTGACAAACTCGTCGCGGTGACCATTCAGCAGCAGGTTCCTAAGTCCTCCCGGGCCTTGAAATTCCGTACCGTCCGGCAGCTTTCCGGAAGCGTCGATGGCTGCTCCGTTGTCTTTGTCTCGCCACGCGCCGATGCCACTGTAGTTTTCAAGCGAAAAACCGATCGGGTCCATGCGGGAATGGCATGAGGCACAGACGGGGTTGGTCCGATGCAGTTCCATTGCCTCACGTACGGAGAGCTTGCGCTCGCTGTTATGAAGTTCAAGCGGAGGCACGTTGGCTGGTGGCGCGGGCGGTGGTGTGCCCAGCAGATTTTCCAGGACCCACTTGCCCCGCTGAACCACCGAGGTTCGGTTTGGGTACGACGTAACGGTGAGGATGCTGCCTTGACCAAGGATGCCGCCACGTTTAGGATCGGTGAGTTCCACGCGGCGAAAAGCCGACCCGTATACGCCGCGGATTCCATAGAAGTCGGCGAGGCGTTGATTCAGGAATGTGAAGTCGGCGGTGAGAAGTTCAGTGACGGGCCTGTCTTCGCGCACGATGGCGTTGAAGAACATCTCCGTCTCTTTGCCAAACGCCTCGCGGAGACTTGTGTCGAATTCCGGGAACGTATCGGGATCGGGCTTGATCTGACCTAGATTGCGGAGCAGGAGCCATTGTCCGGAGAAGTTATTAACGAGCGCCTTCGATCTTGGATCTTCCAGCATCCGGGCGATCTGCTGCGTGAGAATTGCCGGGTCGCGCAAACGGTTCTTTTCCGCAAGGTTCAGTAACGTCTCATCGGGAATGCTGGACCACAAGAAAAAGGAGAGGCGAGAGGCTAGTTCGAAGTCGCTGAGACGATGAACAGAACCAGCCAGCGAACCCGCGGGATCCCGTTCAGCTCGGAAAAGAAAATCAGGCGAGACGAGCATCAGGCGAAGGGCGGATTCAATTCCTTTATCGAAGTCACCGTCTTTGCGGCCCCGCTGGTAAAACGCGAGGAGGGGCCGCAGGTCGGCGTCGGTAAGGCTCCTCCGGTAGGCACTTCGTGCAAGTGAAGAAAGGATTTTTTTCGCACAGGGTTCTTCTTCACGCACGCTTGCAGGTCGGCAGCTAAATATCTTTCGGCGGCTGGCCGAATCGCCCAAACCCACTACTTTGAACGGACCAGCGATATCAACGGAATGGATCTCGCGTCCCCTTGGTGCTTCCGGAACGTCGTAGAGCTTCAGGCGCGCTCCGTCGAGGCGAAGGTCGAGATGCACCGTGGCTACAGTACCTGCGCCCCCACGACCACCACCACCGCCGCGGCCGCCGCCAAAAACAGGAACAGTCTCAGCAACGGCATCCGACCGCAGGAACGTAACGCCGAGATGATGGACACCCGCCGTGACGGGGACCTGCAGCTCCAGGATCTGTCCGACCGGCGGCGCAGTTTCGCTGAAAGCTCCAGAGTTCGATGCCAGCTTGATGCGGAACATATACTCAGCATCGACCGGGAACATGTATTGCAGAGAGAGGCCACCCACTGAGTCGAATGGAAGGTCTTCACTGACCTTGTCGTTGCGGGCCAGTCTCGAGGTAGCTCTGGATGCGCTTCTGACTTCCGCGAGACCGTCAAAAGTATCGACGACCGGTTTCGTATCCAGATCACCTACTGCGAGACGCGCAATATTGCGTGCTGTCGCCAGGTACTTCTCAATCAGGACCGGGGACAGCGAAAGAACGTCGGCAACATTATCGAAGCCGTAGCCGGTGTCGTCGACCGGGAGGCTCGCGCCGGGTTTGGTGTCAAGAGCCAACAGATCCCTGATGGCGTTGCTGTACTCATTGCGATTCAGACGGTGCACCGTCGTTCGGCCGGGATTTGGATTGGCTGTAGCCGCGCGGTCAAGCTCGCTCTCCAGCCAGGCGGTGAAGGCTCTTCGGTCAACCTCGGTAGGTCTAGGCGCGCCCGCCGGCGGCATTTGATTCGCGGAAAGCTTCCGCAGAACCCGTTCCCACGTACCTGCGTCACTTCCAACGCGGGCGGGGTCTATGTTCTCCAGAGAGACGTCGGCGGTCTTCACCTTGTTGTTATGACAGCCCGTGCAGTATTGCTTCATCATGGTGCCGCGGGAAGCGGGCACCGGCGGTTGCCACGCGAGGGCGGTCAGCGGGGCGCACAAAAGAAGAGCGTAAACCCTCATCGAACAGGCGGGCGAGGTAATGCGAATGAATTCCATCTGGGTCCCGAGTTTTTTGAAAGCGCGGCGGCACCGGTAAGAGTGCCGCCGCGCTGGCTATGGTACGTCCAGCTTACCAGGTGAGACGCCCGACTATTTGGCCGTTTCGTGGATTGGCTTGCAGACTGATCGCGTTGATGAATCCGTACCCGGCCGTGGGGACACCTTGCGCGTTCCGCTGTTGAGTCGCGGTCGGGTTAGTAGCCGATGGATTCCCGAGGTAGGTCCGATTCAGAATGTTGAAGAATTCAGCCCGAATCTGGAAGCTTACCTTCTCGCGCAGCCGGAAGATGCGCCCGATGCTGGCCTGTTCCTGAGGACGACGCTGTTGCCGATAATCGCCGTAGAAAGCAGCGGCGGTTCCCCATGTACCTGCTGGAGCATCTGCCCAGGCTGCGGGGTTCAACACAAACTCTTTGTTCGGGTCAATGCAGTGGCAATTCAGATCCTTGCTGTAAAGCGGAACGCCCGGAACTCGGTTCATCAGCGTGTTCTGGTAGACGAGGGTATTCAGATTGGTTGTGGCCTGTGGTGAAGCTATCAGGCTGCCGCTTGTCCGCTGAATAATTCCGTCGATTGTCCACCCTCCGGTTATAGCCTGCACGTACCGATTCGGCGTAATTTTGGGGGTTTGATAGTCGGCGGCTATGGTCAGGATAAACGGCTGGTCAAAGCTCGCAAGGCCTTTCTGGTTGGGCCGGTTGAACACATTGTTCACAGTACCGGAAGGGCTCGCCAGGGTTTTGGAATATGTAAACGCGCTGGTCACACTCAGACCATGACTCATCCTCTTTGTTACTTTGACCTGGAGCGAGTCGTACCAACTGTTGCCGAGCGGCGCCCAGTTCGTTGAGATGTTGCCGAATTGCGGAAAGGGCCGCAGGGACTGCGCCAACGTTTGGCCCGGGGGGAAGCTGGCATAAGGAAGCGAGAACCCGCTCTTCTGCGGTGTTCCGGAAGCGAAGGTCGATCTCAGCAGCGACTGACCGCTTGCCGTGGCGATATCGATGCCGCGTGCTGCAAGGGTCGACTGGTTGATCGCGTTCAGATTGATCAGATTTCCGGCGCTTGAATTGGACGAGCCAAGCCAAACTCCCCGATTGCCGACGTACGCCGCTTCAACCAGAAGATCCGACGTGAGCTGCCTTTGAAGGCTGATGTTCCATTGATTGATGCGGGGAGGGCGACCGCCGTTAGGATCGATGTAATAGTTCGGGCTGTTGATCTGGCCCGCCAGTGGCAGCAGGCCGGGGTTGAGCGTAGCCGAGTAGAGATCGGCGTAGTTGTACTTCAGCCCGTTTTGCAGGATCACGGCCGGCGTTCCATAGGTTGGTGAAGCGAACGGGATCTGATTGAAACCAACGCCAAGCAGGGCCTGATTCGTTATGTACTGGTAGTTGGGAACGGTACCGTAGGAGATTCCCCATCCCGCGCGCAATACGGTTTTCGAGTCGATCTGGTACGCGGCGCCGAGTCGCGGTCCGATCGCATAAGGATAGGTTTTAGTGAACTGACAGTTGCAGCGGCCGGAACCGTAACCCTCAAAAACCAGGGCGCCCGGAAGACCACCGGCCGACGGGTTGGGAATCGTGGGACCGAACATGCTCGTTCGGTAATGGATTTCATGACCTTCGCTCTGCAAATCCCAACGCAGACCGTAATCGATGGTGAGTTTCCTGGTGAGCTTGAAGGTGTCCTGGAGATAGAGGCCCCATGATTTCTTGCGCAGCTGAGGGTCCTGTACCGCGTTTACCGAAGCATTGTCCACCTGTCCGAGAAGGAAGCTGGCGTAGGGGAAGCCAATTTGACTCCCGCCGGTTGACGTGCTTTGCAGATAGGGGAGTGCCGTCTCGGCGCCGTTAAAGTTGAGAATGCCTTGAGAGCCTCGGGAGTTACGATCGGTCCATGAACTCATTCGGAATTCGCCGCCGAGCTTATAAGTATGGTTGCCACGGACCCACGTCAGGCTAGCGACCGAGGTAAGGGTGCTGTCGTAATAGTGGTTGGCGTTCGTTGGACCGAAGCTTAAACTCGAACCCTGACTGTTCACTCCGCTAAGACCAGTGATCCTCGGGAAACCGCCGGGTGTTGTCGCGCTGCCGGTGAAGCCGATTTTCGTCGCATCATAATCGAGAACGTCGGCAGGGGAGCTGTCCGGGTTGTAGAAGCGAAGGTAACCTGTACCGAGGTGCATGATCAAGGTGGGCGAGATCGTCTGGTCGTAGTTCAGGCGATGGGTCCATCCGTAGATCTCTTGCGTACGGACTGCGGTAATCGGGACGGGCAGCGCATCCGGATTAGAGAGCTGGCTCGTTCGCTGATCGGAAACATAGTACGCGAGGCGAGCGTTGGAATTCAGGATCTGGTCGATCTTCACGCTGGGAATGTACTGCGTGAGGTGATTCAGGGCATTTTGGGTCCAGTTGTTGGCGAGGCCGGGATTGCTGACGCCGGGGAGAAAGCCCTGAATCTTCAGGGCAACGGGATCAAGCCGATCCGCCGGGATTAGATTGCCAGGGAACGGATCGGTAACGTTCTGGCCGTTTACCAGGCGTGCCGTCTTTGGGTCGTAGATAGTGCCTTCGAAGATCGGG
>JAOAPO010000624.1 GCA_025462945.1 Bryobacterales bacterium
CTAACTGCGCTCGTATATGGATCGCAATCACAAGTACTAGTGGCCGATGCGGGCCCATGCCAGATATCGTCTCACGCACGAAGATGTCTCGCAGCGTCATCACCTACAAGGTCGTTTTCCGCTGCACCGGAGTACATGTAAGCGATTCAACATTGCCCATGTACGTGCCGCACCCTTCGGATGGAGAACGATCCCCAGGGTCAGTTTATCTATTACTTTGGGGGCGTGTCAGAACCGCCGGCCGAACTACGCCGCGTTCCGGTCACCGGAGGGCCGGAGACAGCGGTGAGAGACGGCGGTGCGCTGGTCATTCTGCCGGCCATGGGTACTTACGCGCCTGTCTCGGACGGGCTTTATTTCCTCCAGATTCCATCTAAGACCAGCCAGTTTGAACTGCGCCGGCTCGACTATCGGACGCAGCGGTCTTTCGCGCTCGGTGAACTGTCAAAAACCAAGCGACACAGGTTCCCAATGCTCGAAATTTCGCCAGATGGTCGCGAGGTTCTGTACGTTCCGGACCGACGGCACGAGTCCGATATTGTATTGGTGGAAAACTTCAAGTAAACGTGTGTACTCGTGCCCAGCCACCTCGGGATATCCGGCGTCTAGTTCGAAGCTCAAACCGGTAATTAACCCTTTTTGCGCTTCGCGGGAAATCGGCTCCGAATGATAATTGCGCCGCTGAGCTTGGTTGAAGAAAGTTGTCGTCACCGCTCGATATGCGGCAAGGTCAAGAAACTTTACGAGGCCACCGGCAAACAGAACCGCCATTTCAGAAAGGTGTCCGACCATAGTCAAGAGGTGGACGTCCAGAGATGGGCCTCCCACTACGTCACGGCTCAACCCTGACTGCTTGCAGCGCACGCTCTCCAGCACACCACGAGAGCCCTTATAACCTATGTCGCTGCGACTCAGGGGACACAAAGCGCGGAAAGAAGTCGCCCGAAATCTACCCGAAGGCGCCGATTTCTGAATCGGCCCTCAGTCCGCAACGGAGCACCTCCTGGTGACAGTCACCCTACCAGCTCAGGGCAGACTGGAGAGTTCAACCGAGGCTAGTCTCAGCCCCCAAACGGTGGTGGCTCGCATTTCGACTGCAGTTATGGTTCCGGTCGCGAAAGCGCCTTTTCATCCCGCAAACTCCCATGGAACTTCTCCTCAGTCTGGTTTCGTGGTTATGGGATAACCGATTCCAGTCTGAGTCAAATTCCCGCCCACCACTGTTCTCACCACTGGCCCCTCACTGTCGCTCGGGTACCCGGAAATGCCGCGAAGCGGTTTAGTTCACTGTTGAATTCACACGCAGGAGGTCCGGGTTCGAGTCCCTGCCGCCCACCATTTCTTCAACAAGTTACGCCGTATTTCGGCTTAAAAAAAGTTGTTCACTTGTGAAAAAAGTTGTTCACTCGTGTCCAAACCTGCTCGGTTTAGCAGTAGGTCGAACGCGCTGGTCACTGATTAGTTGATCTCAAGCGCGACACCCCGCGGCCGACTTCATATTCACCACGTAGGCGTCTGTTTCTCGAACCACCTGCATCCAAATCTACGCTGCGTCAGCGAACGCTCTCTCCGGGCGCGCCGGCGTCTAATCACGTTTCGGCCCGGTCGGGCGGACCAGGAAATCAGCAGAAAAGTAAAGCATCGAAGCGGGGCTTGCGTACCGGACGTTGTCGGATCCCTTTCCTCCAGCCTCAAGCCAGTCTTCCACTCAATCCACTATCTTGCTGCGAATCGCGTATAGCGTCAGTTCCGAGTTATTCTTCATCGACATCTTCTGCAGAATTCGCGCTCGATAGGTGCTGATCGTCTTATCGCTGAGCGACAGAAGGCTGGCGATCTCGCTCAATGTCTTTCCCGAACCGATAAGGCGAAGCACCTCGAGCTCCCGGTCCGACAGAGCTTCGTGCGGCGCACCATCGAAGGGCTTGCCAAGGTCGGCGGCCAGCTTCTCGGCGAGTTCGGGGCTGACGTACCGGCCGCCAGCCATCGTTTTATTGATCGCTTTGAGCAACTCCGCTCGCGATCCGCATTTCGTAACATAGCCCGCCGCACCGGCCTTGAAAGCTCGACGGGCATATTGCTCTTCCGAGTGCATGGTCAGCACCAGCACCGGAAGTTGAGGTCGAATTGCCTTCAGGTCCTTCAATAACTCGAGGCCGCTCCTCTGGCCTAGTGAAAGATCGAGGATCGCGATATCCCAAGGTTGCGACTCCACCAGCCGCGTAGCCTCCAGAGGAGTGCTCGCCGCGCCAAATGTTATCTCTCCTGGTGTGTCGTCGAGTATATTTTTGATGCCGTCACGCACAACTTCGTGGTCGTCGATGATTAGAACCCGCCAGGGCCTGGGCTTCACTTCTGCGCTCCACCGGCCGGAATGCGCAGTGTGATCGTTGTTCCTTTACCTTCCGCGGTTTCAATCTCAACGCTGCCCCCCACCGCAAGAGATCGCTCACGCATTCCAAGCAGTCCCAGGGAAAGACGATCCTGCTGTGTGTTGCTCTCAACGAACCCGACCCCATTATCTTTGATGGTTAGAGTAAGGCCCGACGGTGCCTGGTGCAGGGTAACGTCGACTTCCGTTGCGTGGGCGTGGCGCACGATATTCGTCAGCGTTTCCTGAACAATGCGGAAAGTGGCCGTCGATTCTTCAGTGCTCAGGTTGACGGTGCCGCCATGATAGCTGGAGCGACAGACGATTCCCGTTCGCTCCTGAAATTGTTCTCCGAGCCACTCGATGGCTTCGACAAGGCCGAGGTCGTCAAGGATGCTGGGCCGCAGATCCGACGCGATCCGTCTGACCGATTCGATCATGGCGTCCGTCAACTTCAGCATCGCCTGAGTTTTCGACCGTAGTGCCTCTTTCCGCGAACTGTCGGTCCATGTGTCGAACTCCTTCTGAAGCCCCTCCATCTCCCATTTCAGGCTCGTCAGAGCGGAACCGAGTTCGTCGTGAAGTTCGCGGGCGATGCGTGTCCCTTCCTCTTCCCGTGCCGATTGAACTCTCGCGGAAAGGGCGCGCAACTGCCGCTCGCTCTCCTGCAGCTTTCTTTCGGTCTCCCTTCTTTCTGCAACCTCGGCAGTCAGAGCCTTATTGACCAGGGCGAGTTCAGAATTAGCCGCGGCGAGTTCCGCCGTTCTCTCGGTGACCCGCACTTCGAGCTCTGCATTCAGCCTGCGCAGATCTTCCCTGGCCTGCCTGAGATCCGGGGTCTCGAACACCTCCCAACGGCCGTTATTCAGGGCGATCAGGAATTGGTGTGTACGGGCCACATCGAAAAGATTGCGGGCCGTCGCCGCCCGAAGCGGGTAGGTACACATCACGATCATTTGCCGATCAACAATCAGCTGGTTCAGCTTATGCTCGTAGTCCGCAAATGCGCTCCAATCCTGATCATTAAGCCATGCCTCATTGCCGTTGATCCTGATGCCGGCGTACCCTTTCTTGAGCGCCGCCTCGAGTTTGTCCTGCCAGCCCTTTATCACCTGCTTCAGATCGAAAGTGCCCTGGGGCAGGTACCACCGGGAATAAGGAACAATTTCCATATCGCCATCGGCGAGGTATTTGTCGGCGTTTGGGACGTTGCGGCGAAAGGTCTCAACGGCATCTTCTTCGTCAAGATCGACCATCATGCAGAATTCGTTGGCCTCCAGTCCGGCGCGGAAGAACGGCATCAGGATGTTAACCTGATCCTCTTTTGTTTCGTAGAAGTGGCAGAAGTGCGTGCCCCATGGCATGTCGCCCACTGCGCTGATTCCTGTCGGTCTAGGCTCCATGATCATCTGCTGCCGCCTCCGCTCCCCTGCCACATCCTCAGTCGTGGGACATGAATCGCGCTTGGTCCAGTCTCTGCCAACGAAGAATCATTGTCAACAGCGGACGGCGCGCCCGAGCGCCGCAATTCCCGTGAGCATCCAACAAAGGACAACGGGCGAGAGATCGAAAAGCGTGGCGGTTTTAGGCAGACGACTCAAGCTGCCCCGGATCCGGCAGTATTCAAGCGCCGTCCGGGTTGAAACTGGAGTGGCAGCGCATCGACTTCTATGAGGAATGCGACGCGATGTTGCCCGACTTAGCACGGCAGACTGCCTGACAGTCAACAGCAGGTTACAGGCGGGTCGTGTGGCCCGCGACTTCGGCCAGTGAACGTGCGAGATGTTGCCGTTGGTTACGCTCCGCGACTTCGTGTCCCTGTGGAACACGCCAAAATCTCAATGGGCGGTTGCAAGGTTTGGCGAGACTGCCAGACAGCGCTTCGGGTTCCCGTGATCCTCTGCATCCGGGATCGCAGACTACTGCTCAGAGTCCAATGAAGGGCATGACGGCCGCGCTGGTCATTGGATTGCCGTAGTAGATCCCTGCAACCGATCACAGCCGGCGTTGCGCACGACGACACTTTGCTCTTCCGTTTCGACACCTTCCGCAATGACGCAGAAGTCGTTCTCGTGGGCCATCTTGACAATCGAGTTCAACATGGCCGGCGTATCTGCGATGGTTCGAGTCACGAATGCCGCATCCAGTTTCACTGTGTCGTCAACAAATCCGCCGGATTCAGCCCCGGCTCCCGGTCGTCGTGTTGACTATGCACGGCGAAGAACAGTGTGCACGGCGTGCTTTCACGGCTAGGGCAACAGACTACCTAACCAGGGAAAGTCAGCGCAAAGAGTTGATCCGGGCCATTCACAAACTAATGGAACGCGGCCGGTACGTGAGCCCTGCCCTAGCTGAGCGGCTGGTCGTCAACATCTCGAATGGCGGCGATGCTTCACCTCATCAATCGCTTTCCGGCAGCGAGTTCGAAGTGCTGCTTCTGATCGGCTTCGGCAGGACAGTGGGAGATATCACCTCTCTGCTGCTTCTGAGCGACAAAACAATCAGCACCTACCAGTCGCGCGTCTCAGGAAAAATGGACCTCGGGAATAGCGCGGAAATCGCACGTGACGAGGTCGAGAACCACGTCGCCGAACAGGCACTTCGCTCCGCGACTACCTCGAAACCCCTACAGCCGTGTCAGTCAGCCAGGGACAAAACATTCATAGCCCTCCTGATACCCAAGTCGAGGGAGCATCCTTCATGCTTTTGGCTATGAGCAGAAAAAACCTGACCTGCCCCAAGATCATCACTCTTCGGCAGCAACTCACTGAAGTAATACGAGCCATTGTTGCGTTGGAAAATCTGCAACGTCTAACCGTCGCGGCTGCGCGACCGCCAGACACTACAGTCCGGGCCGAGGCGGAATCCGCCAGCTGGTTTGTCGCTGAGTGTGAACGCACTACGCGTCTCGATCTGGAGGCTTCCGACCGCCTCGCGGAGAACCCCGAAGCCGCGGACGAACACTCGGCTCCGCTCCGTGCTCTCGTTCACCAGACGCGCAAGGACGGCCTGGTTGCTCGCCTCGAACTTGAGAAGCACCGCAATCTCAACCGCCACGGCACCGACTCACGTCCCATCGCGACGCCGAGGCTGCAACTTGTCCCCCGCAGAATCGCGGTTTAGCACCGCCGCGTTTTCTGGCGCGGGGCCAGAGGGGTCCATTGGGTTCCAGCTTTCGCAAAGCGTCGGTCTACCTGCCAGCAGAGCATGCGCATGCTCACTGAGAAGCTTGAGTCTCCGGCTCAAAACATCCCACTGTGATGCTCGCGCCGGAATGCCCAGCCGCGTCCATCCCGTAAATCACAGTCCGGACGCGATGCCGCTGAGCAATCTCCGCGCAAATATGGCGCCGCTTTCCGGTAGCGAACAACAGAAGAGTACCTCTAATCAGCAGCCGCAGACACAACGTCGCCGGTCGTATCGCTCTAATCGAGTACTGTGTCGCCCGTCGGAGCCAAGGCTTTCGCTCAAGGTCCCAGCAGCCTATTCATTGCGACGACTACTCCTGTCGGGCCGATCGAAAGCAGTTGTGAGATGCGCTGAAGTAACACTCAGGGGCCGAAACCTCGTCCCGCGAGCCCCCCCGTCGGTGTTTAGCCCGGATTCGGTAAGGCACTGCTGGCACAGACATTTGCGCTTACCTGTGAGAGCTATCTTGAGTCTTTCCAACCCGGTTAGCTGGCGAATCAGGAGAAATTGCGAATTGCACTTGGGACACATCTTTAGCCAAAAGTATTGTCCAGGACTACCAGTACCTTGGTTGATACT
Organism: Bryobacterales bacterium; assembly: GCA_025462945.1. GTDB lineage: Bacteria > Acidobacteriota > Terriglobia > Bryobacterales > Bryobacteraceae > BOG-234. Next base: position 6,140 of record JAOAPO010000624.1, read on the forward strand.
GGGGGGCGAAAGGGGGGAGAGGCACATGTGGCATCTAGGGACCGTCTAACGGATCGCCCAATCGCCTCGGCCCGTACGGTTTTCATCTCGTTGGGAGTTCTCGCTGATTCCTCTCTGGAATGCGATGGCCTTGGATCCGCCAGGCACGGTGCAATAGTGACTAAACGACTACTGCAGAACAGTCGGACAGACGCGCAGATTCACGGCTTTCAAGACCGCAGGTGCATGCATTACCGTGGCTTTCCGGCGAACCAGTCGGGCGGGAAGAGCGGAACCCTTGCCGATTGTCATTGCATTCCGACCGTGTTTCATTTGATTAATCCGCGCCAGAAGATTCTGGATTCGACAGTCGCGTTTCTCTCGCCGGTCGCCCAAAGTGGGGTCAAATAACAGGTTTGAGCCGGAAGCAACCGGACACCGCGCGCGGTCCCCAGGGAAAGCGAGTCCAACGCACCTTGCGGATCGGCCTGACGCGGTACGACTCTTGTCTGCTGAGGCAGTTAGGCGGTGCCGGGGGGCTGAGGGACGGGACAAAGTACCCGATCGGCGCTCTCCACGCTTTGCCCATTGCTGGCGGGGTTTTATCCAATCTGAGATTCACGAAAGCAGCAGTAAATGCCC
>JAOAPO010000636.1 GCA_025462945.1 Bryobacterales bacterium
TGGTGGTGAAGTACGCCACGCGGGGTGCTGCTTTTGAGTTATCTCCGCCCGTGGAACCTGTTGCACCGCCGCTACAGCCGGTCAGCGCGAGGCTGACCGCAAACATGACTCCTGTGGCACCAAGCCACTTACGCCTCAACTTCATTGTTGATCCCTTCGATCGTTGTGTTGTGAGCCGGGGCACACAGCGGGGTATGGGCTCATTTTGCCGACATTCCCGTGCTTTTGTCAACCGGTCGTCTGGTTGATAACAGCCGCCCGGCTCGGATCTGATGGAGTCGTGAATGACCCGCCGAGGAAGTAAGGCTCAGTCATGCCAAGGCAAAGCCTTATCTGCCAGGTGCAACACAAGGCGGCCTCTGAGGCGAATGGTTCGGACGGTTACGCACGCGATCACAGAGCCCGGACGGGGCACAGTGCGAACCCCCGAGGTCCTTCCTCAGACAGTTCCGCCATGAGCGCCTTGCGATCAGGCGGTCTTCACTCACCCAAATCGTAATCAAACAGACGCTTGTTTGACACGGAGATCAGTGGTAGTTTCTTCCCAAGCACAGGTGGGAATAGCTCCGTACGGCCGGGCAGCTGCTAACCCGAATGAATAACGGTCTCGGGAGATGCGTAGTCCATCAAGACCGCGTCCTGCGCTGGGCCTGAAAGTCACCGAGAACCGATGACTTGGGGAGCCACCAAACAGGCTTAATCGTTTCCCAAATGGAGGAGTGCAGTGGTCGGAAACGCTTTCTGGAGGCCACCAGTCGTATGAATGTCGAGACGATCAAGATCAGTTCGAATCTCCACCTCACCGATGTGCCATTCGAAACGTACGTTAGGGAGTTGCCGTCTTCTTGCCGACCAGGCTGCGGATGTGGGGGCCCGCTTGGCCATGGAGTTCATCCCGTTCGCGCACTTCTCTGACCCGCGCTCTGCATCGGAGTTGATTGTTGCCGCCGATCATCCAATGGCAGGTCTTTGTGTTGACATCTGGCACGTGTATCGGTCTGGGATGCATAACTACGACGAGCTGGTCGCTACGGTTCCGCACGACAAGATCTTCCTCGTTGTACTCAATGACGCGACTGCGGCTCCTCAAGGCACCCTCATTGAAGACAGCTGCAATTGGCGTAGATATATCCCGGCGAGGGCGAGTTCGATGTTTTCGCCTTCATGGACGCGATTCTTAGCACTGGATTCGACGGTCACTGGGGCGTAGAAATTATTTCCGAGGAGTGGCCGCGCAACGCCGATCGAGGATGGCATGCGCCATGCCTACGAAACCTCGCTGGCGGTGCTTCGCACGGGCGCCGATTAGCCCCTTTTAAGCCCTAGCTTTACGTAATAGCCGCTACCGCTCGGCGGAAGCTCTTGAGAGCCAACCAAACAACCGACACACGAGAAAGTTAGACCCACATGAAAACCACTGCTGACCTCCCAATCGCAGTCACCGCAACCGACCGTGCCAGCATGGAACGCCAGCTCGACGAAGCCGTGGCAGCCGCCATGACACAGGCGATGCACGAAGGGCGTCAGGGAATCCTGGTCACCCAACACGACAACATTTCCTTCACGGTCGACCTCAGCGATGCTGTCCCCTTCGGACTGACCCGCGAACACCAGGAATGGTAGACCACCCGCGGCAGGTCTGATACCGGAACGCCGGCAACAGATTTATCCCGGACAACCGTCCGCGCACCCAATGCACGCCGCAGCCCGGCCCCGCCGGATTCAGGGCAAACCTGCCCACCGGTCCGGCAGGCCGCTCGGTCAGGTGGGTGCAGTGCCGGAACGACACGAGCCAGTGGGGGAGAAAGTATTGGACGTCGATGACCTGCTGCGCAGGGCCCGAAACGGCTTGCATGATGGCGACTTCACCCTGCTTTATCTGTGGATCAGGTTCCGGGCAAACGGAGGCTGCGCCTGCCGAGCGGACCTGGACGCCGCTCTCCGCGGCCTGCAGGGGCTGTCAGATGAGGACGTGCTCGTGCTGGGTTCGGTGATCGCGGAGCTTCACCGCAGCCCTGAGCGATAGGTCATGTTCGGCTTGACCCGCGAACACCGTGACGTGTGAACCGGGCCTCCAATCCAGCCTCTTTTGACGGATACTCGACGCCGATAGCGGATTTTCGTCGGGCCAGCGCCGTTCGTTGCGGGGGAGAGGTGCCTGGCCTGTCCGGGGCACGACGTCAATCGGGAGTGGTTCACCGTTCCCCTCTTCATCCAGTCGGGCTTCGGCGGCGGGCAGGTCGTCAGTTCCTAATACCGGTAGATGTCCCGCCGGTGGCCCAGGGCAACAACCAGGATGATGAGCTGTGCGTCCTGGATCTCGTAGATGATCCGGTAATCACCGGTACGGACACGCCAGTCGTTGGTGCTGCCGGCGAGCTTTTTGGCACCCGGCGGGCGTGGCGTATCGGCGAGGAGTTCGATGGCCGGACGCGCCGGCGGGCATCGGGCGGGAGCTTGCGCAACTGCAGGACGGCGGCCGGCGTGACTTGGACCGCATAGCTCACGCCAGGCCCAGCTCGGCCTTGACTTCCTCCCACGGCACGGCACCCTCGCCCGTCTCCACCATTTCGGTCCGCGCGGCGTCCGCCGCCCGGAGGTCCTCCAGATCCTCGGCAGCCTCAAGCAAGGTAGCGAGATCCTCGGCATCGATCAACGCGGCAACGCGGCGACCCCGGCGCAACAGGTAGACGGGCTCGTGGTTTACCCGGGCGGTATCGACCGCCTCGGACAGCCGGCTTCGCGCGTCAGTTACGGTCATCTCGCTCATGACTCAATTTTAGGCTCACGTGTGGCTTGCCAGCTTAGTTGGCGAGACTGACAACCCAGTTGGCGAGCCCAGGAGCGTGGCCCAAGCGGGAATTCGGGTGCCCCTTATTGGCCAACGGTGCGGGCAGCTGACCCAGAAGAACGGACCTGCATGAGCAGATCTCGAGCGGCTCGTGTTGCCAATAGAACTGGCGAAAAGTTCGTTTCAGTGGAGCTCAGGGTTGGTCTGCATCGCCGAGGCCAGGCAGCGACCCGGTACAGCGCGCACCATTCGCGGCTCGCGTGGCCGATCGGAACCGGCGATTCGCTAACTCGCTGGCAAAACTCGCCAGATCGTTTGGCAATTCGCCAACAAGACTGGCAATCCACATCACGGCTGTCCTGTCTCATCTAAGTTGGCCCACGAAAACCCCGGAAACTCGGGGTTGGGCCAACTGTAGTGAGACAGATTTTCTCCGATTTGTCTCACTACAGTTGGCCCAAAACGCAGAATCGCAGCAAGTGCCGATGACGCCAGGTCCCCGGAAATACGCGGGTTATGGGCCGGTGGGCCAACTATAGTGAGACAGAAACCATTAATGGTCCATCTGTAATGAGACTGGGCCACTTTAGATGAGACAGGACAACGGCGCCGAAATGTACATCTGCGCAGTAAGCGCTGAAACGCCGATAACGGAGGTTATGTAAGGTTGAATCGTGATTATTGCATCTGATGCATGATCACCCTTCCTTCGCATGTCTTTCCTGCGTGGATCGCCTGGATGCCAGAAATGCGCTGACCTGCGGTAATGTCGCATTCTACTGCCGATCTCAGCCACGCCTCGAGTGTTGACTTGTACCGGCGCGACCTAAGGGCATTGTCTGAGACGGGCCATTGACCTCCGGATTTGCGCCGGTTCTGCATTAATTGCATGATTCATTCATCCAATGCAATGTCAGAAGGGGTTTGTCGTGGCAGTTGATTCAGCGGGTCGTGTGCTTGATTTCGGCCCTGTGCGGTTCCTGCATCCCGAGGACCATGTGTTCACGCAGATGCTCAC
>JAOAPO010000639.1 GCA_025462945.1 Bryobacterales bacterium
TGCCGTGGCGATCCCGTGGCACACGGACTGCCAGAAATGATTCAGCACCGCGACCTCGCCGCGCCCGGGACGGAGCGCATGCCGCAAGGCGCCATGCACATAGTCCGCAGCGGCTTCGCAGGCGGCGTGCAAGGCTTGACCTCGGCACAGATTCGCCGCGATCGCCGACGCGAGCGTGCAACCGGTGCCATGCCCCTCGACATCGATACGCTGGTGTGTGAACTGGAGCCTTTTGTTAGCGTCGCAATAACGATCGACCATCGCGCCGGCGCCCCGCAGGTGTCCGCCCTTGAGCAGCAAGGCTTGCGTGCCCAACGCCCGCAATGCGTCCAGTGCAGCCTCGGCAGCCGCATCATCATTGATATGCTGGCCGAGCAGCAACTCGGCCTCCGGTATGTTGGGCGTGAGGATCGTCGCCAGCGGGAACAGGCGTGTACGCAGCGCATCGAGCGCATCCGGCTCGAGCAGGCGCGCGCCGCTGGTCGCCACCATGACAGGGTCGAGCACGATAAAGGCGGGCCGGTGACGCTCGAGCGCGTCGGCGACCGCGTCGATCACTTCCTCGTTGGCGAGCATGCCCAGCTTGACCGCGCCGATGCGAAAATCATCGAAGCAGGCATCGATCTGCGCGCGCAGGAAAGCCACGGGGGGCACGTGCACCGCCGTCACGCCGCGCGTGTGCTGGGCAGTGAGTGCGGCAATCGCCGAAAGGGGCCGCCTGAATAAACCGGCCGCGAGACCCCGGGGAACGATGTGGATTCTTCAGCGATCGTGAACACGCCTGGAACCTGATGCGCCAGTTCGTTGAACCGCTTGAGGAACTCGATCGCCTCCAGATTCTCTCGCCCGCCGAACTGGTTCGGAATCCAGCCGCCCGGCTCACGCGCGTAGTCGAGGTAAAGCATCGACGCCACCGCATCCACGCGCAGGCCGTCGATATGGTACTCGTGCAGCCAGAACATGGCCGAGGCGATCAGGAACTGCCGCACCTCGTTGCGCCCGAAATTGAAGATCAGGGTGCCCCATTCGGTATGCTCACCCTGCCTCGGATCGTCGTGCTCGTACAGCGCAGTGCCGTCGAAACGGGCCAGACCATGCGCGTCACGCGGGAAATGGGCAGGCACCCAATCCACAATCACGCCGATGCCCGCCTGATGGCAGCAGTCCACCAAATATCGGAAATCGTCGGGATCGCCGAAGCGCGAAGTCGGCGCAAAGTAGCCGATCACCTGGTAGCCCCACGACGCTGTGTACGGATGCTCCACAACCGGCAGCAGCTCGATGTGGGTGTAGCCGGTGCTCTTCACGTAGTCCACCAGATCGACGGCCAGTTCGCGATACGTGAGCGGTGTCGCGTCCGCATGACGTTTCCACGAGCCCAGGTGCAGTTCGTACGTCGTCATCGGAGCCCGCAGCGGATTCACCGATGCCCGATGCTCCATCCAGCCCTGATCGTTCCAGGTGTAGGTGTTGGTCCCCCGGATTACGGAAGCGGAGCGGGGCGGCACCTCACTGCCAAACCCAAACGGATCGGCCTTCTGCTGTTGTTGGTCGCCCACCTTTGAGCGGACCAGGTACTTGTACGCCTGCCCCGGCTTCGCGCACGGCAGGAAGACTTCCCATACCCCGGCATTCCGCAGCCGCATCGGATGCCGCCGCGTATCCCATTCGTTGAAATCACCAACAACCGAAACGTACGCGGCCGTCGGTGCCCAGACCGCAAACCGAACACCTTCCACATCGCCCACCCGCACCACATGGGCACCCAGCGTATTCCAGACTTCCTGGAGCGTGCCTTCGCCATGCAGATACAGGTCGTAATCGCTGATGAGAGGCCCGAAGCGATAAGGGTCTTCGATCACGGTCGACACGCCTTGAAAATCCTCGATTTTCAGTTGGTAGAGCCCAGGCTCACGGTCGAACGCAGCCACGAACAAGCCGTCGGGATGCACCTTCGACATGGCTGTTTCCGTGCGGTTATGCACCACGGCGGCGGTCTTCGCCTGCGGCAGAAACGCGCGAATTGCCCACGTTTCGGCCCCTTTCGGCGTTTCACTAAGATGCGGACCCAGGACGCTGAAAGCGTCGCCGTGGTACCCGCCTGCGATCGCTTCTATGTCGGCGGCGTTCATGGCCCCTTCATTATAGGTGTGATGGCATTCGCCGAACTACACCTGCATCTCGAAGGCACAGTGGACCGCGAGACGGTCCGTCTGCTCGATCCCAACCTCACGCCCGAAGCCGTTGCCGAAGTCTGGAATTTCACAGACTTCATGGGCTTCATCAACTGCTTCAAATTCGTGGCGCAGCGCCTGATTGACCCCTCCGACTACGCCCTGATTACGCGCCGCATGATCGAGAATCTGGAGCGCCAACATGTGACCTATGCGGAAGTCACTCTCGCCGCCGGCGTCGCTCTCTGGCGGGGATTCGATTTCAAACACGTGTGGCAGGCGGTCCGCGAAGCGCAGCAGGGTTCCGCAATCAAGATCGTCTGGAATCTCGACGCCATCCGCCAGTTCGGCGCCGATCACGTCATGGAAGTAGCGCGGCTCGCAGCTGAGCATGTCGGAGACGGCGCTGTCTCGTTCGGAGTAGGCGGCGACGAACTCCGCGGCCCTGCCCACCTGTTCAAAGACGCGTATCAGTATGCGAAGGACGCCGGTTTGCGGCTCACCGCCCATGCCGGCGAAACGGGCCCGGCCGATTCCGTACGCCAGGCTCTCGATATCGGCGCGGAACGCATAGGTCACGGAATTCGGGCCATCGACGACCCCGATCTGGTGCGGCGTCTCCGCGAGGAGCGTATCCCTCTGGAAGTCTGCATCACCAGCAATCTGAAGACAGGGGCAGCCAGTTCGCTCGATGTTCACCCCGTGCGCCAGCTTTTCGATCAGGGGGTCATCATCACGCTCAACACCGATGATCCGGGTATCTTTGACTGCGACCTTGCGGGTGAATTTGCCCTGGCCGCCAGCCACTTCGGCTTCAGCGAGAACGAACTAAACGCGATTCGACAAAACGCCTGGGACTATCGGTTCCGGTGAGTCTGCCTCATTCGCGGCCGCACTCTTCGGGTCCAGCCGGCGACAGACTTCCCGCGCAGCCTTATGGGCCGCAGCTTTCTTGGAAGGTCCATCCGCTGACGCCGCGATCTCCCGCCCCATCCTCACTTCCACAGTGAAAACACGGGCATGCCCTGGCCCAGACTCCCCCAACAACTGGTACTCCGGACGCGGCAGGTCGCGCTCGCGGGAGATACGGTCCAGTTCCGCCCGGTAATCATGGGGTGGCCCGCAGCCAGCCATACGCTGCAGTTCCGCATCGTCCGGCATGGCATGATCGAGCAGCATCTTTCGCGCCGGGTCCACGCCGCCGTCCAGATAAAGGGCCGCGAGCACGGCTTCGAAAGTATTCACCAGCAGACGCTGCTTACTGCGCCCTCCGGCCGACTCCTCGCCCTTGCCCAATTGCAGGAAGTCGCCCAGTTGCAGCCGGCGAGCCGCATATTGCAGATGACCGGAACTCACAAGGTGATTTTTCAGCAGCGAGAGCTGGCCTTCGTTGAAGAGCCGAAAGCGCTGGAAGAGGTACTCACTGACGAGCCAGCCGAGCACTGAATCGCCGAGAAACTCCAGACGTTCGTTGTCGAGTGGGCCCTGATTGGGAACTGCTGAGGCAGGGTCCCATGCCTCGTTCGCGCTCGAACTATGAGTCAGAGCACGAACGAGCACGGCACGGTCGCGGAACGAATACCCGAGAAGCTTTTCCAGTTCCTCGAAATTTGGGCGCAAGCTGTTTACTTCTTCACCATAGACTTCGCACGGTTCAGGTCGGATTCGGCAATCTGCTTGATCTGCGGACTCACGTCCTTCGCGGCAGCCGCTTTTTCAAACCACGGAATCGCCGCATCATACTTCTTCAGGTCCATCAGAACACGGCCGCCACGCACGAGGTCAACCGGGTCGCTATCAAGTTCAGCGACCTTCGTGAAATTGGTGGTCACTTCATCCATCTTGTTCTGATAAGCAGCGGCCACACCGAGCGCGAAATGAGCCTGACCCATGAAGTCGTTCTTCATCTCAGTCCACTGCGGATCCGTCAACTGCGGATTCGGCTTCTCCGCGGTGGCGACGTTGGCCAAAGCGTCGGTTGCGTACTTCGATGCTTTCGTCAGCTTTTCCTGCTTGTCCAGATCGGTCGGCTTCACGCCCTGTGCGTAGACTTTGGCGAGCAGGACCTGTGCCTGGTAGTTCTTGGGATCGGCTTCGAGAGTCTGCTCTGCATAGACGATCGCCTTTTCCACATTGCCCTTTTGGGCATAGGCATCGGCTTCGGTGTAGAGGGCGAAGGCCTTGAATTCGGTATCCGCGAACTTGGTGATCAGCTCGTCGGCGGCCTTGATCCGGGCGTCCAGGTCCGGTGCGCCCAACAGGGCCTTGATGGCCGCTTCTTCGGCTTTGGACTTGGGCTTCATCTGCTTGCCGCCCTGCGCGAATGCTGCAACGGCGCTGGCGAACAGAACGGTAACGATAATGGCGTAACGCCTCATTTTGAGGTCTCCTGATTGATGGTTTTTGCTTCTTTCGTGGCGGCTTCCATTACTTTCTCGGAAGCTCCGGGTACCGCCAGCGCCAGTTGGTAGTACTGTGCCGCCTTTGCCGGCTCGTTCGCAGCTTTGGCAAGCCGCGCGAGGTAAACGTAGCTCCAGCCCTTGGTGAAAGCATCGGGCGAGGAGGTGATCGCTTTGTCGAACAGTTTCACTGCGGCTTCGGGCTGCTTTTCCAGTAGCGCAATTCGCCCGAGCCCGAACCAGGCCTGAGAATGGTCTTCGTCAGAGCCCTTTTGCTGCAAAGACTTCAGGTACAGGTCTTTCGCCTTATCCAAAGTACGCGCGGTGTAAAGTTCCTCAGCCTGCGCATTCGTCTTGCCTGACTGCGAAAGCTCCGGCGTCACATCCGTCACGATCTGCTTGCCCTTGCGCTGCAACTGGCCTGCATCGAACTTGACGCCCGAGATCCGCGCCGACTCGGCCTTCAGATCGATCTCTTTCACCATGTCTTCCAGGTAAAAGCGAAGCCCCTGCTGCTGCTTCTCGAAAACCGGCAACTGTTCCGAGAAAAGCTTTGTCATGACGAACCCCTGCTTCATCGCCATATCCACCGCGCCCGGATTCTTATCCAGCCGCGACTCGATGGCCTTAATGAGGCTCTCATTCGTCAGCATCACGAAGTCGCTCTTGTAGGTGTCTTCCAGAGGAGCGAGTTGCACCAGATCGAGTAGCGACCGCTTCTGCTGCAGGTCGATCCCGTACTTGATCACAATCGGATCCACCTGATAGTGCAAATAAGCATGCCGGATGTCGTACATCTTCGGCTCGGCTGAGTGGGTCACGATCACGTTCGCATCGTCGCCGTAGTTCCGAACCTGCACCTGCTGGGGAGCGGAAAGCAGATCGAGGTTCACCTGAAAGTGCCGCCCCAGATAACCTGCGGAAGGCACGCGAAGGTAGCCATCTACCTTTTGGGTCATGGCGATGATCGGAGCCTGATACTTCTCCATCTCGCGTTCGTACGCGGGCAGAGCGTTGCGCCAGACCCGGTCGAGGCGCGCCTCGCGGTAGAAGTCGATCAGCAGCGGAGTCAGACCTTCAAGCGCCTTCGCATCCGGCGGAATTTCCACATCGCGCGTCTTCCACCCGAAATCAGGCGGACCGGTGACCGAAAGTGCATAGGAAAGGTACTGAGCGTAATCCTGTGCGGCCGATTTGCGGCGACCGTTCGTCCCGAAGAACTTCTTCAGCTCGGCCACGGACTTCAAATCCTGTGACGCAAGGTATTCGCGCAACTGAATCCGCAGTGGGTGATTGTCCGGCAGGCGCAGCCCGTCGTCGTACCCGGCAGCGTTGATGGCCGCGAGCACACAAAAGATGTTTTCGTTCGCTTCCAGCTGCAGCGAATCCGCACCGAAACCACCGGAGCAGAGGCTGAGGAGAAGGACCGTAAGGGGCAGGAGTCGCTTCAAAACGCTTGTACTCGAAGGGCTAGTTTAACATTGTTTTGGACTGAAGATGCCCGTTTCCCGTTTCACCCAGGCTCCAACCCCTCCGCGAATCATGATGGTTTCCTCCGAAGCCAGCCCCTGGGCCAAAACTGGTGGTCTGGCAGACGTTTTGGAGGCCCTGCCCAAAGCGCTTGCCCAAGCCGGACACGCGGTGTGCGTAGTAATTCCGCGCTACATGCACGGCTTTGACGCACCTTCCGAACGCATCGTCGATTCCATGCCGATCGCCCTCGGCGGTGCGATTTATGACGTGGCCATCTACCGCCTCATCACCGATGGCGTGACGATTTTTCACGTTGACCACGCCGGGCTCTACGGCAGGAACGGCCTGTACGGCGATCACTTCGGTGATTTTGGCGACAACCACATCCGCTACGCTCTGCTCTGCAAAGCCGCGCTTGAAATCTCGCGGACTCTCTTTCCGGTCGACATCTATCACTGCCACGACTGGCAGTCTGGCCTTCTTCCCGTCTACCTTCGCGCGTTCGACGCCGCCGACCCGAGCTTCCTTGCCGCCCGTACCGTGATGACGATCCACAATCTGGGCTATCAGGGGATCTTCCCGCGCGAGAAAATGGACGACGTTTCTCTGCCGCCATGGCTTTACCGTCCCGATCTCATCGAGTTCTGGGGCGATATCAGCTTTCTGAAAGCGGGTCTAGTCTATGCGGACGCCCTGACAACCGTCAGTCGTCGCTATGCGTTGGAAATTCAGACACCCGAACATGGCTTCGGCCTCGACGGTCTGCTGCGTGCCCGTTCCGCCTCGTTGACCGGCATCGTCAACGGCGTCGACTACTCGCGCTGGAATCCCGAAACGGATCGCGCGCTCCCTGCCCACTACTCCGCCGACTCCCTCGGTGGCAAAACAGAGTGCAAACGTGAATTGCTGCGCGAACTCGGCCTTCCCGATGTGGCTCTTGACCGCCCTCTGCTCTCCATCGTCTCTCGCTTTGCCTACCAGAAAGGCTTCGACCTGATCGCCGGAATCGCTCATACGCTCTTTCAGGAAGATGATGTTTACCTCGCGGTCCTCGGCAACGGCGAGCAAAAGTACGAGGAATATTTCAAGCACCTCCGTGCCAGCTTCCCTGACAGAGTCGGTCTTCGCATCGGTTATGACGATGCGTTAGCGCACCGAATCGAAGCCGGTGGTGATATCTTCCTGATGCCGAGCCGCTACGAGCCGTGCGGTCTCAACCAGATTTACAGCCTGCGCTACGGCACGGTCCCGGTGGTTCGGGCTACCGGTGGACTCGATGACACGATCGATGCAGAGACCGGGTTCAAGTTCGCCGATTACAATGGAAGAGAACTGCTCGAGACCATCCGGCTTGCGTGCCGCGCATGGCACGACCGGGCGGCCTGGACGCGCATGATGCAGCGAGGCATGGCAAAAGACTTCTCGTGGGCCGGCGCCGCAGCCGAGTATTCCGCGCTGTACCGCAACCTGCATCCTTTTGCGGGGTAACGAATCTACTATCTTGAACGAGGACTTACAAGGACACAATATGGCTGGACCGAACACACTCACATTCACCGACGACAACTGGGAAACTGAAGTCCTGAAATCCGAAACCCCCGTTATCGTCGATTTCTGGGCCACCTGGTGCGGCCCGTGCCGTCAGATCGCCCCGACCATCGACGCGCTAGCCACCGAAAACCTCGGCAAAGCGAAGATCGGTAAGCTCGATGTGGACTCGAACGGCGCCACCGCCATGCGGTATCAGGTCCGCGGCATCCCGACCATTCTCGTTTTCAAGGGCGGCCAGGTCGTGGGGCAGCGCGTAGGAGCCACTGGTAAGAGCGATCTCCAGGGCCTCATCGACCAGCACGCGTAAGCGTGATTCGTAAGACAACTAACGTTGTTGTATACTGGGCCGGCGTATGAACTGTATCTAAAAGATGCACATCTACGACGGCCTTTTGAATTTCACGATACTGTGCATCTTCG
>JAOAPO010000640.1 GCA_025462945.1 Bryobacterales bacterium
CTAGCAGCCCGGGGTGCAACGCCATTTGAACCTGGCGTGAAAGCAAAAACCGCTTTACGATTTAAGCATGTCGCTGGGCAGAAGAAGTCGGCAGGGGCAGGAGGCGATGTGGGTCGAGACCGCATCACTTCGGACCTCCGGAGGGCACCCGTTCTACGAACGTCTGAACAAGATTCTGGACACAGGCGAGTTTGACGGCTTCGCCGCGAACGCCTGCAAGCCGTTTTATTCGAAAACCGGAAGGCCGGGTCTGGCTCCCGGCATTTACTTCCGACTGCTGATGGTCGGATACTTCGAAGGCATCGATTCGGAATGGGGCATTGCGTGGAGGGTGGCCGACTCACTGGCGCTGCGCCGGTTCCTCGGCATCGAACTGCACGATAGCACCCCGGACCACACCACCATCTCTCGAACGAGGCGGCTGATCGATGTGGAAACTCACCGGACGGTGTTTGGCTGGGTACTGAAGCTGCTGGCCGAACAGGGTCTGATGAAAGGCAACACCGTCTCTATTGACGGGACAACTCTGGAAGCCAACGCGGCCCTTCGCTCCATCGTCCACCGAGGGACAGGCGAAGCGTACAACGACTTTCTGAAGAAACTCGCAGCCGAGAGCGGGATCGAGACGCCTACCCGCGAGCAACTCGCAAAACTGGACCGCAAGCGCGCGCGAAAAGGCTCCAACGACGAGTGGAAAAGCCCGGAAGATCCGGATTCGCGGATTGTGAAGATGAAGGACGGTCGCACGCACCTGGCGCATAAGGCCGAACATGCGGTGGATTTGGAGACGGGCGCGGTCGTGGCGGTGGTTTTGCATTCGGCGACGGCGGGCGACACGCAAACGGTGCTCAAAACCTTGTGCCAGGCTGGCGAAAACATTTGCGCTGTCGCGGTCGATAAGCCGACTTCGGGAGTCAGCGCCGATGGTCCTGTCGAGCTGGTTCTGGACAAGGGCTACCACAGCAATGAAGTGTTGCGAACACCGAAAGAGTGGAACGTGCGGAGCTATTGCTCGGAGCCGGACCGTGGCCGGCGACGCTGGTCAGGCAAAGAGGCGGAGCAGGAATCGGTGTACGGAAATCGGCGTCGGATCAGGGGCGAGCGAGGCAAAGGGCTACTGCGACAGCGTGGCGAGAAGGTAGAGAGAAGCTTCGCTCATATCTACGAAACCGGAGCGATGAGACGAACGCATCTGCGCCGACACCCGAATATCCTGAAGCGTCTGCTGATCCATGCGGCAGCTTTCAATTTGGGGCTGTTGATGAGGGGGATCGCAGGTGGCGGTACGCCCAGACAAGTGCAGGAAAGAGCGCAAGCCCTTGCTTTTACCTTGCGTCTGCTGCAAATCCTCTGCGCTGAACCAGACCCGTGTGAAATTATGGCGGGAAAGCAGCGGGCGGCGTAACCTCTGGCGCTTTGGTAACGCCTGGATACATAAGTCGGGTTCCGCCCAGCTTCGCTTCCCAGCCTCGCCGCAAATCAGTTTAGCCCCGGACTGCTAGTGGACCTGATGGTGAAATCAGCTACTACCAGTAGTGACGAGATGTTGCCTCCGGTTCACCCGGGCAGCATACTTGCGGAAGACATGCGGATGAACAGATCAGCATCGACGGGCTGGCGAATCGGATTAGCCTGATCGTGAACGGGAAACCTCGTATCTCGGCCGATACGACTGCTCGGCTGGGACGTTACTTTGGAACGTCGGTCCAGTACTGGCTGCATATTCAGAGGCGATTCGATCTGGATGCCTCAACCGGTTCCGGGGGTTGGGGGCTTCGTCGAGGCGGATGTTAATCGGTGGAGGGGGCGAGGCGGCATTGCGGGGCAAAAGGTGGCGCCAGTCGGAACTCTGGCGTATCGCTACTCACAATATTTTGGGATGTGTTTTGTTCTTTGTAATACTATTATTAGACTCGGGCACATCCGGGCCGGAGGACAAAGAATGAGAGTAACAGCAGGATTATTGGCAGTTCTGGGTGGGCTTGGAGTATTCAGCCTGCAGGGCGCCATGTTTGTGAGCACTAACACCACAGTGTATAGCGTGGATAATGCCGGGTTGGCGAGCGTCTACGCCACAGGGTTCACATCCGCCAGAGGTTTGGCGATGAGTTCGAATGGCGATCTGTTCGTGGCTGATTTCGGTGCCGGCAAGGTCAAGACCGTGAGTGGCGGGAACGTGACGGATTTCTCGCTTATCGCGAACCCGTATGGTCTTTTGTTCGACGGCTCCACATTGCTGGTGTCTCAGTTCCAGGCGAGTGCTTCGGTGATCTCCGTGGACAGCACGGGTACGGTTACCAACACCGTAAATACTGGCTATTCCAACTTGACCGAACTAGCCTTCGGAACGAACGGCGATCTGTTTGTGGGGTCAGGCGGAGCACACGGCGTACTGCGCCGGGATTTGGGTGTGTACAGCATTTTCGCCGATACGTCTGTTAACGGCGCGTCGTACAACAACTCGTCAATATCCACTCCGCGCAGCATGGTTTTCGCGGATGGAAAGATGTATGTGGCGGACAGCGGGACGTGCACTGGTGCCGCATGCTACGAACCTGGGAACGACATCCAGGTTTTCGACGCAGGCACCGGGGCGTATCTGAGCTCAGTCTCGAGTGGCGGCGGCAACCCGCAGGGTTTGGCCTTCGATATCGCGACACAGCTGCTTTACGTAGCACGGAACAGTGATTCGACACTGAACACCGTAGATCTGGCTAACCTCAATGCCGTGGCAACTTTCTCATCGATCAGCGGAGCTCATTCCGTTCTGCTGGTGAATGACACGAATGCACCGGAACCCGCCAGCGCGCTGTTGATCGTGGGCGGACTGGGGCTGACTGTCTGGCTGCGCCGCCGCAAGACTGCGTAAACTCTCGCCATTACGAGAATCTCTTTGGTTCGAAACGCCTCGCATTGCTGCGGGGCGTTTTTTGCATTTTGCGGTCTAAAGCGCGAAGCGATGCGCACGTAACGATGGCGGGCAAGTCTGCCGAAGCCACAGGACACTGAGGGAACACGCTGCGGGCGGGGGGACGTTTGACTTTAAGCGTTGAAATGAATAGAATCTCGCGTGACAAAGGGGTAGCGGGCAGAGCATCAGGGGTTTGTGCACCGCGAACCGACAAGGAGAAAGTATGTCAACCAGGAAGTTGATTTTGCTGTTGTGCTCGATGGTGCTGACTGCATCGTCTGTATGGGCGCAGGCGGTATACGGCACAATCGTGGGAACCGTGACCGACGGGACGGGCGCCGCGGTCGCAAACGCAAAAGTAGCCATCACAGATTTGGGGCGTGATGTAACACAGAACACGACGACGAACGAGTCAGGCAATTTTTCTCAGCGATTTTTAATTGCCGGCTCTTATCGGGTGCGCGTGGAGGCTGAGGGATTCAAGGCATACGTGCAGGATCGTGTGCCGGTCTCGGTGGACACGGAAGTTCGTGTGGCCGCGACGCTGGAACTGGGAGCGGTGAATCAGACGGTGGAAGTATCGTCGGACGCCGGGATCCTGAAGACGGAGCGCAGCGATGTGGCTGCCACGTATTCGACGCGGACAGTGACGGAGCTGCCGGTTCTGAACCGGCGGTTTACGAACTTCCAGCTGATGACGCCGGGCGTAGTGAGCTTCCCGACGTCGATGACGGCTGCCTCGGCCGAGAATCCACAGGGGTCTTACCGAATGCTGGTGAACGGGCAGAGCTTTGCGGGCACTTCGCACCTGCTGGACGGCACGGACAATCATGATGCGGTGCTGGGGTGGATCGTTATCAACCCGACGCTGGAGTCGGTGACGGAAGCGAAGATCACGACGGCGAATTACGATGCCGAGTTTGGGGTGGCGAGCGCGGGTGTGGTGAGCGCGCAGACGAAGTCGGGGACGAACCAGATGCACGGGTCGGCCTTCGAGTTTCTGCGCAACGACCATATGATTGCGCGGAATCCGTTCACGCAGAGCAAGGTGATTCCGAATTCGAATGGCCGGTTGATTCCGCTGACGCAGTGGAACCAGTTTGGCGCTTCGTTCGGCGCGGCGGCGATCAAGAACAAGCTGTTCTACTTCGGCGATTATCAGGGCACGCGGCGGAATACGGGCGGCGGGGCTTTGCTGCGCGTGCCGTCACTCGCGGAACGGCTGGGCGATATGAGTGCGACGGGAATCAATATCTTCGACCCGACTACGGGCACGACTCCGGCGACACGGCAGCAGTTTGTGGGGAATGTGATCCCGACGAGCAAGCTGTCACCGCAGACGCAGAATCTGTTGAAGCTGATTCCGGCTCCGAACATCACGGCGGCACTGGATCAGCCGAACTTTGCATCTTCGGGCGGCGTACGGTTCAACGACCATGCGTTCAATATACGCG
>JAOAPO010000009.1 GCA_025462945.1 Bryobacterales bacterium
CCTGGCTCGCGAGGCCCGAGAACCTCTGACGGTGTGCATCTGGGATCTGGACCGATTCAAGCAGGTCAACGACCAGCACGGACACCAGATCGGCGACCAGGTTCTCGTGCAGTTCGCGGACACGCTCCGCGCCAGAATCCGACGCACGGACTTTGTGGCGCGCATCGGCGGCGATGAATTCATCATTGCCATGCCGCATACAGCAGCGGCGCGAGCGAAAGAGATCGCGGCGATGATCCAGCTAAGCTTCGCCCAAACGCAGTTCGCCGGCGAAGCCAGCTCGTTCTCGGTGAGCGCGTCGTTTGGTATCGCGGAGATGGCCAGTTCCCACGGCGAGCCCAAAGATCTGGTCGCGGAAGCCGACCGCCACCTCTACCATGCCAAGCGCGCCCGCGCGCTGGTCGAAGCCTAGTGAACTTCGGTCTTCACGTCGTCCCCAGGAGATTCTTCTGTAACTTGCCCATCGCGTTGCGGGGAAGCTTCTCCACCACGATGAACTCGCGCGGCACCTTGAACGAGGCCAGCTTCTCGCGGCAGAGCGTTTCGAGGACTGCCGTTTCGACGGCTTCGGAGAGCGCCACGTACGCTACCGGTACTTCGCCCCGCATCTTGTCGGGCCGTGCCACCACGGCGGCTTCCGTGACGGCCGGATGCTCCTGCAGGAACTCCTCGATCTCCCTCGGGTAAATGTTGAAGCCGCCTGAGATGATCAGGTCGCTCTTCCGCCCGCAGAGCGTGAAGTAGCCGTCTTCCGAGACCGTGGCCAGATCGCCGGTGCGGAACCAACCGTCGGCGAAGGCGTCACGGGTCGCCTCGGGCCGCCGCCAGTAGCCAGCGAAGATGTTCGGACCTTTGAGGCAGACCTCGCCGGTTTCACTCAGCTTCGCCGAGATGCCGGGCAGCGGGAAGCCTACGGTTCCGGCGCGACGCTCTCCCCAGTAAGGATTGCTGATATTCATGATCGTCTCGCTCATCCCGTAGCGTTCCAGGATGCGGTGCCCGAACAGCGTTTCGAACTCGTCGAAGACCTGCGCCGGCAGCGGCGCGGACCCGGACACGAAGAGTCGCATGAAGCCGCCGATTTCGCGGGCAACAGCCGCCGAAAATGCCAGCAGGCGGACGTAGACGGTCGGCACCCCGAAGAACAGGGTGGGCTGGAACTCGAGGAAGACGTCGGCGGCCGTCTGGTGCTCGAACCGGGCGAGAAGGCGCATCCGGCAGCCGCTGGCGAGCCAGCAATGGAGGCCGTTGCCGAGCCCGTGGACGTGGAACAGCGGCAGCACCAGGAGAAAGCGGTCGGCTTCCCGGATCTCCCAGCAGGCGAGCAGGTTCACCGCATTCGCGGCGAAGTTATTGTGCGTCAGGACGGCGCCCTTCGAGGTCCCGGTGGTTCCGGACGTATAGATGATCCCCGCAGGAGTATCGCCGTCCAGCTGGACGCGCGGCCGGACGTTCGGCATGACCGCAGCTTCCGCCGACAGCTCAGCTGGCCGCCAGATCGGCACGCTGACGGCAAGGTCGGCGTCCGTCACGAGCGCGACAGGCTCGGCGTCGGTCAGGATGTGGGCCATCTCGCGCTCCCGATACAGGATGTTGATCGGGACGAAGATCACGCCAAGCTTCACGCAAGCCAGGTAAAGGTCGATCATCTCGACCGAGTTCGCGAGGTAGACGCACAGCCGGTCGCCTAAGTTCAGGCCACGGCCGGTCAGTGCGTTCGCCAGGCGGTTGGCACGGGCATCGATTTCGCCGAACGTGTACTCACGTCCGTTGAATTCCAGGCCCACCTGGCGGCGGCGGCCGACGAGGGAGGAGTCGAAGAGATCGCTAAGGTTCAAACGTCCACTATAGACCCGGCCGCGTGCGATACTGCTCTTTCCCGTGTTCCGAATTCTCCTCGTCATCCTCGCAGCCGGCCTGTTCTCGGGTTGCCAACAGTCGGCTACGAAAGTCCTGATCGGGGGCACGCTGCGCCCCACTGCTGAGGCGGCCCCGATGGAAGACTCGATCATCGTCATCACCGGATCGACGATTCGGGCAGTCGGATTGCGGAAGGACGTGCCGGTCCCGCAGGACTCGGAGCGGGTGGATACCGTTGGCAAGTGGATCCTGCCCGGCGGACCCGAGCCGATTGCGGCCGGGCAGCCAGCCAGCCTCAGGCTCTACGACCGGGACCCTCAATCCGGCACGCAGCCCGTCCGGACGATGGAGCTTGGCGTCTGGGACCGCTAAATCCGAAACTTTTCGCGAACCGCCCCGGGTCCAAACCCGTACTACCGTGCAAGGAACTTCTATGCGCTACCTGCCCTTACTTGCCACCTCCCTGTTTCTCACCGGCTGCATCGACTTTGATCTCGGATCGTCCGACCGCTTCCAGGAGGATTTTCACTACTCCTACGATCTTCAGCCGAACGGCCGTGTGATCGCCGAGGGCTTCAACGGCAAGATCGAGGTGGTCGGCTGGGACGAAAACAAGGTAGACATCACGGGCACGAAATTCGGCTCCACGGAGCGGCTGCGCGATTCGATCAAGATTGAAACCCATGACTCGCCCGGCGAAGTTGAGGTGCGGGCCATCCGGCCTTCCGCGTCGCGGGGCAACTCCGGGGTGCGCATGACGATTCGGGTGCCCCGGCAGGCGGTGGTGGACAGGGTTACCTCGAGTAACGGGTCGATCAACGTCGACAAGGTGGGCGATGTGCGGCACCTGAAGACCTCCAACGGGTCTATTCATGTCGGCAACGCCACTGGCGACCTGGATGCGCGGACTTCGAACAGCTCGATCGATATCGATCGCTTTTCGGGCAGCGTTTCGCTGCATACTTCGAACGGGCGCATCCGGGCCGAGGACCTGACTGGCAGTTGTCAGGCGGAGACGTCCAATGGGTCCATCAATATTGCGATGCGCGAATCGCCGACCGCGCCCATTCGACTGGAGACATCGAACGGATCGATCGACCTGGCTCTGGCGCAGATTCCGAAGGGCGACGTGCGGGCTCAATCGAGCAACGGGTCGATCACGGTGCGGCTGCCGGGGAACACCTCGGCGCGTCTGAATGCGGACACGTCGAACTCGTCGATCACGACGGAGTTCGAGGTGGCGTCGACGTTCAGCGGTGAGAAGACGAAGCGCGATCACCTGACCGGAGCGATCGGGAGCGGCGGGCCGACACTCGACCTGCAGACACGCAACGGGCACATTCGCATACTCAAGAGCAGCGGTTCGGGCACGATTTAGCGCAACCGCCGATGTAGACTGGCGGGTATGCGCGCGTTGAGTTTGTCCCTCCTTT